>JABDAL010000005.1 GCA_013289165.1 Bacteroidota bacterium
TCCCATGTCTTTGAGGTTTTAAATTCGTACTCCAAAGAAACGGAATTTTATCAGATGGAAAAACAATACTCATGCCCCATATAAAATATATGGCTTCAAATATAAGTACAATTCCTGCGAATTATACCCAAAGTAAAATAATATTTTATTGTTAATATCATTTAGTTTCCGCCTTAATTCCTGCCTTAGTTAGAAAACATACCCAATAGGCATATTAACAATACAGATATTCAGAGTATTGTTATTTGTCTAACATATTAACAATATTTCTATATTTGTATCTCAAAATATAGATGAAGCCACCTATATACATTGAAACGGAAAATTACGGATTTTTCTCATCAGGAGTCGAATCTTTTTTAAAACCCATATAGTTTTCGTACTCCTCATTAGTTAAAGAACGAACAAACTTCAATGCCTCTTCTTGTGTTTTGAAATCACCTCTTACCCGGAGCACTTGCGCCCGCATTTCATCAAAAGAAACAGGTTCTTGTTTGGCTAAAGCCTCCATTGCCAATTTAGCCCTTTCCTGAAATGTCATTCCCCGTTTCATAATTCATTCTGTCTTATTTTCCATTTCTATTCAATAAAAAAGCCCTGCTGTTGTTTAGCAAGGCTTTTCTTATTATCGTTTTATATAATACTTTATCCTGCCGTTATTAGCGGTTTTCCGTCACTTGAATTATTTGTAAATAGTATCATATCGGTTGCAAAGATACTCATTTTAGAATATCTCACTACTTTTGTGAATGTACGTATATACATAGTATGGCTATCCCGAAGAAGTTAGATTTATTTGATGATAAAAATCCTGATTACTATTATTTCAGGGTTAAGAAGGAGGATGTATACAAAATGCTCAAATACCAGGATTTTATATCAACGCATCTTGCCAAAGGAAATAAAATCCCTTATCGGGTATTTAAAAAGTACTTTTCATTTTTCTCTATAACGGATGATGAAAAAAATAAATTTTACTCATCACAATTTGAACACTACAAGCATGAAATCCTCACTCATTTCAAAGATGATAAGACATATTATTTCGATTCATTTGAAGAAATGATTGACGAAGTGATAGGTGGGGTAATTCATCAAATGTTAGAGAAACCGGAAATAAGGACTGATAAGGTTGCATTTCTTCATTTGGTATACGGTACTATGAAGACGTATCTTGATGAGAATATGAAAAGTAAGGAAAGGAAAAAATATCTTGATTCCCGTATAAAAACCATTGCCGGATATATCGCTTATGTTTTTGGCTATCAAATATCCTATACAGCACCCATTGATAGCAATGGACAAATATTTAATGCCGTCAAATATATATTCCATAAAAAGTAAAAGCCCTGATTTAATAAGGGCTTTTACTTTGCTTTCCCATAAAGGGATTAGGCGTCCGCACGCAGGTACAAATATAAGCATAAATCTAAGTACATAAATTAAGTAGTTAAATTTATGTAGTTCTTTTAACCACCCTACTCCATTCCCATCATAAACAGGCTGTTTAGCTTTGTATAATTAAAGAACGGGTAGTTAGTTTAAATGCTAAAATAACGGCGTCCGCACGCTGAGAGATATGGGTTGGAACCCCATACTATCCACTAAATACAATAGTATGAACTTATCAGAACTATCTGAACGATTTAACACGCATGATAAATGCGTAGAGCATTTAGAAAAAATCCGTTGGGGCTTTAAGCCTAAGCCCGAATGTCCCTACTGTGGTTCGGATAGTATCTATGTCCGGGGAAGAAAACGAAAATTCAGCAAACAAAGAACCGCCCATATTTATAAAACACCCCGCTATTCCTGTAATAAATGCCACAGGGATTTTACAGTATTAACCGAAACCATATTCGAGGCTTCTAAAATGCCGTTACAGAAATGGTTTCAGGTCATCGCCCTGATGCTAAACAATCCTAACGGGGTATCGGCAATGAATATTCACATAAACGTTGGTATAACATACCGGACTGCCTGGTATTGCGGTATGAGAATCCGGTGCGCCATGCTTGACCAGCCTGATATGCTTGAAGGGGTGGTTGAAATGGATGAATCTTATTTTGGAGGCCGTAAGCGCCACCGTCCTGCTTATGCACAGGCATATTTGGGGTATAAAGGAGTGAAGGTGGATGAGTGGGGTAAGGTAAGTTATAAACGTGGCAGAGGTACGGATAAAGTGAAGGTGGTGGGAGTTGTATCACGGGGTAAGAACGGCAAAATAGGTAAGGTAGCTCTAAAGGTAGAAAATGACCGGCTGACCGGTGAAACTATGCTTAAGATACTGAAGAAATATGTGAATATAGACAGGAAGAAAACTAAGGTAATGACGGATGAGTTCAGGGGATACAATGTATTTGATAAGCACCTGCTCCATTATACGGTTAACCACATGAGTAAGGAATATGTACGGCATTTGAAGGGCATTAAAGGCGGCATACATACCGGGACTATTGATGCGGTATGGAATATTATCAAAAGTGGAATAAAAGGGCAGTACAGAGTGTTAAGCCGGAAATACCTTCCCTTCTATTTAGCCGAAGCTGCGTATAAGTACAATCGCAGGGATAAGAAAAGAACCAATGCTCCTTTCAATGAAACTATTGCCAATGCGGTGTTGGAGGAAAAATGCGAGGTTAACTATAAACCAAAGAAACATCCTGCACTGCTTGCGTATGGACGTAAAGAGAAGAAAGAAACAAAACGAAAGAGGCATGAGCGTGTTTCCGTTCCAGTAAAAAGAAAACGAAAATAACATGGAAAAGTTTGGCCCCTTATTGTTCAGTATCCGGTTCGCTATCCAATAATTCTATCAGCCATGATTCATTTCCTCTCATCAGGCAGAATGTTATAATGAATTTTTGTTCTGTAATATCCCCACCTGAAATACTTGATTTTAATAAAGCCCTGCATACAATCACGGAATGATTAGTGTCTATTATGGTTTTAACAACTTGTGTAATCTTCCATAAATACCCGAATTTATCACCCCTTATCTTTGCATTCTCAATTTCTCTGGCTATATTTTCTATTGACTTTTTGTAGGCATTGTAATTGGTAACATTGCCGTTTTCAACGGCTATAAATTCATACTGTAATAAATCGGTTATTTTAGTTGGGTCTGGAGAATCTTCATCCCTCATTTTGTTAGATTGGCTAAAATAATCCTGCACTATACTTAATGGGGTTGTGCCATTTACTATTCTTTGAGAATAGATATAAGACGAGACTATTGTTAAAGCTAATGCTATTATAAACCTGCGTATTGTTTTCATCTTTTGCTTTTTAGAAGTAAGGTGGCTAATTCATTTTTGGCGATTTTCTGCATAATAACCGTACCAGCTTTTTTCCCCGTATATTGATTATCACCGCCCTTTTCTTCCGCACTGGTAGCAATTATATCTCCGGTCTTTGTATCAATAATAATTAGGTGGCCTCTTGTTCTTTCAGTAGAAGATTTTTCTACAATACACTCTATTGTGTACTCTGAGTTTTCCCGTTTTGTAGTAACTTTTTGATTCAATTCTATTAGCTTGTCAATAATGGGCTGTTCATAGGTTTGATTCTCCTTTACATAGTATGTTTGAGCATGGGTCATAGTTCCCAATAGCAGCGACAATACAAGTATTAAAAGTTTTGCTTGCATAAAAATTTCAGTTTTAGTTTTTATTTTCTTCCAAACACATACCCTATGCCGAACGTTGCGTTTTCTAAGGTGAATTTCTGCCTGTAAGTATATGGTACACTCACTGTATTTCCATAATTTGTATTGATTTGTGTTAAGGTCGGGGTAAATGACGGATTGGCTGATAGGTAATCATAATCCAACCGTAAACAGAAATGATGGGAAACGTTCCAGCGCAACCCGATTCCAATATCAAAAGCAAAAGCAGTACTATTACTGGAACTCTGATTGAAGTTCGTGACTGTATCTACATTATTATCTGTTACAGTATAGTTTATGGCGGGATAACTGGCAAACATAAACCCACCCATAAATCTATAATCAAAAACGAAATTATGTATTGGTATTGTACCATATAGTCCGATTAATGCAGTTTCACCATGATAGCCACCTGAATTAATAACTTCTACATCATAACCTGGACTATTGGCAACAAAATTATTCGAGTATGACTGTATATCATAGCCATTGCTGAAATTATCAAATTTTAAAGCTATTACAAAATTGGAATGATTGATAGGAATACCTGCCGATATATCAATGATGGAGCCGGATTGAGCGTAGCCGCTTGCCGTCGAATTACTGGTAGAACCATAATCCCCCAATGGCATAGCTGAACCGAAGCCAAGAGCTATGAACCCCGTCGTCGGGTTATCAGATACCGGTGCAGGTGGTGGGGTATTTTGTGCTTGTGAACTGCATTGAAACAGTAAAAACAGTGAGAGGGATAAAAATGTAGTTTTCATGGGCATTGTTTTTGTTTCCCCAATGTCCCGAACAGGGGGTTATTTGTAAAAAAATCAGCGTGGGACATTTATCTTATCGCATCTGAGGTACTTAGACAGACCTAATTTACAAATAAGTAAAGCCCACGCTTTGACGTGAGCGTATAACTTATCCTTGTAAATTGCCGGAGATTGTCTAAGTTTCCAGAAGCAAGAAAGCTAACGCTGATATGTTAGTTAATTCTTTGTATTTATATCATTCATCTGTATTTTGAGATACAAATATAGAAATATTGTTAATATGTCGGCTAAACAACAACCTTCTGAATATCTGTATTGTTAATAATAATCTATTGAGCATGTTTTCTAACTAAGGTAGGAATTAAGGTAGAAGTTTAATGATATTAACAATAAAATATTATTTTACTTTGGGTATAATTCGCAGGAATTGTACTTATATTTGAAGCCATATATTTTATATGGGACATGGGTATTATTTTTTCATCTGATAAAATTCCGTTTCTTTGGGTTATAAATTCAAAACCCAAATACTATGGAAGACAAAAAGAAATTCTGGATAAACATAATGGTGGTTGTTACATCGGCCATCCTAACCGCATTCGCTACGGTGTTTAGTAATGAGCTACATAATATATTTACTCATGCCGATATATGGGCTGATATTTTTGTGGTAACACTTCGAATTATTCTCTTAATGGTTTTAGTATGGGCATTAGTGAATGTAATCACTTTTAAAAAGCTGGCTGCATTATCAGCACAAAATAATTGCGCGAAGGAACTTAAAGAACTGGAAGAAGTATTTGAGGATTATAAGAAAAAAAACGATGAAACGTTACGGCAGCTCATAAGCGGAGAAACTACGTTGAAAGGAGTATTAGACGTTAGGGAGGATGTTTATAAAGTAATGAATGGTAAATTCACGGATTTGGAAGGCAGGTTAAAAGACGAGTTCTATTTTATCCGGCTTAAGTCAAGATTTCATACTGCCGGCGGTTTAGACTGGAATTATCAAAATGAGCACGAAAATCCCAATATGAAAAATATTTATTCGGATGATGAAAAAATACAAATCAGAGACCACAAAGCATGGAAATTTTAAAAATTAAATGCCGTTATTTCCTATGAAAACCGTCAAAATTCCGTTTCTTTGGGGTGTAAATTATACACCTAAACATCATGAAAAAAACATGGAAGCAAGTAGCAATAGGAGTTGTTAGCTCTTTAATAGCATCTGTTATATGGAATCAAATATTATCCCCAACCCCTTTAAAAATAGCTGATATGACGATTGGGACTATCTTACATTTTATGCTTGTTAATTTTATCCCAATGATTTTTATGACTATCTCTATTATTGCACTTATACGTGCTAACTATCTAAAAAGCATAATGCTACCGAATATTAAATTGATTGAAGCGAAATATGGTATTCCCAATACAACAAGCGTTACTGATGTGACACAGCTAATCCAAGATGAAATAAGTGCAGGACATTATACATTATCGGCAGCTAATTATATACTTTGCGGTAAACAAGACCCTGCACCCGGAGTCCGCGATAAAGTCCTCATCATAAAATACAAACTTGGAGGGAGAGAAAAAACCGTTATAAAAAAGGAAGAAGAATCAATTTCACTTTACTAAAATGCCGTTATTTCCTATGAAAACTGTGAAAATTCCGTTTCAATGTATATAGGTGGCAACTTATATTATACTGTAGAGTGTTTAAGGCAATCAACCGGGTTTTCCTTCGTAATTGTAAATGAAAAATCTGAATAAATCCTTACACGGCCTTTAGTAAAACGGAGGGACGGTACCTGTCTTCACCGTATAATTTTTGTAATTCTTCGAGTGTTTTTAAAACATTTTCTATTCCAATTTCTTCCCCCCACATTATAAGGCCTTTTGGGTAGTTTACCCCTTTTGTCATAGCTGTTTCCAAATCGTCTTTTGCAGCTATTTTATAATAAAGGGCTTCATAAGCTTCATTGATAAGCATGGCAATTATCCGCCGGAATATCATTTTACCTGTTTTTTCATCTTTAATAGGGTGCAGAGGTTCAGCCCCCGGCGAATAGTCATAATATCCCCTGCCTGTTTTCCTTCCCAAAAAACCTGCTTCAAATAGTCTTTTTTGGATAAGAGAGGGCCTATAACGCGGATCGTAAAAGAATTGGCTCCATATTGTTTCTGTAACAGCATAGTTAACATCATTGCCTATAAAATCCATTAATTCAAAAGGACCCATTTTAAAACCACCTATGTCCTTCATTGCCCAGTCTATAGTAGCAATATCTGCTATTCCCTCTTCATATATTCTAATGGCTTCTCCATAAAAAGGACGCGCCACTCTGTTAACTATGAAACCTGGTGTATCTTTTGCAATTACGGTAGTTTTCCCCCAAGATTTAATAGTTTCATTTGCCTTATTTAGTATCACATTATTAGTACCGAGTCCGGGAATTACTTCTACCAGTGGCATTATTGGGACAGGATTAAAAAAATGTATCCCTAAAAATCTATCACTTGTTTTACAAGCTGAGGCAATTGCGGTAACGGAAATAGAGGATGTATTGGTAGCAAGTATTGCCGATGGCTTACAGGTTTCTTCCAATTTTTTAAATATTTCCTTCTTTATCGTCAAGTCTTCTATCGCAGCTTCTATTACTATATCACAGGCAACAAAATCATTTAAAGAATTTGCAATCCTTATTCTTTCTACTATTTCGTTACATTGAGATAGATTGATTTTTCCTTTTTCAACAAGCATCTCTAATGTTGACTTAATCTTTTCCACGGCCCTCGCTGAAGCTCCATCTAAAGAATCATACAATAGTACATTATGGCCCGATACAGCCGCAAGCTGGGCTATACCACTCCCCATTGTCCCGGCTCCTATAACTCCAATGGCTTCTTTCCTGTTTTCCATATTATTCTGATTTGTATTCTGTTAAAATGCTTACTACTGTTTCAGCCCATGTATGCGGAGTTATAGTGTGTGCCAACTCGCTGCTAGTGTTTCCCATTTGGATTAATTCCTCATCTTTTAAAGAAGCTATTTTTATAAAGCACTCTTTTATTACATTTATGTTGCCTTTTTTAAAAATGAATCCGTTTTTGCCATTCCTTACAAATGCTTCCGAAGCGCCAACAGCATCGGAACAAATGAGTGGAAATCCTGCTGCCGCAAATTCATGCAAAACAACACCCCATGGCTCAAAGTGACTAGGCAAAATAAACACACCTGTTTCCTGTATAAATTTCTCCATATCGGAAGGCTGAACAAATCCAAAATGTTTTATGCCATCAAACTCTATGGGATTTAGATTTCCTGTTCCAAGACACCACAACTCCCAATTTGAGCTCGTTTCCTTTTTCCATTCAATGAATGCAGCCCAAAGGTCAGGAAGCCCTTTCAGAAAAGTATACCGGCCCACATAGATAAACCTTCTGGGAAACATTTTCTTTTTATCATCCGCATATTTTAACCCTAATTGGTTGTAATATTCAAAATCGGCAGCATAAATCCCTGTTTTTATATTTTGCTTCTTAAAGCCAAGTTTGAGGGCATATTTCTCCTGCCTTTCCCCAGGGACCCAGCAGTGTGTAAATATTTTTTGAAGTGTAAAATAACTAAGAAAACAAGCTACATATTGCTTTATGCGGTTTTGCCAAGGAGTATCTACGCCAATTACCGTTGGAATTTTTTTTTTGAATCTGGAAATAATTTTAAGATAATCCTTATCGAGCCACCCGCTACAATAGACAAAATCCGGTTCAAAGGATTCAATCTTCTTTGCTAATTCACCAATCTCTATTAAATTTTTAGGATAAAACTTTATATGCTCCGGAAATGAAAAACTAAATGGTGCTTCTTTATTGATATCCCAATGAATAACATAAATTTCAAAATCATCTATTTGACGGAGCTCTTTAAGGCATGCCAGAAAATACCCCGAGAGCTCAGTGTAAAGGAATAACAGTCGTGGCTTCGAGTGGGAATATTTCATCATTAGTCAACACAGTTAAGAATATAACAATAATACAGGTAAAAGGATTTAACGATGCGGTGAGATATGATTCAAATACTGCTGAGAACAATATGGCAAATAAAGCGGCCACTACCACCTTATTCCGGCGTGCAGCCACTAAAAATGTTCCTATAAACGCATATAAAAACAAAAGCAAGCCAATAAGCCCTGTATCCAACCAAAAAGTAAGGAACGAGCTATGTGCATTTCCATTATGCCCCAAGGCATTCAGTGCATCCTGATTGGTATGAAACACGTAATCAGTATATTCAAAGCCATGGCCAAGGAAAATATTACTGGAAATATGATCCCATGCAAATTGCCATGCTATGTATCTTCCTGCCGCATCATTCAAACTCCCCACCCTGAAATAATTTTCAAGACCGAGCGATTTTACAATATCTACAATGTGTGCATCAATATACCCATAGGCAGAAACAACAAGAAGAAATACGATAAATCCAAAAAATGTGGACAGACTTGTCAAATATGAAAACATAATATACACTAAAATGGCAACAATGGTATTTCTTGAACCACACAAGAACACCGATCCAAAGAGCAACAAGTAAAAAAGAATCTTTTCCCATCGGCTAAATAATTCGGGAAAGGATAGAGTAGTCAATGCAAACAAAAGAAACACCGTTAAGCAATAAAGCCCCATGCCATTAGGATTACCCATTAATCCTCTATATCTCTCATCAAAGGTTACCAAGTCAGGTAAGGTCACTTTAAGGAGAAGCCCAAAAGATAAAACAAATATGGCGACATAAATAAGAAGCTTTAAAAAATCAAGTCCATCATCCCTATAACTCTTATTTACATAGTTTGGAACCATATATATTAGAATAAAATAGGATAGTGTTTTTGAGAAAGATTCAATAAAAATACTATATGGTGCATATAGTAAACAGTATAGTGCCACTACAAAAAAGGGAACAAATCGTGAATAAAACTTACTTAAAGGGGAAAACTTTCTTATATCAAAAAACAAGAATATTACGAGAAGTATCATACAGGCGTACTTTGCTCCATCGAAACCATTGACAGTAACAATTTGCCCATGGCTGAATTTTCCTAGTGCATTATCTGACATAGTGCATAAAAACCATAGTCCGGCAATCATTTCTGTATACCTGTTTTTGGCCTTCAAAAGAAACATACTTAACACTACAACAGTAATATTAAGCGGACCTGAAACAAGAGAAGCCCCTATCCATATTATAAGTAAAAGGAAAAAATGACGGTATTTTGCAACTATAGCCACTCTTAAAAGTTAAATGCCTTTAAAATTCCATCTGAAGCGAATAATAAAAGTCGAGAATTTTCTGCAAATCTACCAATGTTCCACTAACCGACAGCATTTACCTTTGCTAGATTTATCCATATTAATTTTTATCCCATACTTTACTCCAAATTATGTAAGTTTGTCTTTTTTAGTACAAGTCCTAATTATATGCCTAATAAAGAGGAGATAAGCGAAACCACAAAAAAAAAAGAAATGTCCTTTTCTGAGTTTAAGGGTATTGTTCTACGCGATTACCGGATTGCGGTTGAAAGCCGTGAAGCAAGTCTTCTTGGCAGAAAAGAAGTATTGCAGGGAAAAGCCAAATTCGGAATATTTGGCGACGGCAAAGAAATCGCCCAAATTGCTATGGCTAAGGTATTTATGCCTGGCGACTTCCGCTCAGGGTACTATCGTGACCAAACTTTTATGTTCGCCAAGGGCTTACTCACCATTCAGGAATGGTTTGCCGGCTTATATGCCCATGCTGACCTGAAAGCTGAACCATCTTCCGCAGGACGCCAAATGGGTGGGCACTACTCTACCCATTCCATTAATACAGATAACACCTGGAGTAATCTCACTGAACAATGCAACTCCTCTTCTGATGTATCGCCAACAGGCAGCCAAATGCCCCGATTGCTGGGCTTAGCCATGGCTTCTAAACAATACAGGAATACGACAGCTCTTCAAATCGGTGATTCTGAAAAATTCAGCAAAAATGGAAATGAAATAGCCTTCGGAACCATTGGAGATGCCAGTACATCGGAAGGTATGTTTTGGGAAACTATTAATGCTGCCGGAGTAATACAAGTACCTATGTTGGTTTCCATTTGGGATGACGGCTATGGAATATCCGTCCCAATCGGGTATCAAACCACTAAAAATAGCATATCGGAAGCGCTGCAAGGTATGCAGCGAGATAAGAACAATAAAGGGCTTGAAATTTTGAAAGTGAAAGCATGGGATTATTCTGCCCTTTGTGAAACCTATGAAAAAGCAGCATTGCTATGTAGAAAAGAACATGTTCCGGTTATTCTTCACGTAGAAGAGTGTACCCAACCACAAGGACACTCTACCTCTGGCTCCCACGAACGGTATAAAACTTCTGAAAGGCTCCAATGGGAAAAAGATTTTGATGGCATTAAAAAAATGCGGGAATGGATACTAAAGTTTGCCATAGCAACCGAAACAGAACTTTCACAAATAGAGGAACAAGCTAAGACTGAAGTAAAAGATGCTAAAAACAGGGCATGGAAAGCATACCTGGATGAAATAAAGCAAGAGCAGGCAACAATCCTCGAGCTTTTACAGAAAGTTTCTGCAACTTCCACGGAAAAAGGGTTGATTGACGCCACCATTACTGAGCTACAGAAATTAAAAGAACCTTTACGGAGAGATTTAGTATCTTTCGTGAAAAATATTCTACGGATAACACGTAATGAAAGAAGCCCGGAAAGGCAGGAACTCCTTAATTTCTACAATGCATTTTCAGCAAAAAATATGGAGCGTTATGATTCCCTTCTTTATACTGCCGATGCAATAGGAATAAAAGAGAAAAAACCGGTTTATGATATAGAAGAAACCCAGGCAAACGGACATGAAATACTCCGTGATAATTTCGATGCTATACTTGATAAATACCCCAGTGTTTCCATATTTGGTGAAGATGTTGGCAAATTAGGTGACGTTAACCAGGGTTTGGAAAACTTGCAAAAAAAATATGGCGAGGAACGGGTTTTCGATACAGGTATTAGGGAAGTTACTATAATAGGCCAGGCAATTGGAATGGCTATGCGGGGACTTCGTCCTATTGCTGAAATAGAATATCTTGACTATCTCCTTTATGCCCTGCAAATAATGAGTGACGATCTTGCTACACTTGCCTACCGTACAGTTGGCACACAACGGGCTCCTGTTATTGTACGTACAAGAGGCCACAGGCTGGAAGGTATTTGGCATAGCGGCTCTCCCATGGGAATGATACTAAATGCTTTAAGGGGTATATATGTATGTGTGCCCCGCAACATGACTCACGCCGCAGGATTTTATAATACTTTGCTCGCATCCAACGAACCGGCATTGATTATTGAACCACTAAATAGCTATCGCCTCAAAGAAAAGAAACCTCTAAACATGGGAGAATTTAAAATTCCTTTGGGTGTGCCGGAAATAATACAAGAAGGAAATGATGTGACAATTGTTACCTATGGACCTCTCTGCAGAATGGCTATGGAGGCTGCCCAGCAATTAAATGAATATAATATTTCCGTGGAAATAATTGATGTAAGAACATTGTTACCTTTTGATATTAATAAAATGATTGTAGATTCTCTAAAAAAAACAAACCGGGTACTTTTCCTTGACGAAGATGTACCGGGGGGAGCTTCGGCCTATATGATGCAACAGGCTTTGGAGGAACAAAGTGGATATATGTACTTGGATTCTCCCCCGAAAACATTGACGAGCAAAGAACACCGCCCTGCTTATGGCTCTGATGGTGATTATTTTTCCAAACCCAGTGTAGATGATATATTTGATGCTGTTTACAGCATTATGAACGAAGTTGAGCCAACTAAATATCCAGATATTTATTCCTAATTAATAATGATTACATACGACCAGATTAAGGAAGTGAAGGAGCGCTTTGATGTGCTGAGGGGGCATCTTTGACATAGAAAAGAGGTTAACGAAGATAGTCGAACAAGAATCTATTACACAGGAACCCAACTTTTGGAATGATCCTAAAAAAGCAGAACAGGTTTTAAAGCAAATAAAGGGGCTTAAAACCTGGACAGAAGCATTTGCGAACTTGCAGATGAGTGTAGATGATATGTTGACCATGTATGACTTTTTTAAGGAAGAAGGCGCTACTGAACAAGAGATGGACACAGAGTACAACAAAACTCTGAAAATATTACAGGAACTTGAATTTAGAAATATGTTAGGCTCTCCGGAAGACCATTTGGATGCGGTGATGGAAATTAATTCAGGGGCAGGTGGAACCGAAAGCCAGGATTGGACATATATGCTTATGCGAATGTATATTATGTGGGCTGAAAAGCATGGGTATAAAGTAAAAGAACTGGATAAACAAGAGGGTGAAACAGCAGGCCTCAAATCTATAACACTGGAAATTGAAGGGGAATATGCTTTTGGCTATCTGAAGGGGGAAAATGGGGTACATCGATTGATTCGCATATCCCCATTTGATTCTAATGCGCGCCGACATACTTCCTTTGCCGGAGTATATGTATATCCCTTGATTGACGACAGTATAGAAATTGAAATTAGCCAGGGAGATATTGAGTGGGAAACATTTCGTTCAGGAGGAAAAGGCGGACAAAATGTAAACAAAGTAGAAACGGCAGTACGCTTATATCACAAGCCTTCCGGAATTATTATTAAAAACCAGGAAAGCCGCTCGCAGCTTCAAAATAAAGAAACAGCTTTAAAGATGTTGAAATCGCAGCTTTATGAAAGAGAGCTCCGTAAGAAAATGGAAGCCGTTTCAGCCATTGAAAGCAGCAAAAAATCAATAGAATGGGGCTCACAAATACGCAATTATGTAATGCACCCGTATAAGTTAGTTAAAGACCTTCGTACGGACTATGAAACCTCGGATGTGCAAGCAGTAATGGATGGAGAATTAGACGATTTTATTAAAAGCTACCTAATGGAATTTGGAGGCGGGAAAAAGGGGTGATAAGCTAAAGCCGCCTATTTTGATTATCTTTGTAATCTTTATTTGAATAATTTATGGCACTACGAATAACAGATGAATGTATAAACTGCGGGGCTTGCGAACCAGAATGCCCTAATAATGCAATATATGAAGGTGGTAACGAATGGCGCTTTTCGGATGGTACCACAGTAAAGGGAGTATTTAAAGGGAAAAGTGGACTCACAAGTGATGCAGATACCCCCCAATCACCTGTGGAACTTGACAGATATTATATAGTAGGTGATAAATGTACCGAATGTGTAGGGTTTCACGATGAGCCACAATGTGCTTCTGTATGTCCTGTTGATTGCTGCATAGTGGACGACAATAACAAAGAAACACCAGAAGAACTCTTAGTCAAGAAGGGAACCCTTCATTCGTAATAACATACTAATTCTGTATTATTTAAACACTACTTGCGGAGGGTATTGCTTCCATTAGCTTCTCATTGCTTTTGTGTTTGGAATAACCATATCCGGCAGCTATGCAGATAAAAGGGACCACAGGTAATTTGAATCTATACTCGCCAAATGGACCCGTTATAACTGCAAAATAGATAGCCGTAAAAACCACCAGGCTGAGCACCATAAAGTTCCGCTCAATAACTAGTTTTATTATCCCATAAATAGCCCCTACATATTGCAGTAGAAGGATTATTATAATAATAATTCCCAACGCTGCTTCTTTTTTCCCGGAACTAAAATTTTGCTTTATTTTTTGCGGGTTAATTCCTGCGAAATTTTCCGCAGGTCCGGTTTTGCACCACCCTAATGTTTTAGCCATACTCCTGTTTCCTAGTGACAAGAACATATTTATATTCCCTTCCAGTATGGTAACTACATATATTGCTTTATGATTAGCAATGTATTTTGAACCTATCTTTTGATAAATATCTGATTGCACAAAAATATCTCTTGATTTCCGGAAACCCATAGAATCTGCCTGCTTCTGGAAAGAAACTCTGATGGAATCAAGATTCTGACGGGACCTGTTTTCTTCTGTAAGACTTGCATTATACATTGCGAGAGCCCAGCCGCCATGAGTAGTAATTTGCCAATGCCCATAACAGGTATAATTCCTGATTAACCAAAGGCTATTTAAAAAAGCAAATATAACCGTATATAAAAGGATCGCTTTTAATTTCCACTGAATTTTTTGTCGGGAAAAAATCAATAAAATAAATACAAGCAAAAGCGGGTACATAAGCGCTATAAGCCTTGTTAAACTTGCCAGCCCCATAAATGCAGCGCCTATTGCAAAGGTGGAAAGTTTACCCTGCATCATTGCTATAAGGAAATAATAAACGCCGGCAAGAAAGAAAAGAACAAATAGAGTTTCGGTGAGTAATTCATTGGCCGCGTAAATAGAATGAATATCGAGGGCAAAAAGCAGTGCGGTAATAGTCGCAATCCGGGCCTGTTTAAATAAAAGTGTACATATGCGATAGACTAATATGACCGAAATAAGACTCAGCATTATCTGGATTAAAATAGCCACATACGGCTTTATACCTGCAACCGAATAAATCCCTGCAAGAAAAACAGCGTATGCCGGCATCATCCATCCATCCGGATGAGACATAAGATAGCCGGTCGCCCTTAACTCGGAAAATTTATTTATATCAACCGTATCTTTTAAGGGTGCAAAAGAGTGAGAGTGTAGTAGATTTTCTGCTACCTGCTGGTATCCTTTTGAATCGCTTACAAGAATGGTATTATTCTCTACGGCTTTATCCCATGGCCCAATGTAGCAAAACATTACAAGCTTCAGTGCCAGGTTAATAAGAACAATATAAGAAAGAGGGATATGGCTAATTTTTTTCACCTGTCCGCCCTATTTTAAACTGATTTTTTAATTGCAATAATGTCGGTATAATAACTCCAATCATCTATCAACTGCCTATACTCGTGCTCTCCCCTTGTATCCATAAATGTAAGCACAAAACCCATTTCTTTTAATTGCGCAATAAATTCTCCGGGGTCTGTACCAGCTTTATTTAATCCAAATGGCCAAAATTCAGTTATCAGGATAAAATGCTTTGATTTTTTCACCAATTCCTTCATCCCACTAATTACGAAATAATCGAAACCTTGCGTGTCTGTTTTTAATAAATCTACCGGTTGTCCATTGTTAAAAAAATCGTCCATCGAAACGCAATCTATTTCAGTAAATGGCCTGCCTTCTCCATTATCATAGGTTTGGTGGTCAACATTTATATCGCAGGGATAAAACCTTATTTTACCTGACTTATCAGAGACTGCGGTCTTATTATTAATTGCATTCTTATGCGTAGCAGTATTTGCAAGCAAGTGTTGAAAATTGAGTTCGTCAGGTTCAAAGGCATAAACCTTTCCTTTTTCCCCGACAAGCTTTAAAAAAATCGTGGTATAGAAACCTATATTTGCCCCGATATCAACTATAGTCATACCAGGTTTTATATACTCCCTTAAAAGTTTGATTTTTTTTCTGTCCTTACGTCCTTTCCAAAAAAAATAGGCCAGTTGATATAATTTATACGCTTTTTTATATGCTGACTCACCAAATTGATAGAAGCGGTACTCCTTTTTTAAATACATCAATGATTCTGAGGTTTATTTGCCAAAAGTACATAATAATATGCAAAGGATAAGCAGCCCCAAGCTAAAATTCGGGCGGAGTACTTGTTCGTACGCTCTCCAATCAATATAGGGAACCTAAGAAAAAACCCTTCAGGCGCTTTTCAACGTAACAACTGTAATTTCGGGCCAAATGCCCACCCTGCCAGGGAACCCGATGAATCCCAATCCCCGGTTAACATAGAGGTAGCGGTTGTTTTCTTCATATAACCCCGCCCATCTTTTATAACGGAATTGCACGGGCGAAAATTTAATACCCGGTACTTCTATACCAAACTGCATACCGTGCGTATGTCCTGCGAAAGTGAGATGAATATTCTCTTCAGGATGGTTCATTACCTTTTCTTCCCAATGTGAAGGATCATGCGAGAGTAATATTTTGAATGAGCCTGTAGTTGTTCCCACCAAGGCTTTATCAAGGTCGCCATATTTACTGAAACCACCCCTGCCCCAGTTTTCTACTCCAATCAAATCAATAGTGGCTCCATTCTTCTCAAGCTTCAGGTTTTCATTCCGCATCAACCGGAAACCAAGCTCTTTATGCACATTCACGAGCTTGTCAAGATTTGCCTTCTTTTGGTCTGTATTATACCAGCGGACATAATCCCCATAGTCATGATTCCCGAAAATGGAATATACTCCCATAGGCGCTTTTAATTCCTTAAAAACATCTACCCAGGGGTCCATTTCATCAGCTATACTATTCACCAGGTCGCCGGTAAAGAAAATAATATCCGAACCTTGGTCATTAACCAATTTTACAGCATGTTTCACCGGTTCGGGGTTATCAAAACTGCCCGAATGAATATCAGATATTTGCGTGATTTTAAGTCCATCAAATTCTTTAGGTAACCCTTCGAATGCTACTTCTACCTTATGGATTTTAAAATTATATTTCCCTTTCGTTACCCCATAAATAATAGAGATGAATGGAATGCCGGCAATTACGGTAGCGAACTGGCTTACAAATTTTCTCCGTGACTGAAAAAAATCCAAAGGTGTATTAGAATGAGAAGCCAATTTGTAAACTCCTATACCCAATGCACGTAATAACCTATACACATCTTCCAATAAGAGGAATGAACCGAATATAAGTTTGGGAATATACAGTAGTAAGAATGCTGCAATTGCAAATGATACCAGGAAGGGAGTATGTCTTACATGTGTGGTATGACCGAAGTAGGTAACAGACAGTATTATATAAATTGCACACAAGCTAAAGGTAATATTTACCAGCCAGTATATCCACGCAGCAATCCTTCGCACCGGGAATGATGAACTAGAAAAGATGGTCTTCACTCCTCTGAAAACGTATAAATCAATCAGGAATAAAACGAGAAAAAAGATAATGAATCCAAAAATCACCCTGCCGTCTAAGGTCATGAGTTTGCTCATTTGAGTATTGACGTACAAAGCTCTGAAAAACTTTAATACCATTTGAGCCATGCTTTCTTGTACTTTTGCAAACCAGGAATTTGCTCTTAGCCCAAACCTATGAAATACCTTGGCAAAACCAAATACGATTCTGTTATATTAGGCACTGTACTAGGGCTTTTACTTCCCCTTGTGATATTCATGAGCTATTACTTAATTGCTTACCATGGGATGAACCTGCTCTCCTTTTTCCACTATTTAGGTACCGGAGAAATATTTTTACCTATTATCAGTCTGTGTGCAACATCGAACCTGTTGCTGTTTTTTATATTTATCTGGACCAACCGCGACAAATCTGCAAGAGGAGTATTGCAGGCCACTTTTGTTTATGCCATTTATGTATGCATTATGAAGCTGATTTAGCATGAAGTATTATATCATTGCCGGTGAAGCATCCGGCGACCTTCATGCTTCTAACCTGGTAAAAAATCTTAAACTGGATGATGCGCAGGCAGAATTTAGGGGCTGGGGTGGCGACCTGATGCAGCAGCAGGGTGTTACCTTAGTGAAACACTACCGCGACCTGGCTTTTATGGGCTTTGCCGAAGTTGTTCAGCATCTCCCTAAAATACTGAAAAACATTAAATTTTGCAAGAGTGATATTCTTGCTTACCAACCAGATGTTCTTATTTTAGTTGATTATCCCGGTTTCAATTTACGAATTGCCCGGTTTGCCAAAAAAGCAGGCATTAAAATAGTATACTATATTTCCCCACAGGTATGGGCATGGAAGTCGTCACGGGTAAATTTAATCAAAGAGGTGGTAGATAAAATGCTCGTTATATTTCCTTTCGAAAAGAATTTTTACGCTAAATATAATTATGAGGTTGATTTTGTCGGGCACCCCTTATTAGATGTAATAAATCATTCCCCTTATTCTTCATTGAAAGATTTCCAACACACGAATAACCTGCCTGATAAACCAATAGTAGCCTTACTTCCCGGCAGCCGGCACCAGGAAATACAAAACATGCTTCCCGTGATGCGAGACACGGCATTGCAATTTCCATCTTACCAATTTATTATTGCAGGAGCGCCTTCCGCACATAAAAAGTGGTACGCAGATTTTTTAAATCATACTAATATTTCTATTGTTTATGGTAAAACATACGAATTGCTATCTCATTCCACAGCAGCTCTTGTTACATCGGGCACTGCAACCATGGAAGCTGCCATGTGGAATGTTCCGGAAGTAATTTGCTACCGCGCTAAGGGACTGACCGGGACCATTTCTTACCATCTTGCAAAAAAACTGATTGGTAAAAAATTGAAATTTATCGGTATGGTTAACCTGGTAATGGAGAAAGAAGTAGTGAAAGAATTAATACAGCATGAACTGACAGTTGAAAATCTTTCGGGGGAATTAAAAAAGTTGCTGGAAGATGTTAATTACCGCAGCCGGATAATAAGTGAATATAAGGAACTGTATGAGAAATTAGGTGGACAGGGAGCTTCTTCAAGGGCAGCCAAGGTAATTTTGGATTTTCTTTATGAAAATAAAATACATACTATTGCTACATGAGGAAACCCTTGTTATTTTTATTTCTTCTTTTGCCTGCTTTAGCTGTATTTTCCACTGATATAAATGTACGCATATATTCCGATGAAAATGTTTCGGCCATTATTCTTGCCCCAAATGAGGGGAATTACCTTCTGATAGGAGATGGAAAAGTTATTGATTCAGTAACGTCATCGAGTGTATATCAAATAAAATCTTCGGGAAATTTATTGGAGGTAAAGACGCTTGACCGCGAATTGGGGAAATATAGTGCTATTCGGTTAAAAGAGTGTACTGCCGATTGCAACTTCAATATAAAACCCATACCAGATAAAACAAGCAGGCTGTACGATGACGAACTGCTTATTTCGAATAGCGGGGGGTATTTAAAAATGGTGAATATTGTGGAGTTCGAGCATTATATAGCAGGAGTTGTAGAATGTGAGGCAGGGCACCGGCGGCCATCAGAGTATTACAAAGCACAGGCTATTATTTGCCGAACCTATGCGCTAAGTAACTTGACGAGACATTATGGGGAAGAATATGAATTATGTGACCTTGTGCATTGCCAGGTATATAAAGGAGCAGCTAACATACCCGATATATTGGAAGCTGTTGAAACGACAAAAGGGCTGGTAATTGTAGATAATTCCAATCACCTTATCAATGCGGGATACCACTCGAATTGTGGCGGGTACACTGTAAATTCAGAGGATGTATGGAGCTTGTCACTCCCCTATTTGCGAGCCGTGAAAGACACTTTCTGCCTGAACCAGCTACATGCCACCTGGGAAAAACATTTTAGCACAATTGACTGGCAAAACTACCTGTCTAAAAAAGAAGCTACCCTTTCGAAAAGAGATACCCGTGGGGAAAATTACTGGGATTCCATACCCGAACAAAAGAGGGTTTACTTTTATGACAAAGGATATTTAATTCCGCTAAAAGATATGCGGCTCGAATTGAGCCTGCATTCTACCTATTTTACGGTTGGACAAGATAGTATTGGAATAGTTTTAAAGGGCAGAGGAAATGGGCACCGTGTTGGCTTCTGCCAAGAGGGTGCCATACATATGGCAGAACTGGGCTATTCATACTTGCAGATGTTAAATTTTTACTACCAGGGTGTACAGGTAACAGATTTTTCTGCTATACCCGTAGCAACAGGTACTAAATGAAATTTATTTTATGCGTACCAAACTCAGTCAACTACCATTTGTACGCATATTTATTCCGTTTGCAATAGGTATTATTATTGAATTAAACTACCCATTACATCATTGTTTAATCTATCTGGGGCTCTTTTCTTTATGCCTGCTTTTGCTTTGGAATAGACAGAAAAAAGTAAAAAGTGGACAATACTCTTTGCGGTGGATTAGCGGGCTATTAATTTTTATTACCCTGTTCGCTTTCGGTTACTGCACGTCATTATTGCGTACTCCTTCTGAGAATAAAAATTATGTTGGAAACATAAAGGGAAATGGCCGGGATAGCCTAATTGTTACACTCACTTCCATCCCACAGGAGAAACAAAGAACAATAAAAGCGACCGGAGAAATTACAGGCGTATTTAAAAATGGATTGGTTACCAAAGCCAATAGCCAGGCTCTATTTTATTTTCAGAAAAATTCTATTTCGGAGAATTTAAATTATGGAGACAAATTATGCGTATACTCCAATTTGCAGGAAATTGAACCGCCATCCAACCCTGATGAGTTTGATTATAAACAATACCTACAGCTACATGGTATAAATTACGAATGTTATACACCCGGAAAAGATTACATACTATCTGGAACTAACGAGTCCAATAGTTTACTTCAATTTGTAAATAACAGCCGGAAAAAATTAGTTTCATTACTTAATGAAAAAATCGGTGGCAAGGAAGCTGAAATTGCTTCAGCCATTTTGCTTGGATATCGTGAAGATCTTTCCCAGCCCCTTACACAGAGCTTTATCGACAGCGGAGTTATACATGTAATTTGCGTAGCGGGGCTTCATGTGGGCATATTATTCATTATACTGAATTACATTATTATTTTCCCCGTTAAATTAAAATATGGGAACCAACTAAGCTTGCTTATTATCTTACTGCTTTTGTGGCTTTATGCGCTGTTCACAGGTTTAGCAACCCCGGTGCTAAGGGCAACTATTATGTTCAGCTTTTTAACTGTTGGCAGGCATTTTAGAAAATATACCAATACGGTTAATACTCTTGCAGCATCCGCTTTTTTAATGTTATTGTTCGACCCATTTTCAATTGCAGACAGCAGCTTTCAACTTTCTTATCTCGCGGTGTTTGGAATCATTATAATATATAAACCCCTTCAATCTGTTTTTAAACCAAGTACTCTGTTTGTAAGAAGAATTTGGGAGTTAATTTGTGTATCTGTTTCGGCACAGTTGGCTGTACTCCCTTTGTCGTTATTATATTTTCATCAGTTTTCAAATTATTTCATCCTTGCGAATATCCTGGTTGTTCCTCTTCTTGCAGTAGTTATATGCACAGGGATATTCTTTTTTCTTACTTCGTGGATACCTTATCTTTCTTTTGCTTCAGCATGGTTACTTCAAAAAAGCCTCCTGCTTATGAATACTATCGTTGCAGGGGTATCACACCTGCCTTTTTCTGTATCAAAGGGAATCAGCATTTCGAATTTTAAAGTAATACTCTTATTTCTTTGCATTACCTGTTTTGTTACCTTCTTCTTTTCGAAAAGATACAACCTACTCTTTTCAGGATTGGCAGTATTTACCGTATTTATTGCATATAAAGCAATAGAAAAAACAGCCCATTTGCACCAGCAAATATTGGCGGTTTATAATATCCCCGGAAAGTCTGCCATTTCATTTATTTCAGGAGAAAGTTGCCTGCTCCCATTTGGTAAAATTGATTCTGCTGATATTGCCTTTCATATACAGTATAACTGGTGGAAACTGGGAATAAAGAATTATCGTACTATTTATTCAGACACAAATGCTACATTATTTTCAGGCAAACTGATGCTGCAAAAGCAGTTTGCACAGTTTAACAACCAGAGAGTTGCATTTATAAGGCAAAATACCGATGTGCCTTCTTCCTCCGCTAATAAACTGCACCTGCATTGCATTATAGTCTCCGGTAGGTATGACCTTGATATGCTTAGTTTAAAAAATGCTTTTAATTTTGATACACTGATATTCGATTCATCGGTACCGGACTATAAATTGAAAAAGTGGGAAAAAGAATGTCAGCAATTGAATTTACCTTATTATAGTATTAAAACACAAGGCGCATACATAGAAAACTGTTAATTTATTTTATATGGACAATCAAGCATTAGCAGAAAAAGTGGTAGATACCATGTTTACCAATGATTACTTTAGCCAGTGGCTGGGAATAGAAAGAGTTAAAGTGGAACCGGGGCATTGTATTTTAAAAATGCAAATCAGGAAGGAAATGTTGAATGGTTTTTCCATTGCCCATGGCGGAATCGCTTATTCCCTTGCTGACAGCGCCCTTGCATTTGCATCCAATTCACATGGAACAAAGAGCCTTTCGATAGAAACTTCCATTTCGCATACGGTATCCTTAAAAGAAGGCGATACTATACTTGCCGAGGCTACAGAGGTAAGCCTTAGCAATAAGATTGGGATTTACTATATTACTGTAAGAAAAGGGGAAGAAAAGGTAGCACTCTTCAGAGGTACGGTTTACCGTACCTCCAAAGAATGGTTCGAGAATAAATAAGAGATTCTTAGTTTTGAGCGTGGAGAGCGATTCTGTTACCTTCGGTATCGGTAAAGAATGCCATATATCCAATTTCAGGTGAGATTTGAATTTTAGGGCTTGCCACTTTACCGCCTGCGTGTTCAATTCTGTTAATAACCGTGTCAATGCTTGGATCAGCATTCAGGTATATAACTGCTCCTTCCGTAGAAGGTTTATGCTGAGGCCCTTCAACAAGAGCACCGGCTACTTTTCCGTTACCCATTTCAGATGGGAAGCCTGTCATTTTCATACCCATCATTTCACCCATAGGGTTCATTTTAATATCAAAAACTGTTTCATAGAATTTGGTTGCCCTTGAAATATCTGTTGCAGGTATTTCAAACCAATTCAGGGAGTTTGTGTCCTTATTCATTTTTTTAGGTTTTTAAAAGTTATTTTATTCTATACGTATCGTTTCAAAGATAGAATATTTTTCCATAACTTTGGCTTTATCTATTTGTTAAATCAAACTTAACAACTTCGTAATATCATTTTGAGGAAAACCGCAGACAAAAGAATACCTGAAATATGATTTTTACAGATTCTGCGAAGGTTATTGAGATAGGTCTCGTCTAATTATTCAAAATGTCCATAAATAAAGTGTTATTTAACACTTCAAAGGGCAACCGAAGTGGTCATTGAGTGGTTAATTGTTATATGCACGTAAGCGGGGGTAGCCGTTCAGGGGAAGGCGCCTCCGCTGAAATGCAAGCATGAGGGATAGCCCTCACTCTTAAAATCATTCCATTTTATATTACAAGTAACTAAGCCATCTTTTTTCAGGATGTGCCGACTTATATTTTCCATACCAAACACATGGAAAATAAAGAACAAGGACGACTCCGAACCAAACAAGGTAAACAGCCCATAAATGAAACTTGTTGGTGGTTCCAGTAAAAAAGGCTGCACAATGAATTAGGTAAAGATGAAGTATATAGTAGAACATAGGCACCTTGCCCACATTAACAAGAATTTTCACCAATACATTATCCATACTTTCTAATAAATAAAGACACAAGATGGCTGGTCCCAGGGTCATTAAAGCAAATAATAAAGATACCGGGTATTTATTGCAATTAATAAAGGAAAGTATAGTGTAACGGGTTCTTATCTGGTACTCCCAGGGATGGGGGTCTCCATATAGGTTAGTATATCTTATTAATATAAACACAGCAATACAAGAAAGTCCGGTCCATAATATAGCTTTCTTTCTTTTTGACAACTCCGTCCCGGGTGCAAAAACCTTGCCGAAAGTGTATCCAAGGGAAATTAAGCCCAGGTAAGGCAAAATAGGATATAAGACTATTACTTTTATAGCAGAACCCAGGTTAAGAACCCCTTCCACGTGCAGTAAAGTCCATATATCATTCAGGCCGGTATTGTCAGCAAAATGAACATTGTCAGTTAAATTGTGCAGGAGAATAATGGCAAGCCCGGCTACTAAAATTACCATATAGGGCAATCTTGATATAAACGAGAGAAATACCATACTGACACCAATTGCCCATATTACCTGTAAGATGACGGCATTATTTCTATTGGCAAAAAGCCACGCAAAATGTACAACCGTAAGCTCAAGGAGAATAAGCCATAAGCCACGTGTAAAAAGGAACTTGCTTAATTCGTTTTTGGTATATTTGAGCCCATACAGATATGCCGATATCCCGGTAAGAAAAATAAAGGTGGGTGCACAAAAATGGGTTATCCACCGGGTAAGAAACAAATCAGTAGGGGAATAAAGCAAATTGAGGGGGTCATGAACGAAGGCATCATAGTGAAAAAAATCCCTGGTATGGTCTAATGCCATAATTATCATTACTAAACCCCTTAAGGCATCGATAGATTGGATACGAGATGACTTCATCAATCAAATATATTCGCTTCAAAATTATTTTTTTTCTTTGCCATTTAAACCATTTAATTTATCTGCGCTCTAAGACTGTAAAATGGTTATTTAGTGGTTAATTGTTATATGCACGTAAGCGGAGGTAGCCAATAGGGGAAGGCTCCTCCGCTGAAATGCTATAAAAGCCACATTAAATGAATTTCTCTCCTTTCCGGGACTTTACTTCATTAACAAAATTACGAATCTGCTGCTCATCCTCCTTTTTACATATGAGCAATATATCTTCCGATTCCACTACTATATAGTCTTCGAGGCCTTCTATTACGACAAGCTTATTTTTGGGAACGTGTACAATACACTTCTCTGATTGGAATAGTAACACATTTTTACCAACCACAGCGTTTTTATTCTTATCCTTTTCCATCTGCTGGTAAAGAGAACCCCAGGTGCCTAAATCAGACCACCCAATAGCCGAGCTACGCACATACACATTAGAAGCTTTCTCCATCACAGCATAATCAATAGAAATATTTTTACACTGGCTATAAATTTTTGCAACTTCCACGGCTTCTTTATCAGTGTAATAGTATTTTTTGCCTGCCTTAAATAAATCAGCAATCTCCGGTGCATGTGTTTCTAGGGCTTTGATGATGCTTTGAACACTCCATACAAAAATCCCCGAATTCCAAAGAAAATCTCCACTTTGAAGAAAAAACTGAGCCATTTCCAAATCAGGCTTTTCGGTAAATGTTTTCACCTTTTTAATCCTTGGGTCTTTTTCCTTAACAGGAGAGTCTTTATATTGAATATAACCGTAGCCGGTATCAGGCCATAGGGGACGTATACCAATGGTAATCAAGCAATCTTCCGATGCGGCTTTTTCATAACATGCTTTAAGAGCCTTAATAAACGTCTTATCTTTCTTAATGAGATGGTCCGACGGGGCAACAAGTACTAACGCCTTGGGATCTTTCAATGCAATTTTATAGGAGGCATAGGCAACACAGGGAGCAGTATTTTTCCGTGCCGGTTCACATAAAATATTATCGTCCGGGACATCGGGTAGTTGTTGCTTTATCAAGTCTTTGTAAGACTCATGCGTTACAATAAATACATTTTCCTTCGGTATCAATAGCGATAGCCGCTGATAGGTATCCTGGATAAGTGTAATGCCTTTCCCTAAAATATCAATAAACTGCTTCGGATGGGTTGTGCGGCTCATCGGCCAAAACCGACTGCCAACTCCCCCCGCCATGATTATACAGTATTGATGCTTATTCATGCTTTCAATTGTTGTAAGGCATTTCGTAAGCGGCTAATAACATCCGGAATCTCATCTACCTTTGAGGTTCCTACCGAAAGCCTAAACCAGGAAGATTCTTCCGAACCATCAAATGCATAAAACGGCACGAGTGCAACATGAGCCTCATCTAATAGATAACGCATAATGGTTTTACTATCACTCAACGTGTCGTCCTTAGGGGTTTTCATTCCTGATAAATCAAAGTTTACGGTGAGATAAATAGCACCCTGTGGTTTGACCGCATCCACCCGGAAGCCTTCTTCCTTCAACTTTATAAAGCCTTCGTAAAAGCCTTCCAGCCTTTGAAAAATGCTATCCTTAAAACTGTCGAGAAACTTAGCCACGCCTGATACATTATTCAAATATTGGGCAACAGCAACCTGTTCAGCTTTGGGAGCCCAGGCACCCACATGCCCTATGATTGACTTCATGCTATCTATTATTTTCTTATGGCCCATGGACCAACCCACGCGAACTCCCGTAGCCGCCAGAAATTTTGAAATACCGTCTACAAATATCGTATAGTCGCGCATTTCAGGGAACAAGGTTACAGGATTATAATGTTTTACATTAAAACTAAGCTGGCAATAAATTTGGTCATACAGCAAGTATACGGGTTTACGCCCTGATTCTGCACGACGATTATTTTCCTCCAGGATCAACTGGCAGATACTATGAAGCCCTTCGCGTGTAAATACTGTTCCGGTAGGGTTTTGCGGTGAGCATAGAGAAACTAAAGTTACTTTACCAATATATGGTTTTATATCGTCTGCCGATGGCATAAAACTATTCTCAGGATGAGTTTCAATCTTAATAGGCTTTGCCCCCATCTGGTGGATATAGTGGTTATTATTCCATGATGGAACAGGATATAGAACGTAGTCTTCCGGATCAACCAACGCACGGTACGCGGAATAAATGATAGGCCTTGCTCCGCCGGCAATAATTATTTCGTCCGTTGGGGAGTAATGTAATTCAAGGGTCGAAGAGAGATATTGTGCTACTGCCTGCCTAAGAGCCAATACACCGTCGGACGGAGGATAATTAGTTTGATTATGTTGGTACGCATCAATAATATCAGCCTTTAAAGCCCCCGGCAACGGAAAAATAACAGGGTCGAAATCACCCACGGTGAAATTATATATTTTTTCTCCTTTCCGGATTTTCTCATTCACTTCAGCACCTATTTTCAGTATCTCAGAGCCAATCAAATGCTCTGCCATTTCTGAAACCTTTATTTGTGCCGGTTTAAGCTTTGTTGCTGTAGATTCCATTCGTTACCATTTTAGCGTGGCAAAGGTATAAAAATCGACATTAGAACAATGTTAGAAAAATCAGTCCTGTTTGCCATTAAATTGTATCATTCAAAATAAATTCAAGATAAAATAAAGTTTGCTTTTTATGTTATTTCCAAAAATCAATCTCATTATTTGTGTCCCCTGTATTAATTAGTTAAATATCTTACTTTTGCCCCACCTACTTATTACACCCCATATATATGACTACCGAAAATAAAAAAAACCTTTTTGATGCCGGCAATATTTTAACATTTATCCTGAGCCGTTGGAAGCCTTTACTCGTTATAACTATACTGGCCATGGCAGCCTCGGTGGTAATATCGCTTGTATTACCTGAAAAATACAAAGCGACGGTCATTCTTTTCCCCGGGCAAAACAATAACCTTTCAAGGGCTTTTCTATCTATGCAGGCGGATAATACAAAAGATTTTCTTTCGTTTGGCGGGGAAGAAAATGGTTCCGAACAATTAATGCAGGTTTTAAGATCGGACCAATTAATGTATGCCATTGCAAAAAAGTATGACCTTCTTCACTATTATAGTCTCGATGACCAGTGGGATAAATATTATTTGCTAAAAGGATCTTATAATGAACTCTTTAATTATAGTATAACTGAATATGAATCGATAGAAATTAAAGTATTTGACCGTGACCCTAAAATGGCAGCCAAGTTAGCTAATGGAGTGGCTTACCTGGCTGATTCCATCATACAACAAATTATAAAACAACGGTCCATGGCTGCATACAAAGTTGTAAAAGGCCAATATGATTCAGCTGTTGCAGTAGCAAATAAGTTAGAAGATTCATTAAACTTTTATCACAATCTCGGCATCCTGCACTGGCAAAACCAGGTGGATGAATTAACCGCCGGCTATACCGACGCAGAAGTAAATAATAATACCCAGGCTGCAAAAGACATTTCCGATAAATTACAAATATTTGAAAAATACGGTAAAGGATTCCTGGTACTTAACAATGAGCTGGAGGCTACGTTCGAGTGGCTTAAGCAGGCTAGGGAATCGTGCATGCAGGCAAAGGTTAACGCCGAACAAACTATACCGTCATTCTTTATTGCTGACAGAGCTGTTCCTGCCGACAGGAAAACATACCCCATCCGCGGACTGGTGGTAATAGGAGGGACTATTATTTCTTTGTTTATTGCAATTCTTGTCCTGCTTATTTTGAACCGTTTCAAAATGGCCCGAAAGGGGTAATAAATGAAGGAAGTTGAGGGGATAAATTTTTTAAAATGGATGTATGTCCATCTTAAACAAATACTCATAGTACAGGCAATTGCCCTGATTCTTTCTATTGTTTTTTCATCTCCGTATTTTATACCTGAAGAATATAAATCCACTTGTATTGTTTATCCTAATAATTTATGGGAGTATTCCCATGAAACCCCCACGGAACAAATGATGGAGTTTTTAAACTCGGTAGATGTAAAAAATGAAGTGATAGAGAAATTTAATCTTCGGAAACATTATGATTTGCTTTATACGGAGCCCTATTTCAAAAAACTCTACAAAAAATATGACGATAATGTAGACATATCACCTACCCAGTACAATGCTGTAGACATTACAGTTTATGATATAAGCCCGGACACTGCCTATGAAATGGTAACAAGCCTTCTCGATTTCCTGAATGATAAAATTAAGGCAGTGCAGCATGAAAAATCTATGGAACTGGTAGCTATGTGGAAAAAAGCGCTTTCTAATAAGCAACGGGAAATAGATTCCATGACTAACCGTTCAAAACAGCTAAGTTCAGAGTATGGATTATTTGATTATACTATGCAATCAAAGGAAATTTCTAAGGCATATTACGAGGCTTTAACCAATGGAAAAAGCACAAAACAACTGGATGAGCTAAACAAGCAAATGAAAAACCTGGAAGAACATGGAATAGAATTCCAGACAAATAATGAACATATTAAATCAGCTATTACCAATTATACCGCCATTGAGACAAAATATGAAGATGTTTTAAAAGATATTAATAATAATCTTACTTATTGGAGCTATGTTAGCGCCCCTTATAAACCAGACAATTCTTATTACCCGAATCGGTTTTTAATTATTATTTGTACATGTCTGACAGCTTTTATATTTTCCATTTTAGTTATTGGTGGAATTGAGAAATCAAAACAAAAAACATAGTCTTGGTTAATAAAAAAGAAATAATAACCTTTTATATAGCCAGCATATTTTTTGTATGCCTTGACCTACTACTTATACTTTTCCGTTTTGATTTTATAGCAGTTCTTCTACCATTGGCTGCCCTGATAGTTTACCTTGCCCTGTTCTCACTTGACAAACTAATGTTGTTTGTAGTTTTCTGTACACCATTGTCTATTAATATTTTCCAGGTTCCTGGACTACAACTTGGAGAAATAGGTGTGGGTATGGCATTACCTACCGAGCCTATTATGTTCGGTATTATGTTGCTTTTCTTTATGCATGTTGCCTATTCGGGATATGACAAAAAAATTAGCCGGCATGCTGTAAGTATAATGATTTTCCTGAGCCTCGGCTGGATGTTTGTTACCTGCTGTACAAGCACGATGTATTTTGTATCATTCAAGTATTTGCTCGAGCGAAGCTGGGGAGTTATTACATTTTATTTCCTCGGCATATATTTATTTAAAAACATCAAAAATATCTTTTCATTTAACTGGCTGTATATTTCATCGTTCACTATAGTTATCATATACACTATCATTCGCCACTACCCATCGCATTTTTCTGAAAAAGCTGCACACACTGCTGTTAATCCATTTTATAATGACCATACTGCCTACGGCGCATTGTTGGCTATGTTTTTACCCATAATTGGCGGATTAATTTTAATAAAAAGAAACAAGCCTACTGTGCGTGTGGTAGCTTTTGTCATATTTCTTCTTTTCGTGCTTGCATTAGCACTATCCTATAGCCGTGCAGCATGGGTAAGTGTAGTAGCTGCCATTGTCGTATTGACCCTTATGCTTTTCCGGGTAAAGCTGCAGTGGATATTGATTGGATTTTGCATAGGAATTGGGGTGTTTTTTGCTTATCAAAGCAACATTATAATGAAGCTGAAGCGAAATAACAACCAAGTATCACAAAATATAGGAACCGAAATAGAATCGATTTCAAATATATCATCCGATGCTTCTAACCTGGAACGCCTTAACCGCTGGAGCTGTGCTTTCCGCATGTGGGAAGACAAGCCTGTTTTTGGTTATGGACCCGGAACATATATGTTTCAATACGCCCCTTACCAATATTCTTATATGCGTACCATTATAAGTACCAATGAAGGAAACAGGGGGAATGCTCATAATGAATACCTTGGACCGCTTGCCGAGGAGGGCTTATTTGGGATGCTTATTATGTTAGGACTTGCAGCGTCTGTGGTTACTCTTTCTTTCCGGTTGGCTTATACTTTAAAAGACCGCGACACGCGAATTTTGGCTATCAGTATTTTTCTTGGGCTGGTAACCTATTTCATACATGGCTTCCTGAATAATTTCCTCGATACGGATAAAGCGGCTGTCCCCTTCTGGGGCTTTATCGCCATGTTAGTGGCTATTGATTTAACCAACAAACCAGCAGCTGAGACTACGAAGCCGGCAATAACCTAGTTTATTTTGTACCTGTATGGCGGGCATCCCCTTTCTTTCTTACAACTAGTTTTTCAATGCGGACAAAGAGCAGGGTAATAAGTAAACCTACCACACAACCTACCATCACACAGCCTACCCGTTCTAATGCAATTTGCCAATTGCGACCCGATTTTTCCTGGAAAAGTACAATGATGGTGGCTGCTGCCGCCTGGCGGACAATCATCTGCAGCTTGAATGCCAAACATACTGTAACTGTAATACCGATACCAAGGCACAATAAAATAATAGTTGGGAAAGGAAGAAAAAACACCAATAATCCCACTGCTGAGCCCAGTAAATTACCTTCGATACGTATATAAGGGAGCTTGTTATCATTTTCGGGGCTTACTACCAGAACCACCGAAATAATACCCCAAAACATTGGATATTGCGGGAACATTAAATAGAGTAAGTAACAAATAACAGCCCCCAGCATACATTTCAATACATATAGCCACTCCTGCCCGGTTATGGATAGTTTCATAGAACTGTAAACTTAAAATTTATCTTCTGTTATGTCTTCTATTTTCATCGCATTTTTAAGTTCATACTCACCTATACGGGTTCGTATGAGAGAATCCAGGTAAGCAGCACTACCAAGAGCTTTCCCAAAATCGTGCGCAAGAGAACGTATATATGTCCCCTTTTCACACACTACTTTAAACCCAATCTGCGCATCTTCCAGCCGCTTTACTTCCATTGATTTTATAACCACCTTGCGGGGCAGCATTTTTATATCTTCTCCTTTGCGGGCAGATAAATAAGCCCGCTTTCCATCCATTTTTATGGCAGAGTGAGCAGGAGGTACCTGTTCTATTTCTCCTATAAAAGCCTGCGTAGCTTGTTGCAGCATTTCATCTGTAATATGACTGATAGGGAAAGTTTTTGTTATTTCTGTTTCTTTATCAAAAGAAGGACGGAAAGCCCCTAAGGTAAAAACCCCTTCATACTCCTTTTCCATGCCCTGGAATTCATTTATTTTTTTTGTAAATGAACCTGTACAAATGATTAAAAGACCGGTAGCCAAAGGGTCCAAAGTGCCTGCATGCCCTACTTTAAACTTATGTCCGTATTTGCTTCGTAGAACCCGGCGAACCTTGCTAACCATATCAAATGAAGTCCATCTGTATGGTTTGTCTACCAACAAATAACCACCTTTCGTAAAATCCATTTCGTTTGCTTCCATTAAAAAAGCACGAATATAAATAGTCTGTCTCCATTACTTACAAAAAATGTAATTTAGTAGTCCCCATTATTACTTAACTATTAAAAATAGGTTATGAAAAAGAATATTTTTATTAATCTGTTCTTGTTCACATTACTGCTGATAACCCTGTCAGCCAATGCGCAATCTCCTGATACAATTAATATCCTGACAAACCAGGACACGATGACTTCTCCACCGAGAGGTTATTATGGATGGGGCGTTTTTCCGGCTAACAATGTATCGTACCGTAAAGCATATCTTAACTTTACGCTGGGTTGCCCCGACGGAGGATGCAGCCAGTGGGATTATACGGTAGATATTTACCTGATACAAAATACCCATCATAAAGACTCAACCTTAGTTCAGGGGCCATCTTTCACGGTGAACGGAAACCAGATGGATTCAGCGAAGCTAAAAAAACACGTTACATACAAAACTTATTTTGATACCAACACCCACAAAACAGATTCTACCGCAAATACTGCATACACTATCATACAATATAAAAACTGCAATAAACCAACCAAGCCTACCGATACACTGTATTGGTGGGTAGCGGGTTATTATAATTCGTATTACAATGCCAGCGGGAAAAAGATTGATTCGATTTTTGTGAAGCCTGATACCTCCATGTATCTTAAATTTTGTCCCTATTATTCGGTTTACGATTCCACTGTAAGCTATGAAATTGCACGGATGATTACTCCTTATGCAGGATATTATAGCAAGACCTGGACAAACCCATATAAATTTGATGTTACCGACTTTTCTTCCCTTTTACACGATTCAGTAGAAATTGAAGTCTTTTATAGCGGCTGGACAAATGGGTTTACTGCTACCTGCAAATTTGAATTAATAACAGGAACTCCTGACCACAATCCCTATGAAGTAAGAAATATGTGGTCAGGGAGTTTCCCATATGGCAGCGTCGGCAACCCAATTTCAAATTATCTGACTCCGGCTGCAATTAAAATTGATACCGGTGCGTATGGAGTCCGGATGCGTATTTTACAAACGGGACATGGAGAGGACGCTAATAACTGTACAGAGTTTTGCGAAAATCAACAGCACGTATTCGTCAATGGGGTTCAGCGATACAGCCCGTATGTATGGCGGGAAGATTGCGGATTAAATGCACTTATGCACCAGGCAGGTACCTGGCTTTATGACCGTGCTAACTGGTGCCCGGGCGATTTAGTGATTCCTTACCTGGATGACCTTACCCCCTATATTAAGCGAGGTTCTACCGACACGCTTTTAATCACCATGGATCCTTATACCACGCCCAATGGGGGAAGCATTTATATTTTTGGCACAACGCTCATTTATTATGGGCGACCAAACTTTCAACTGGATGCCGCCGTTGAGGATATTATAGCTCCTAACTTATATGCCCCTTATAGTCGTTCCAATCCAATTTGCGGGGACCCGCAGATAGTCATTCGAAATACAGGAGCGGATACTCTTAAAAGCCTCAACATTACGTATGGAGAAGTGGGAGGCACACACTATACCTATGCATGGAATGGGAACTTACCCTTTGATGATACTACTTTAGTTTCCCTGCCACCGGTGGGGCTGAAAGAGTCGGGTATTAATAAATTCGAAGTAACTGTAAGCAAGCCAAACGGAGGTACTGACCAATATGCAGATAACAATTACATGCAGGTACCATATGACACGGTTCCTACATACCCTTCTAAGTTTATTATAAGGCTGGCAACAAACCTGGTAGGTTCCCAATTTTCCTATTTTCTTGAAAATGCCAGTGGAAATATCGTACTTCAAAAATCGAATTTTAACAACTCCACAACTTACCGTGATACTGTTAACCTTCCACCGGGGTGCTACCACTTTGAACTGGATGCAGCACAGGAACAGGGATTATATTTCTTTGCCAATAATAATGGGTCGGGCTCCCTGTCGTTTACTAAAATATCTCCCCCGCTTTCTTTTAATAATTTCCAATCTGATTTTGGAACTTCTATTTGCCAAAATTTTGAGGTTGGCATTTTTACTGGGGAAGACAATTTGAAATATGCAGTTGACTATTCTGTCTATCCCAATCCTGCCAAAGATGAACTCACTATTGCCGGATTAAATAGTTCATCAAAAGATAAAACAGTACGTATTTATTCAGCTTTAGGTGCTCTCGTGTATGAAAATACAATAGGAGCCGGCTTAGAGCATTATACCATAAACCTGGAAAATTTTGCGCAGGGAGTGTACTGTACCGTTATTTCGAATGTAGATGGGCAAGTGGTTAAAAAGGTGTTGATTGCTAAATAGAAAAAGTAGCACTATTTTTATTGTTTATTGAAATTTTCTTACCTTTACCTTTTAATATTTAGCTCCCTTTATGAGAAAAAATACAGTTTTATTCTTCCTCCTGATTTTTTTAACTGGAATACTACAAGCAAAACCAGTTTCCGTTTCAGTAGCGCAGGTAGTCGCTTCTAATTTTTACACCCAAAATTCACGGACACCTGCCGGTAATTTGTCACTTGCTTATACTGAAACCTCACCAGCAAATAATATCTTGTATTATATATTTAACGCACCCACCGGTTTTGTTATTGTGGCTGGAGATGATGCGTTACGCCCCATCTTAGGTTACTCTACAGAGGGACAATACGTAGCACCGAAACCCGGGACAAACTTCTACTATTGGATGGAAGGTTGTGCATCCCACATTAATTATGTTCAATCTCAGAATACAGAAGCAGCACCTTCTATTGCAAAAGAATGGAACACCTATATAAACAATATAAATATACATGCCCCAATGGCAGCTGCAGTTTCACCTTTATGTCAAACAACGTGGGACCAGCCTTCACCCTATAATGATATGTGCCCCGGTGGTTCCGTTACAGGGTGTGTAGCTACCGCTATGGCCCAGATAATGAAATATTGGAGCTATCCTTCACATGGTATTGGCTCTAGTTTTTATTATGAAACCAGTCCTGAAAACTATGGACTGCTTTATGCCAATTATGATACCTCCAATTACGTATGGTCGGCTATGCCCAATAGTGTTACATCTGCCAATAGCCAGGTTGCAAAACTTATGTATGACTGTGGTGTAAGTGTAGATATGTCTTATTCCCCAAGTGAAAGCGGTGCATGGGTGATTACCGCCGATGACAAAATCTGCGCCCAAGCTTCATATGTTAATTATTTTGGATACAATCCAAAAACCATCCAGGGACTGAAAAGGAAAAACTATTCTGATTCGGCCTGGATGGCTATGATAAAAAATGAATTGAACAACAACCGGGTAGTACAGTATGCCGGGTGGGATTCCGTATATGGTGGACATACCTGGGTATGCGACGGGTACGACACTCGTAATTATCTTCATATGAACTGGGGATGGAGCGGCTATGATAATGGATATTATGAGCTTGATACCCTGAATCCGAACCCCTACTTTTTTTCAAAGACAAATGAGATTTTAATAGGGATTGAGCCTCCTCCAATAATAGCAGCATTTGATGCAACTCCTTCCAGCGGCTGCGCAGGCATAACTGTTAATTTTAGCGATAAAAGTATGGTACCGAGCTTAAGCAGCCCTATTACAAGCCGGCAATGGACTTTCAGTGGTGGTAATCCATCTGCTTCCAATATACAAAATCCATCGGTGATGTATAGTACCCCGGGAACTTATGCGGTTACATTAATAGTTACCAATAATAAAGGTGTTGATACACTAGTAAAGAAAACATATATCACCGTTACCGGAACCAATAGTTTGCCTGCTAGCCAAAGCTTTGAAGGAGTTTTCCCTCCTGCACAATGGAGCATAAATAATCCCTGGATGCATGCCGGTACTTGGGGGCAATATACGGGTACGGGCGGATATGCCAACAGCACGCATTGTATGTATTACAATAATTGTTCATCAGGAAAAATTGGAGAAAGGGACCAGATGTATACCGCTACTTATGATTTTAGTTCGGTTGCAAATCCTGCCATTTACTTTGACGTAGCTTATGCTCCTTACGATAATATATATAGTGACACACTTGCTGTATACTACTCATTAGATTGTGGGAATACTTTTACAATGGTCTATTTGAAAGGGGGAATGAATTTATGCACTACAAAAGGGCTAACCGTATTAAAAGGCGCTAATTCAGATATAAATGGCTGCTTTGTTCCACTTAGCAATAACTGGAGAACAGATACTATTCACATCCCTGCTGCTGCAGGACAGTCCAATGTTATGTTTTCTTTTGAAAACCGGTCTGGCAACGGGTCTAATCTGTTTATTGATAATCTCAATGTTCCCACCACACTTCCAACAGGAGTTTCCAGCGTAATAGAAGAGCCTGCATCGTTAAACGTTTATCCGAATCCGACCAATGGCAGTTGCAATATTAGTTTCAATACCCTGGCCGGACAAGTTTACCAGGTTTCTATTTATAATGAATTAGGTCAATGTGTTGTCAATAAAACGGTTCAAAATAGCAATGGTAAATTCACCTGCCCGATTAATCTTTCAGAATTTGGTAAAGGCATTTATTCTGTTATTTTAAAATACGGGCAAAAGCAGGATATCCAAAAGATTGCTCTTTTGTAAAAATTAAAAGAGTTTATTATTATCCTTATCTGTATGAAAAAATGGTATCTACTCGTTGGGCTTTCTATTTTTAGCTATTCTTTTTGTTATGCCCAAAATGGAATTATTACGTCGGTTGCAGGGGAAAATACAGGGAATAATGTATCCGCTATTTTTGGCATTAATCCTTTTAGTATGGTACCTGATAATAAAGGCAATGTATATATAGCCGATGCTTCCAACCACCTTATTCATAAGTTAAATATTGCCAGCGGTATATTGACAGTTGTTGCCGGAAATGGGAGTTATGGATATTCGGGCGACGGAGGGATGGCAACAGATGCACAACTTAATTATCCTGTTGCATTAGCTTTAGACAAATATAATAACCTATATGTAGCTGATGAATCGGACCAATGTGTTCGTGAAATTAATTATTCAACGGGCATAATTAGCACTGTTTCGGGGAATGGATATTGGGGATTCAGTGGAGATAACGGGCCTGCTACGGCTGCCAATTTGAACAGCCCGGTTGCTATTGCCTTTGACACTGCAAATAACTTGTATATATCCGATTACAATAATAACCGCATACGTAAAGTTTCCGCTTCCAATGGTATTATTAATACCCTTGCCGGAACAGATTCCACAGGGTATAACGGTGATAATATTCCTGCCACATCTGCATGGCTGCATAGCCCTGCCGGAATTACCCTTGACAAAGCAGGTAACATTTATTTTGTAGACCAGAACAATTGTCGCATACGAATGATAAAGGCTTCGAATAATACTATCTATACCCTTTCAGGCGGAAAAGCAGGATTTTCAGGCGATGGCGGCCCTGCCACTAAAGCACAGTTCTGGTACCCCCTGGGAATTGCTGTTGATGCATCCGGCAATGTATACATTGCCGATACCTACGAAAACAGGGTTAGAAAAATAACTATCTCAACGGATACCATACGAACTATTTGTGGAACCGGAAATGGAATATTCTCAGGCGATGGAGGACCTGCCAGTTCAGCAAACTTATTTCAGCCTCATTACCTCTCATTTGATGCATCAGGAAATCTATATATAGCCGATATGGGTAATAACAGGATAAGAGAACTGCTTGCATCAAATAATACCATCACTACTTTGGCAGGAGACGGCATGCCCGGATATAATGGAAACAACATTTCTGCTACCACCTCCCAGCTATCAAACCCTACCTATACTGCTTCGGACGATTCCGGTAATATCTACATAGCCGATAATGGTAATAATATGATAAGAGAAATCAATTACCGTACCGGAAACATTCTAAAGATTGCCGGAAATGGAATAGGCGGATTTAGCGGTGATGAGGGGCCTGCCGGAAAAGCACAGTTATCCGGCCCTAATGGAATAGCTATAAATGATACGGGCAATATATTTGTTGCTGATGAGTATAACAACCGGATACGGGAAATAAATGCCTCCACTAATACGATAGCAACTATGGCAGGTATTGGAAATGCAGGTTATTCGGGCGACGGAGGCCTTGCCAAAAGTGCCGAATTCTATAATCCTGTTGACATTGCCTTTGATACAAGCGGTGATATGTTTATTGCAGACATGATAAATAACCGGATACGGGAAATAAATGCAACTACACACCGGGTTAAAACAGTAGCCGGAAATGGATATAATGCAAAAAACTATGGAGGAGGATTTAGTGGTGACGGGGGAGCAGCTGTTTCAGCAGAGTTATACCAACCCCAGGGAGTTGTAGTTGATAAATCAAACACCTATCTATATATTGCCGATACATGGAATGACAGGATACGAAGAGTAAACCTAAAAACAGGTATTATTACTACGGTTGCAGGCAATGGCACATATGGATATACAGGCGATGGCGGTCCTGCCTCGTCGGCTGAACTTGGTATTCCAACATCTGTTGCCTTAGATGCCAATGGCAATTTATATATCGCTGACTTTTACAATAATTTGGGGCAACTAGTCAGCGTTTGGGACAAGGTGAATTATTAGAAATGAACGGGGATGAAATATCCAACTAAATACATACATGATAATTGGATATGGTGGTTAATTACCCCTATACCTATAATAATTCATAATATGAAACAGGAATTTATGGGTTGGGAAGGAGGATATAAAGACACGCATGGGAATAACATCCCCTTAACCCGTAAAACATTACGACGTTTATTTAAAGCAATGAGTAAGTCAACCTCTTGCAGGATTAGCTATTCTTCTTAAAGAATACCCTTATCTCAATAAATTCATTTGATATGCTAAACTTTCGGTTAGGATGTTTTTTTTCTTCTTGTTTGAGAAACTTCGACAATTCAAACGGAATTTCACCAGATGTAATTTTTATTAAATCAGCTTTTGTCTGTGTAATTTGGTCTTCATTCATGGTTGATATGAAAATACTTAACTATTTATTCTGGAATATTATTATTGATATAGGGGTTTATGGATTATGTGGGAAATATACAAATGCCTATCTATTAGGGGCTATTCTTGGATATTATTTTTTTTGAAAATGTGATATTATGATTCCTAAAAGAATACCAATAATGACTAAAAACAATTCCCATATTCGTAAACTCCATTTTATTTTAAACACAAAATATCTTCGCTCTTTCCATTTTCTTATGAATAGCTCTTTTTGGAAATACCAATATTCTTTACTTAAAGTATTATACCATCGAAGTATTTTCACTTTACTTCCTTCCCCATATAGAACCTCTTTTCTAACCTCCCAGTTTATATTGGTTGATACATGGAAGTCTTTATTACCATTTTTATCAGTTACAATAAAAAACACATTTTTCTCTTTCATAGTTGGTTGATTTTAGAAGGTTGATGACTATGGACTTAGGCGGTACTACGAATACCGCCTTTTTTATTTTATATATTAGGTAAAAATTATGTTATTCTTTTTTAAGCATTTGAGTTAATACCACTACCGCCATTACCCCTGCCCCATATCCAAAAAAATATCCGATAAAAGTACTTTCTTCTTTTAATATAGGCACATATCCTACAATAAATACAAATAGTAAAATACCAATAATACGCCACAATTCAAACCTCTCTTCTTTTCTCATAGCTTATATCCTACACAGAAATTAAACATCCAGTCGAATATTGGAATCTGTAAATAGGTATATCCTCCATTTATTACTGGAGGAGGAGTTTGCATTACTTGGCTTCTATATAACCCTTCTATTTGTATTCCTGCATAAAATCTACTATATATGTAATATCGGGTTTCGACACCTACATTTGCATCAATACATCGGGTATAATATTGCACATCATACAAATCTTCTATTTGGCCATAATTAAAACTTTTTGGGTTGGAATAGTATGTTGTAATTTGGTCAGGTATTCTTACACCTTCTATACCTGCTCCTGAGTGAAATAACAATGCTACTTTTTTAATAGGTACAGTAAAATAAAAACAAGGAATAAAGTAGTCTCCCATCATCGGATTAGGTGAAGAAGGATAAAACCCTATAGAAATGGAGTTAGATTGATACCCTCCCATTAATTCTATACCATTTCCATGATGTCCAATGGGTAAATAAACATTCAATCCTGCATCACTTCCTCCCGATACATGACTACTTCCGTATGAGGCATCTATATGCCCGTTAGAGTTTATTTGATTAACCCATCCTATATCTAAAGTAAAAGAAGGGGAATAACGTTTAGAAGTATCTTGTGCCTTTAAATTAAGAGTGATATATTGAATAATTACAATTAGTAAAATAAATCTTGTTTTCATTGGGTATAAGTTGTCCCCAATGCCCCGAACAGGTGATTATAAATAGTCAGCGTGGGGCATTTATCTTATCGCAGTCAAGGTGTTCGACAACCTATTCACAAACAAGTAAAGCCCACGCTGAGACGTGAGCGATAGACTTATCCTTGTGAATATTTGCCGGGGTGTCGAAACTTTAGGCTGCAAGAAAGCTAACGCTGGTATAGTTAGTATTTTGTGATTACTCCATAATTTGATTTTAGAAGGTTACCACAAATATAGAAATATTTTATCTTTGACCTTTATAAAACAAAAAACCCCGCTGAATGCGAGGTGTCCTGTTGTAGTATCTTGTACTGAGAACACAAATATACTGCAATTATGGACACCACGAATAATTATTATCTATGCCCTATTGGAGAACAGCCAGACATTGAAACACATTTAAGGAATTTATATAAAGAAATGAAGAAGGAATTAACGGAACGAGGCAGGGCAATTATTGATGTGGTATTGTTTACGCAGAGTAATAAAGCTATTAAATTGAAAGCATTATTAGATACAGGTTCACGGGAAAGTTTTTTGAGCGATAAGTTTAAGGACTTTGATTTTGTCCAAACTCTTTATACCCATCCTTGTGTTCACTTGAATAATCAAATAGTAACAAGAGATTTGTACCAATCAAATATTAAGATACCGGCTATATCAGATTTAATAAACATTTTTTACTTCTGTTTTATTGGGCATAATTATGAAAATGACTACGATAACATAGACCTTATTATAGGTACAAGGTTTATGGATTATCTCGATTTTAAATATAACAATCCATATAAGCAATTCAGTTTAGAATACCATATTTCTGTATAATTCCTCAGAAATTTATATAACTTTGTCTTATGAAGAGTAAGAAACCCGTTAAGGGCAAGAAAAGAGCCAATAAGTATGAATCAAAACTTATTATCAATGGCTCTTTCGATGATGTTATAAAAGCTGCTATGAGTGGCAATCCGGTAAGTAAAAAGAAGAAGTAACTATAATAAATGATGAGGGGCAGAATTTGCCGTTCCACCCCTCTGCCACGATTATAAACCCTTAAATCAATTAATCATGGAACAATTGGAAGTTAATGTCGAAAAAGACAGTTACGAAAAAATCAAACAGTCAAAGGGTTTTGTTAAACTTATAATAACAATACATACTACCACGGATGGTGTACATGGAGTAAAAGATATATTTCTTATTGTACCATCTGCTTCAATTTTATATATTACTGATGTAGATAATGTCTATCATGGTGTTTTAAATTCAGAGTTATCCTCTGAAATAAATAAAAAGTATCCTCATCGGGATAGACCGTATATTCAGGAAATATAATAATCATGGAAGATAAAGAAATAACCCCTGAACAAATAGCTGTTGAAGCATTTTCTAAATGCCTCATGACAGAAGCTCATTTGAATGCTTTTACGGTAACTTTTATGGGCTTTTTGAAAGAAAATTATCCTGAACATTATGATAAGTTTTATAAATCATATAAACATAACCTCATAAAGTCAACTGGCGATGTTATTGCAAACTCCGTATGCGTTCCGCCAAATGAGAAGCCTCAAGCAATAATTGGGTTATTAGCTGCTTTGACAGAAAAGCCTTTTTCTTAGGGAGTTTTTTTTTAATTATTCTGATTTTCATTTGAGTGTTCTTTTTGTCTGTGATTAATTTATAACCTGCCATGCCATGTCCCGAATGGTGATTAGTTGCCTAATTTGGTCCGTGAGGTGAATATTTCAGATAGTACTATTTCAACTATTGCAGGTACAGGTGTTCAGTCGTATAGCGGCGATGGGGGAGCAGCAATCAGTGCTGAACTGGACCTTGCACATGGAGTGAGTTTTGACCGTTGGGGTAATTTATATATTACTGATTATGGTAATAACCGTATTCGCAAAATGGGTGTTACCACCGGGGTAACGACATTGAAACAACAGGGTTCCCTTTCCATTTACCCAAACCCGGCCAGCGAAGAAATATATATACAGGCGAGCGGCTTTAACACCAACCATGCAACCCTTGAAGTGATAGATATCAGGGGTAGAACAATAATGGAAAAAGATATTACTAATGTATACTCCCCGGTTCCCATTAATTTGGATATTTCGGGGCTCTCAGCCGGACTGTATTTTGTAGTATTAAAAAACAGCTCCCAGCAGCTTACTGCAAAAATTGTAAAAGAATAGTCTCTATTTTTTATTCATTTTCAAAAACAGTTATGTCACGGTTTTTCACGAAATGGGCAACATCTCATAAAGACAATAGGTTCACAAAACCACTTACTTATGGTATCTTTTTACCATGACGTATTTTTTTGACCACCGTGACATATCTTTTTGTGATGCAAGTGTATAATAATTGCATAACAAATGGAGCGACTGTAAGCTACAGATAGACAGAGCATAAGAGGCTTTTAGGATACCCCGTTTGAGAGTATAAATTATGAGGGGAACATGTCACGCTTTTTAACACACCGTGACATAAAAGTTGAAACCAATAGAATACCAATCTATTGCAATATACCGCCACCGTGACATATTTTAGGCATGGAAATAAATTAGCTTTTTCCCAAGCTTTTGTAATATTTACACCATTCGGTAAGTCCGCATTTATTACAAAGCGGTTTTCGTGCAAGGCAAATGTACCGTCCATGCAAAATAAGCCAGTGATGAGCAAGGGGTATTTTTTCAGAAGGAAAATATTTTACCAGTTGCATCTCGGTTTGTAAGGGAGTTTTTGCATTGGTTGTAAGCCCGATTCGAGCAGCCACCCGTTGAACATGGGTATCTACAGCCATCTTAGGTTGATTGAAAACAACCGAAAGAATAACATTGGCTGTTTTTCTTCCTACCCCGGGAATAGATGTAAGCTCTTCCATAGTAGAAGGTACTTCACCCCCAAATTTTTCTACTAAAATGTTAGACCCTTTAGCAAGATATTCTGCCTTGCTATTGGGATAACTAATGCTTTTAATTTTTTCCCTTATCTCATCTACCGAAGCCTTTGCCATAGTTTGCGCATCAGGGAACTCAGCAAAAAGTGCCGGGGTTACCATATTGACCCGCTTATCGGTACATTGTGCCGAAAGGATAACAGCAACTAATAGTTGAAAAGGATTTTTATAATGTAATTCTGTTTCGGCTATAGGCCTGGTAGCCTCAAAGTATGCGATAACATGACGGAACAGTTCTTCCTTTTTCATGTATTCCGTGTGTCAAAAATACGCTGTAGGATGTGTCCTAATTAAAATAGAGATTCGAAAAGCCCGTTCAGTTTTTAATATATTCTACAAACTGCAAGTCGCTCTTAGTAGGCTCTACGGCAAGTGCTTTGGAGAAGTTTTGAATGGTCCTAATAACCTCGGCAGATGGTTCGGTAGGGTCTTGCTCTACTTTATTTTTAGCTGTTTCATTAACCTTTGATTCCATATTGTGCTCAGATGACGGGAGGGAAGAGAGTGGAGGAGTATTTTTGTCCATAGAAATTGTTTTTGCACGTTAATTTACTTTCTAATAGTAACTGCTATTTTTTAAAAATATTGCTTAAAGGACTTTCTTTTTATACTGTTTTATTCAGATAAGGCTATTTTGTGATGCTCGGCAAGCCTTCTGAGGTTTATAATGGCATAACGCATCCTCCCTAAAGCGGTATTGATGCTAACATTTGTCATATCAGCTATTTCCTTGAAACTCAAATCATAATAGTGCCTCAGTATAACTACTTCACGCTGCTCAAATGGCAGGTGTTCTACTAACTGTCTTAAATCCTGTAGGATTTGTTTCTTTACCATGCAATCTTCGGCAGAACGTTGTTCCACCTTTACCACATCAAACACGTCAACTACCTTACCATCAGGTTTAACTATCTTACTTACCGTACTAATTTTACCATTCTGACGGAAATTATCAATAATAAGGTTGTGTGAAATCCGGATAACCCATTGAATAAATTTCCCTTCGCCGTTATACTGTTTCTTTTTAAGAGTACGGATAACCTTAAAGAAAGTTTCCTGGAATATATCTTCTGCAATAGCCCTGTCGCGGACCACGTTCAGTATATATCCAAATACTTTTTTCTTGTAACGCTCTAAAAGCTGGCAAAATGCGTCTTCGTTACCGTTTTGATAAAGATGAATTAACTCATCATCAGGAAGTGTCTGATTTTCCATTAGGTTACTTTATTAGATTACAAAGTAGCTCTTTTCCTAATAAGCGCGCTTTTTTATAAATTTTTTATCTAAGACAAATGTAAGTTAAAAGAGGTTAAAAAATACAAGGTTGCCCTATAACTCTACAAATAAATCCATATAGTGCTGGTTATCTGCATATTTATTTCGTACAGATATTTCTGTCACTTTCTGAAAAGCCATTCTTCCGGATCAAGCTTATTTAATCCCTTCCATATTTGAAGCTCCAAATCGGCTACCTGGTTCTGTTCATCATATAGTATGGTTCCTAATACCTGCTTGGTCTGCAGCTTCTGCCCAACTTTAACAAAAACATCTTTTATATGTATGTATACACTGTAATATTCGCCATGATTTATAATGATAACCTTGCCAAGCGAAGGGTCAGGGTCTTCAGTAATAACAGAAACTGTCCCCTCAAAAACAGTACGCGCAATAGCACCTTTGGTAGTTGCAATGTCAACTCCGTCATTCGTCATAGTAATGCCGGGCATTGGAGAATAAACACCAAAGGGATGCAGTATTATACCTTCCACAACAGGCCAGGGCAATTTCGATTTATTGTTCGAAAAATTTTGAGAGAGCTGTTGCGCTTCGGGAGTAAGTTTCATTTCAAGAGATTTTGAATCTTTTTTATTTGTTTTTACAGCCGCATTTGATTTGCGTATTTCCTCCTCCACCAACTTTCTAATAGCCGCATCTAATTTCTGCGAAGCCTTTTGTTTCTCCGAAAGTTCTTTGTGAAGCTGTTTTTCCTTACCCTTTAGCTGGTCATAAATTTTTTGCTGCTCATTTCTTTCACTATTTAATGTGGCACGTTCTGACTCTAAACTTGCAAGCAGTTGTGTCTTTTCATCTTTTTTCTTTTGCAAATGATTCACTTTTACTCCCACATCCTTTGCTGTTGAATCTATTGTTATTGCCTGCCTGTGGCGATATTCCTGGTATTCCTGCACATAGCGCATCCGCAAAGCAGCCTGCTCAAAATCTCTCGATGCAAATATGAATGACAGTTTGTTATATGCCTTCTCCGTTTTATATGCATCAATAACCATCCGGGCATATTCTTTCTTCAAATCGCTCAGCTTTATTTCCATCACACCTATTGTGTCATTGGAGGCATTAATCTGGTCCTGCATCATTCCAATTTCTTTTGTTACAGTTTCCATCAGTTGCTCCTGCAGGGCTATTTTCTTATTGAAGGTTATAAGCTTTGTAAGCGACGATTCCTTGATGTTGGCATTTTGAGCAAGAAGTTTATTAAGGTATTCAATGTCCTGCTGAATTTTTCTCTTTTTATCCTCCAGGTCCTTTTTCGATTTTTGAGCAGAAATGTATCCCGGCAGGCAAAGTAAAACCAGCAGGAGAACAATATATTTAATAATGTATCTGCTCATATTTCCTGGGGATAATGAACGGGATTTTCTCGTAGCCGGAGAAATTTACTTTTTTGTATCTTAAATCAATTTTTATCGTTTTTTCTGCATTTATTTCATAGTGAATATGCATAGGAAAAATTCGTGCTGAATCCTCTTTTTCAAAATCATCATAGGTAGCCTCAAAAGTCCGGTTTGTTACAAAGTCCTGCAGCCTCACTTTTTTAATATGAAAATCGTTTGCATCAAGCCATATAAGCTGGGCATCGCTGCGGGTATGCAAAGGCTTGTTTCTGTACATTAAGCGCTTATATTTTCTTTTCCTCACTGTACTTAATATATAATCCCTTCCATCAAAATAGGCGTTCATTTTTGCCGTATCGTTATAAAATTCGAGGGAGTTTCCAATCATAACTGATTGAATCAAATCGAAATCAATATCCTCATTTAAAAGAGTGTCCAAATAGTCGTAGGTACCTTTAAAATATTGGCTATTAACATAGTCAATATACATAACAGAATCGTCATCTAATTTAGCATGCAAGGGAGTATATGCACCCAACGCCACCGAGACACTCATCCATATTATACTGTCCTCGCGTATTCTTACTACTCCCCCGAATGATACATGGGAAGTATCCTTATCAATATCCACATTGAAATGAGCGCTAATCCAGCGGAAATGCAGGTTATTCGCTCTCAGTTTTGTCATTAACGAATATTTATCTTCCTTCTTGAGGCTTGTGGTTGGCGGAGGATTTGGTATCTGAATTTTTTTGACAGAAAAGCAGGAAGCGAAAAATAACCCGATTACAATGATTAAAAATAAAAGCCTTCTCATTTTTGTCTGAAGTTTTTATTTTTCATATAGTTGCTTATTCTTTATTTTCTTTTCGAGGAGTTCGGAAGCAGCGCCTTTTTCTTTTGCCTTTATCCAATACTCCACGGCTAAATCTTTATCACCTACTTTGAAAAGAATATCCCCGTAATGTTCCAAGACAGTCACATCCTTATCGCCTCCAGCCATTAAGGATTTATATTCCCACTCTTTTGCCTCCGGGTATCTGCCAGACATATACAGAATCCATGCATAGGTATCTTCATAAACGTTCTTGTTCGGTGCTAATTGGTTTGCTTTTTTTGACATTTTTTCTGCCATTGCAAGATTGGTGTCTCGCACAGACAGGTAATAACTGTAGTTATTTAATACCCCGTCGTTATTGGGATTTATTTTAAGTGCCTGCTCATATGCCGAGTCTGATGCCGAAAATCTTCTTACATAATAATTCACGTCTCCCAGGTTTTCATAAAACAATTCCAGCAATGTGGAATCATTTAAAACATAAGATATACCGGATTTAAAAGCCCCCAGCGCATCATCAAAATTTTTTAGTTGCATGTTTGCAAACCCGTTATAATAATAGAGTTGGGCATTAGTGGGGAATAAGCCTATAGCTTCCCTGCTTTCTTTCTCCAAGTCTTTATTGTCGTTCAATTGGCCTTCCAGGTCAAGCAGATTGTTCCAATAACTATACTTGCTGCTGTCCTCGCTTATAGCAACCCGGTATTGATTGCGGGCCGGTTCCAATGAATTATTTCGCTTAAGAAGTTCGGCGTATATCACATGTGCCCGGGGCTCAGATGGGTTCGCAGCTATCATTTTTTTTGTCAGCGTCATTGCCTGGGTAAAAATGGAATCGCTATTTGTAAATGTCGAGAGTCCATAAATTATTCTAATCTTAGTATCTATATCAAGACTAGGTTCGTCAAAGGCTTTTTCCAATTCCTCATAAGCTTCTTTATCCTGGTTTCTATTTTTATAGTAGTCTGCAAGCGATAAATGAACCATAGGGTCATGCGGATGGATTTCCTCTACCTTTTTATATTCATAAAATGCTTTTTCCCTTTTACCTTCCAGTTCATATAAGTTACCCAGCATATCATGGTATTGGGGAACAGCGGAATCACTTTTAATCAGTTTTTGTATTTCTTCTTCCGCTTTGGTGTATTCTTTTACTTTTTCAAGTATTTCTATTTTATTCATAGAAATATCCTCGTCCTGCGAACCCATTTTCTTCTCCAGGGAATTATACGTTTCAACGGATTCTTTATACTGGCCAGCCTGTATTTGTGCCAGCGCCAGCTTATAATATAAATCGGTATTGTCAGGATGTGCTTTAACCAAATCCTGGTACACTTTTACTACATCTTTATATCGGCCTAACTCCTGCAAATTCTGGGCATAAAAATACCTGTACCATATATTTCCCGGATCACCACTCACAGCCCTGCCTATGTATACCAGCGAACTGTCGGGCATTTTATTGGCCCCAAGTAATTCTGAAACCTCAAAATTGGCGGCAGGATCAGAAGGTTCTATTGCAAGGCATAACCGAAAAAAGCTCATGGCTTCAGCAGGATTACCCATTACCTTTTGTTCCAACCCATCATAGTATAAAGCTTTAAACTTATCCTCTTCGGGCTGGCTCACTTTTTTCACAGATGCCGAGGAACCTGATTTTTTATATGTGGAACAGGAAAAGAATATCATGGGCATCCATAGCAAAATGATACCAACATAATTTAACTTCTTTCCTCCTCCGTTCATTCGTTTAGGTTACCTGGTTATAATCTCCCAGGTTTATTTTATTGGCAGTACCGATATATTGCACATAACTCCCAAGCATAGAATTACTGATAACTGCATTTACAATTTTTGAATTATCTTGTATAATAGAATCAGACACAACACTATTTTCAATATGATTATGCCTACCTAATGAAACAAAGGGGCCAACCACGGAGTTTACAATTGTGGTGTGTTCCCCAATGTAACAAGGTTGTATCACAGTGGAATTCACCAATTGTGATGGCTGAATTTTGGGAACAGGCTTACATTCGAGTAGCCTCTTATTCGTATACAGCATATTGTCTTTACTCCCACAGTCAAGCCATTCACTCACCTGGGCAACACTGAATTTAGTTCCCTTCTTTTTCATATTCTCCAAGGCATTGGTAAGCTGAAACTCTCCTTTTTCTTTCAGGTTATTATCAAGCAGATATTGCATTTCTTTTTTCAAGTACTCTCCATCTTTAAAATAATAGATACCTATAATAGCAAGGTCAGAAATAAATTCCTGTGGTTTTTCAACAAAGTCTGTAATAATATTTTGCTTATCCAACTTCACTACACCGAAAGGCCTTGGGTCTTGCACTTTCTGAACCCAGATAATTCCTTCGTGGGAAGTATCTACTGTAAATTCACCCCGGAAAAGAGTATCGGCAAAAGCAATTATTACATTATCCTCCAGCATTTCTTTGGCGCACATTACTGCGTGGGCAGTACCCAGGGCTTCTTCCTGGTAAAATATTTTCCCTTTCGCTCCCAAACTTTTTGCCACATTCAACAAATGATCTTCCACTTCTTTGCCAAAATGCCCAATTACAAATCCTATTTCATCAATCTGCCCCTTAATAGTAGCGGCTATATCTTCGACCAAGTGCTGAACCATCGGTTTACCTGCCACCGGCAACAGGGGTTTTGGTATAGTTAAGGTATGGGGACGCATCCTTTTTCCTATACCCGCCATTGGAATTATCAATTTCATACTCTTATTCCTTGTTATTAGTTATTCATCAATGTTTCCCGGTATGTCCAAAGCCACCTGCCCCTCTTTCTGTATCCATAAGCTGCTCCACCTCTTCCCATTTTACCTGTTCGTGTTTTGCAACTATCACCTGTGCTATTCTTTCCCCATCATTTATAACAAATTCTTCATTGGACAGATTTATTAAAAGCACTTTTAATTCGCCTCTATAATCGGCATCAATAGTTCCGGGTGAATTAAGGACGGTAATTCCATGCTTGAAAGCAAGCCCGCTTCTTGGGCGCACCTGGGCTTCATAGCCTTCTGGCAATTCAATAAATAACCCCGTTGGCACCAATATTCTTTCCATAGGTTTTAGCATCAACGGAGCATCCATATTTGCCCTCACATCAAAACCGGCAGATGCTACCGTAGCATAATGCGGCAAGGGGTGTTTTGACTTATTTACAATTTTTACTTTCATGTTAACTTATTTTTTTAATTCTTTAAGCAAGATAAATGAGGGTTTTTCCATAAAGTAGACTACAGCTATAAACAGTAAGATTAAAGAATTATTTATAACCAGGTTAAGTATTTTCGACGGAATGTTCAATTGGGTACTTAGGAAGTACAAAATTAACGATAATGCAAAGTAGACAGATATGTGAAAGAAATCGTATTTAACAGGCAATTGTTTACGACTCATGAAGTAGGAAAGAACCATTATCGAAGCATAGCATATTAATGTTGCCCAGGCACAACCAATATATCCAATCCGCGGTATCCAGTATACATCCAACACAATGGTAATAATAGCCCCAATGGTGGTAAGATAGGCTCCGTAAAGGGTTTTATGGCTCAGCTTGTACCATATTGAAAGGGTATAAAACACCCCCAGGCATAAATTAGCCATTAATAATATAGGTACCACTTGCAGGCCACTCCAGTAGCGGGGGCCAATAAAATACTTTATCCAGGAAATATTGAGCATAGTGCCCAGGAAGATGAGCAGGCACACGATGATGAAATATTTAATTATGTCGGCGTATGTTTTCGTAAAATCTTTCTCCTTAGCCGTGGCAAAGAAATAGGGTTCGGCAGCATACTTAAAAGCCTGCACAAACATGGTAATTATCATAGGTACCTTATAACACGCGCTGTAAATGCCCGCTTGCTGCCAACTAACATCTGCCGGAAGTAAATATTGCAATAAGATACGGTCAAGGGTTTCATTCACCATGCCTGCAAGGCCTGCAAACACCAATGGAATGGCATACGGCATCATTTTTTTCCACAATACGGAATCAAACTTAATACCGGCTTTGACTATATCGGGAAGTAGCATCAATAGTGTGGCAACACTTGCAATTACATTGGAAATTAAAATATATCCTATGCCGATATTCGGATTGTAAATGGGTTGTATGAAAGAATAAAAAAGGCTATCAGGATGCTTATAAATGGCAGGGCACAGCAGAAGAAAGAAAAGATTGCTGAGTATGTAGATAATAATATTCAACATTTTAATGGTTGCAAACCGGCGGGCTTTATTAAGTTGTCGCAGCTTCGCAAATGGAATGGCACAAATGGCATCTGCACTTAGAATAAGAGCTAACCAAATAATGTATTCCGGGTGCGTGGGCAGATGGAGCCATCCGGCAATAGTTTGACTATATGCAACTATCAGTAAAATAAATAAAACTGAGGTTGAGGCTACGGACAGCAGTGTGGTACTATATACTTTCTTTTTATCTTCTTCTAATCGTGAAAAATTAAAAAGAGATGTTTCCATTCCATAAGTAAGTACAATATTTACAAATGAAATATAGGCATACAGAAAACTGATTTTGCCGTATTCACCCGTAGCAAATATATACGTATATAAAGGGACTAACAGATAGCTTAAAAGCCTTCCAATAATGTTTGGAAGCCCATATACTATTGTTTGCCCGGCTAAATCTTTGAGTGGTTTCATTTTTAATTAGGAATTAGAAATTAAAAATTAGGAATCTATTCTTCTTTATTCCTAATTCGTAACTCCTAATTAAATTGGGGTTTTCGTTTTTCTAAGAATGCGCTTATACCTTCTTTAATTTCTTCGGAAGCGAAACATTTTCCAAATTCGGTTAATTCAACTTCAAATCCTTCTTGCGTGCCAGTATAGCCATTTGCTGCCCGGATAGCAGCTCCAATGGCAAAGGGGGATTTGCCATGTATTATATTTAAAAGCTCTACACATCGTGGAATAAGCATTTCCTGGGTAACTACATAATTTACTAATCCGAGCTCCATAGCCTCCTGCGCAGTTAACATTCCGGCAGTCATCATTAACTCCAACCCTTTGCCCCTGCCAATGTTACGAATTAAGCGCTGTGTACCTCCATAACCCGGTATCAATCCCAGATTTACTTCTGGTTGTCCAAATTTTGCATTTTCTGAAGCTATTCTCAAATGACAAGCCATTGCCAGTTCACACCCACCGCCTAATGCAAACCCATTCACGGCTGCAATAACAGGTTTGGAAGAATTTTCAATGTTCTGAAAAACATCCTGCCCTGCCTTTGCCATTGCCATGCCCTGCTCCTTATTGAGCCCCATAAATTCTTTTATGTCGGCCCCTGCAGCAAAAGCTTTTGGGCCTTCCCCCGTAATAATTATAGATTTTACATTCTTATCGTCAATTGCTTCTTCTACAGCCATTCCAATCTCTTTCACGGTTTCACGATTCAAGGCATTCATTTTATCCGGACGATTTATGGTAATGATACAAATGCCATTTTCAATATTTATTTTGAGATTTTGAAATGCGGTCATATAATTTATTCCTTTTTTATTAAAATTTTCTATGCTCTTTCACCCAATCCTGGATATATTTCACAATAATTCCTGTATCTGTCCCGGGAGGAAAAAGCTTGCCTACTCCCATTTTATTCAGCTCTTCCATGTCTTTATCGGGTATTATACCTCCACCCGTAAGCAATACATCGTCCAGTTTTTTTTCCTTCATCAGCTTGATTATTTTCGGAAAGGCAGTGTTATGCGCACCTGATAATATGCTTAGCCCTATAACATCTACATCCTCCTGTAAGGCTGTATTTACAACACTTTCAGGGGTTTGATGTAAACCGGTATATATTACTTCCATACCTGCATTTCTAAGGAATGAAGCAATTACTTTTGCTCCTCTGTCATGCCCGTCAAGGCCTACTTTAGCTACCAGTACCCTAATCGGGCGATTAAGTGAATTGTCGCCAGTTGTCATAAAGTACAAATTTAGGATATATTCCCAAGTAACAGTTTTTCCACTGTTATTGGGTAATATTTGTATTCTAACTCATGCACTTTTTGGGCTATAGTTTCTACCGTATCTGAATTATTTATGGAACATTTGGCCTGGAAGATAATTTCTCCCTCATCGTATTTATCATTCACATAGTGAATAGTAATGCCCGTTTCCTTTTCATTATTTGCTAAAACTGCTTCGTGTACCTTCCGGCCATACATACCTTTCCCGCCATATTTTGGGAGAAGAGCAGGATGTATATTCACCATTTTTCGTGGAAAGGCTTTTATAATATTATCCGGTATTATCCATAGAAAGCCTGCTAATACAATAAAATCTGCCTCGGTTTTCAATTTACCCACCAGCTTATCTGTTTCATAAAAAGTTTCCTTATCAACAACAATTGTCGGTATCCCGGCCTTTACAGCTTTATCTAATACACCTGCTCCTTTTTTATTAGATATGATAAGGGATATTGTTACGTCCTTCTTATCTCTGAAGTAATCAATAAATTTCCGAGCATTTGTTCCTTCGCCGGAAGCAAAAATGGCAATCCTATACATATCTATCTTACCGCTATGCGACAAAAGTATAGAACATTCTCTACCAAATATGCCCAGAACCTTATAAAGTATGCCTCCTAAAAATAGTTAAGCCCCTTAAAAGGGGCTTAACTCATATCAAAATTTACTATTCTTTTAGTATTGAAGTATTACGGTACCGTTACCGGCAGGAGCTCCACCTGTTGTATTAATTGGATTTGCTCCGTTATTTATGGAACCTCCTCCTCCTCCTCCGGCATCATTAATACCTGTACCGCCACCACTATAACCACCACCACCACCGGCAGTTCCACGGTAACAGAATGTTCCGCCACCGCCGCCGCCGTATCCACCGGCACCACCAACTTCGGTACCACTGGTACAACCAGCACCAGGAGTAGAACCATTCAGGTAAGAAAAGCCAGGACCACCACCACTAGGACTTCCATCAAGGCCTCCATTAGTCGTATAACCACCTCCAGGGCCACCGGTACCACTTCCATTCGGCTCTCCGGAGCTTCCCCCGTTTCCACCAGTTCCACCGGCACCACTATTATCATAGGAATTTTGACCATTTGTCAAACTGTTACCCATAGAATTGGCAATTGTACCAACCGGGCCCGTATCCCTTCTTCCGCCGCCGCCGCCGGCAATAATTAATATATTATTGTTATTCAATACATACGAACCTCCACCGCCGCCACCGGCTGAAGTAGTGTTTGGTGTACCGACTCCCGCTTTTCCAACTAAAATTGTCAGCACTTCGCCCGGTGTAACCGTAAATGTACCTATCATTTGCGCACCATATCCACCAATATATTGACCGTTATTAACACTCCCACCTTGGCCTCCGTTGGCGGTTATTGTCATTGATGAAATTCCACAACCTACCGTAAATGTTTGTATTGAACCGGTAGCTGAAAAGGTTGTTGTGGTATGTATCAAATTGCACACGCTTGAGACAACAGTTAAACAAGAAGGCGAACCACTGCAACCATTATTAGAAGCTGTTACACATATATTGGTTGTGCCTGCTGTTGCTCCAAAAGTTACCGTTGCTGTTCCGGCAGCCTGAGATGTTACTATTCCAACATTTGTATTCGATGATGTCCAGCTATAACTATATCCTGCAACAACAGGTATGGTATAGGTTTGACTAGTACTAATAAGGGGTGAAACCGATCCTACAGGAGTTGCCGGTGTTCCAGCAGGTGCACCTACCCTTACTATATACGTTGAATACCCGCTTAAGCAACTGGTTAGTCCACTGTCTGCTACAGATATTGTATATGTTGTAGGAGTAGCTGCAAAAGTTGCCGTTGCGGTCGTTGTAAACGTAGGGGACGACAACGTAGTTCCTGCTACTGAAGGGCTGATGCTCCAAATATATTTGTTCGCTCCGGCTACCGGTGAACAGGTATACGTTTGGGCTGATGCTGCTGCGCAGAACTGTTGAGGGCCTCCTATGTTTGATGGAGCTGCAGGCGGAGTACATCCACAAACCATGCTCGTCCACGCTCCGGCATATAACTCTAAACAGTTTACACTCGTATTAAATACTACCAATCCATTGGGTGGATTTGGTAGCGCATTCATTTGTGCTGTTGACATCCTCGGGAACAATACCCCGCCCGTACTCGATGTTACATCTATTGCGGCCGACCCATTCGGGCTATTGGTTCCTATTCCTATTTGACCAGGATTGCCTGCATTTCCACTATTCTCTACTGACAAATAAGTATTCCCCGCTCCTCCATTGCTTATCATAAATTCGCCTGTGCCTACCTGCGCTCCTGTCCCTAAATCTACATTCAGGTTAAAGTTTGTTTGAGCTATCAATGTATTTTGAATCAACGGGCCTCCTAATTGTACTACTCCTGCATTGAAAGTCAACCCATTGTTTGCAGTCCCTGCCGAACCCCATTGAGGCGCTACGCCGGCACCTTGCGACACTAATATCTGACCCGATACACCCGGATTATAAACCGCTCCATAATAAGGCATTAACGCTCCATTAAATTCATAACCGGTAACTGAGTGATTCCCGAATACCATCGTATTGCTTGCTCCGGCCACTGCTCCATTTCCTATCGCCGTTACATTCGTTGCTGTTGCTACACTCGCTCCAGCTCCATAACCTATGGCCGTATTGTACGAACTTGTCATGTTTGATAATGCACTATCTCCTATGGCCACATTGCCCGATCCGGCTGTATTTGCATACAATGCTGAATATCCTATCCCTATGTTGCGGCCTCCCGTCGTGTTCGAATATAACGCATAGTAACCCATTGCATTGTTATACCCTCCACTGGTGTTCGTATACAACGCATCATACCCTATCGCATTGTTATGTACACCACTCAGGTTATAATACATAGCATTTGTACCCATTACATTATTATAGGAACCGCTTCCAAAACCACTCCCATTATATAATGAAAAAGCACCTATTGCATTGTTATACGAACCGCTGTAGTTTTCATACATCGCATAATAGCCCATCGCATTATTGTACCCTCCTGTATAGTTATACGCCATCGCAAAGTAACCAACCGCATTATTGTACGATCCCGTATTCCCGCTTATTCCATATAACGCATAATAACCCATCGAGTTATTATACGATCCTCCGCTATTTGTATACTGGGAATAATAACCTATCGCATTATCGTTGCTACCTCCAGCTATATAACCAGCCATGTAACCCATATCATTATTATACGAATAGCCACTATTCGTATACCCCGCTTCATACCCTATCGCATTATTATACGATGCACCTCCTGAATTATTATACTGCGCATAATACCCGAATGCATTATTATACGATCCCGTTGTATTCGTATACCCTGCTTCGTACCCTATCGCATTATTATAAGACCCTGTCGTATTGCCATACATCGCAGCATAACCCACCGCATCATTATACGCTCCCGTCGTATTCCCATACATCGCATTTGCTCCTACTGCCGCATTATACGATCCACTCGTATTCGAATACATTGCATCATACCCTAAACCCATATTATACGCTCCTGTGGTATTACTGTACAGCGCACTATTTCCTATCCCTACGTTCCATGCTCCCGTCGTATTCTTATACAAAGGCTCATACCCTAGTCCCACATTCCCCGCTCCGCTAAGGTTGCTGTTCAAGGCTCCATAACCTAAACCCACGCCAGCTACACCCGTTGTGTTTGATGATAATACTTTCGAACCTATGGCCGTATTATAATAACCTGTTGTATTAGAATTTAATGCACTGTCCGCTATCCCTATATTATAAGAACCGGTCGTTACTGCCCCCATAGCCATATAACCGCCTCCTACATTATACGATCCTATCGTCGCATTCTGCAAGGTTAAATAACCTACTCCTATATTTCCAGTTCCACTCGTATTGCTCCCTAAGGTTCCATATCCCAAGGCTGTATTGCTTCCCCCATTGTCGCTCTTTAACGCTCCGCTTCCCACACCTACATCATTGCTCCCCGTCGTAACCGTAGACACACTATTATACCCTAAGCCGGTATTGTTCGCTCCTGATGTTAAAGGGCCTACGTTGCTTCCTGACAAATAACCTATAAACGTATTGTCGCGAACTTCATCAATACGCCCTGCCTTATTACCTTTTATCCCAAAGTTCAACGGTGTTGCATCCGTCGTACCCAGGAAATTTGTCCCATCTATGATTCCTCCATTGCCTGTTATAATCCATGGCGTTCCCGGAGTGATTCCTCCTCCCCAATCGGTTACTACATACCAGTTCGTCCCATTGCTCTGAAGCATCATCGAACCTCCTACCAAAGATAAGGTCGCATTCGCTTTCGAGCCGCTATAGATGCTTCCGCTCGCTGCCATAATCGTCACCGCATTTGTCGTCACTACCGCGGGAGCATACAAGACGGTATAATATCTCCGCATATTTGTCGGGCCTGCCGCAGGCAAGGTTACCGTAAACGTTGCCGCATTCGGATCTACTAACACTGTATTATAAGTGTTATCTAAGGTCGTATTCCCCGTCAAAGCCACAGCCGATATCTGCGCTCCTACTGACCCGTTTATATCTAAGCTGCTTACAGGGGTCCCTTCATTGATTCCCGTGAAGCCCGTATTATTCCCTATCTCTACTATCCCGCTCGCTTTCGCGCCGCTTCCTATATTTACTAAACCCGATCCTGTGTTATTCAGGTTCGCTGCACCTGTACTCGTTACAGCTCCCAATGTGCTCAATCCCACTACATTCAAGGTCCCTCCTATTATTCCCGTATCGTCTATGTTGAAGTTCGCGCCTGCCTGCACCGTCTTCTGGTTCAATATATATGTTCCCAGCGGAGTGGCTGAATTATACAGATACACCCACTGTTTTCCACTCCAATAGTAAAATCCTGCTCCATAACCTCCCGCCGTTACCGTCGGGCTATTCGTGTTCCACACTATCAAACCCGCAGAAGGCGCACTCACCGGTGTGGACGTAGTTACATTCACGATATCTACACTCGTTAACAACATCCCCAAGGTGCTGTTCGATGGATCGCTTAAATCCAGTATAGTTGATGCATTTCCAGGATTTCCTGAACTGTTTACCGCTACGTTTTGTGAATAAATCGCAGGGGATATTCCCACAAGAAGCGCTGCTATGGCGCATTTTACGTAAAATTTGTTCATGTTATTATGTTTTACTGGTAAAATTACTAACGGATTATGGGCGCAATGTAGTATATTTCCTCAATACATAACATACCCCACCTCAACTCCTCCATAATTATTGTCCTCATCTTTATATTATCTATTGATTATCAGAAAAATAAAATTTCAACTTTTCAGAGAGAGCCCGCTGAAATTTTGCCTTTTCAGTAAGAAAAATACTCTTTTGCTTATTTACTAATACAAGCATGAAAAAGTGACTGATTTTTTATATTTTTCCCTAAAGGCCGTTTATCGGACCGAAGAGCCTCGCAGGGGACTCGAACCCCCGACCTGCTGATTACGAATCAGCTGCTCTAGCCAGCTGAGCTAACGAGGCAATTTTTAAAAATATATTTATACCATGTATCGAATATCAAATAAATTTTATCAAATAGTAATTTTTCTTCCCCTTTTGGGCCAGAAGATATCGTTTCTTAATAATGTTATTTAGCCCCATCACAAGGTTCAAATCCTCCACTTTTTCTTTATTAATAAAAACACCTCCGCCCATCAACATTTTTCTGGCCTCTCCTTTAGATGGAAAAATACTTGTAGTTGTGCTGAGAAAATCAATAATAGGAATCCCACTTTGCAGGTCAGTAAGAGGAACACTTACCTGTGGAACTCCTTCAAAAACAGCTTGCAGGTCCTGTTCTGAAAGTTTCTCCAGGCTATCTTTGGTTCCCCGCCCAAAAAGAAGTTCGGAAGCCTCAACGGCAAGATTATAATCTGCTTCGGAATGCACCCGAATAGTAACATCTTTGGCCAGTTCTTTTTGCAAAATACGTAAATGTGGTGTGGCCTCATGTTCTTTTTCCAAAGACTCTATCATTATCTTGTCGAATAACGTAAATATCCTGATATATTTTTTTGCATCTTCATCGGAAACATTTAGCCAAAACTGGTAAAATTTATACGACGATGTTTTATCCGGATCGAGCCAGATATTACCTTCTTCTGTTTTTCCAAACTTGGCGCCATCTGCTTTAGTAACCAACTGAGTGGTAATAGCATATGCTTCTCCTCCACTCATTCTCCTAATCAATTCTGTACCCGTAACAATATTGCCCCATTGATCTGAACCACCCATTTGAAGTTTGCAATTTTTATTTTTCCATAAGTAGTAAAAATCATACCCCTGCACAAGCTGGTAACTAAATTCAGTGAAAGATATCCCATTCTCCATACGATTTTTCACAGAATCTTTAGTCAGCATATAATTAACGGTAATATGTTTACCTACCTCTCGTATAAAATCTAAAAACCCGTATTCTTTAAACCAGTCATAATTGTTTACAATTTCAGCAGAATTTTCACCGCAATCAAAATTGAGAAACTTTTCCAGTTGATTACGTTGGCAAGTAAGATTATATTCCAATATATCGGAAGTCAATAAATTCCTTTCCTGTGATTTACCAGAGGGATCACCTACCATTCCGGTTGCCCCGCCTACCAATACAATTGGCTTATGTCCTGCCTTTTGAAAATGCAGCAGGGTCATAACTTGCGCCAGGTTGCCAACGCCAAGGGAATCGGAAGTAGGATCGAAACCAATATATCCGCTTACCAAACCACTTTTCAGCAGTTCTTCTGTTCCCGGCATAATATCGTGAAGCATCCCTCTCCACCTTAACTCTTCTATAAAATTTAGTTTCATGAGCCGGCAAAGTTAAAAAGTTACAAGTTTAAAAAGTTTATAAAGTTGAAAGTTATTTAACTTTATGAACTTTTAACGATAGGAACTTTATAAACTTGTATGGTATTTGTAACCGGAGGAACTGGTTTTTTAGGTGCTTATCTTTTAGCTGAACTAGTAAAAAAAAATGAATTGGTTGTAGCCTTGAAAAGGCCAGGCAGCAGCACTTTTAACACTGAAAAACTTTTTTCTTTAAAATTTGAAGCAGAGGGGCAGGAACAATTTCAAAAAATAAAATGGGTAGACGGAGATATTCTTGACCCGTGGTCGCTTTCGGAAGCAATGCAAGGTATAAAAGATGTTTATCACTGTGCGGCGGAAGTAAGTTTACGTGACCATAATCCGGATTCGATAATAAATACAGCCACAAAGGGAACAGAAAATATGGTACATGCTTCGCTGGTAGTTGGCGTTGAAAAATTTTGCCATGTAAGCTCTGTAGTAGCCTTGGGCAAACCAGCAGAAAACTATATTGATGAGGAATGTTTCGAAGATTTTTCTTTTAAAAATGCACCTTATTCTATTGGGAAGCACTTGGCTGAACTGCAAGTATGGAAAGCGCATGCTGAAGGGTTAAAAGTAGTTATTGTGTCTCCATCTATTATTCTTGGCCCATGGAACTACGTTACAGACGGAAGTATGAGTATGTTTCCATATATAGACAAAACATCCCTGTTTTACACACGTGGAGTTATGGGTTTTGTAGATGTGAATGATGTTGTAAATACTATGTTGTTATTAATGGAAAAAGGGCCCTATAATGAGCGCTTCATTATCAATTCTGAGAATATATCTTTTAAAGACATTATTACAACAATAGCTATAAATATTAATAAACCTATCCCAAGAATTCCTTTAAGCTATTCTACTCTAAAAATATTTAAATTACTAAATAATATATGGAACAAACAAAAGATAAGTAATACCATGGTAGAGCATGCAACAGGTACACACAGCTTCAGTAATATGAAGGTTAAAAAAACATTGAGCTATTCATTTATTCCGGTAGATAAGAGCATTGAAACAACTGCAAAATTTTATATCAGTGAGAGGGGGAGAAAATAAAACGGATAAGGTAATTTTGGGTATTGACCCAGGAACTACTATTATGGGATATGGCCTTGTAAAAATAACAGGGAAAGAGGCGAGCCTTATTCATATGGATATTCTCATGTTAAATAAACTTCCCAATCACTTTTTAAAATTGAAAAAAATATTTGAAGAAACCCTCCGCATTATTGAACTATACAAACCCGACGAAGTTGCTTTAGAAGCTCCTTTTTATGCGAAAAATATCCAGTCAATGTTAAAACTGGGCAGGGCACAGGGTATTTCAATGGCCGCCGCTCTTCATCACAATTTACCTGTTTTTGAATACTCGCCCCGTAAGATTAAACAATCTATCACCGGGAAAGGTTCATCGAGCAAAGAACAGGTTGCTATTATGCTTCAACGTATACTGACACTTCAATCGCTTCCTGAAAAATTGGATGCAACCGATGCCCTTGCAGTTGCAATATGCCACTTTTTTCAAAATACTGTCGAGTCTTTTACACCGGCAAAAAAAATAAATAGCTGGAAATCCTTTGCCAGTGAAAACCCCGGGAAGATTAGCGGCTTATAAATACTTGCAAATTTCTGCCTGAACCTGCTTAAGTTCTTCGGGGGATGGTGTAAGTTTTCCCCTGGAGAAATTTAAATCCCCTACACTATTCAATGGCACCAAATGTATGTGTGCATGAGGTACTTCCAGACCAATTGCTGCTATTCCTATCCGCTTACATGAAACAGCTGCTTCAATAGCCTTCGCCACCTTTTTGGCAAATAAATTAAGCTCGGAAAGCAATGCATCGTCTAAATCAAAAATATAATCAATTTCTTTTTTAGGAATAACCAACGTATGCCCTTTAGCTAACGGAAAAATATCAAGAAAAGCCAGACAATTTTCCGTCTCCGCTATTTTGTAACAAGGGAGTTCGCCATTTACAATTTTTGCAAATATGGAAGCCATTTTAGATAGAAACTTCTAGTATCTCGAGCCCCATTTCGCCCGCAGGAGTGGCTACCTTTACCTTATCACCTACTTTTTTGCCCAGTAACCCTTTTGCAACAGGGGAATTAACCGATATTTTCCCTTCCTTCAAATTTGCCTCATTTTCTGTCACAATAGTATAGTTCATGATGGAGCCTGTTTTCTGATTTTTAATTTTCACCCTGGATAGAATAAGAACCTTTGAATGATCGAGCGTTGAGGGGTCAATTATTTTTGCATTACTAACTATGTCCTCCATTTTAGAAATTTTGAGCTCCAACAATCCCTGGGCTTCTTTGGCAGCATGATATTCTGCGTTTTCCGACAAGTCGCCCTTGTCTCGTGCCTCAGCAATTTGTTTAGAAATGGAGGGTCTTTCCACTGTTTTAAGGTGATGCAGTTCCTTCAGGAGCTTATCCAGCCCTTCCTGGGTAAAATACGCAGCTTGTGACATGGAGAAAGTACTTTTATTACTATTAAGAGGGTTTTATTTAGTGTAAAAAGGAGAGAGCTATAGCACCCCCTCCTTTTGCAAATATATATAAAAAATTTTAGAAATTACAAATCTAGTTTTATACCTATTGTATTACATCCCTGGTAAGGATTGGTACTCCGGTAAGCATAGGATACGCCAAAAACGCTATGTTTCTTTTTGCCGAAAGGACACTGCAAGGTTACTCCAGCGCAAAAACCGGTGAAGACTGTAAGACGCCCCCCGGTAGTTGGGTTTGTACTGAGTGAACTTGTAATTCCATTTTGATAATCATATCCTACTCTTGCACTAAAATAGGATTTAAAAGCATATTCTACTCCCAGCATTTCCTCATCCTGAGTGAAGGAATTAGAAGTAAAGTTAGCTGCGACTGTTAAACGATGAACACTTTTTGTGCCCGAATCCTTAGCAAGATAAAAATCGTAAGCAGCACCTATATTGACCAATGAAGGAAGTTCAAAAGACTGTGACCGCTGCTCAGCCGTTTCTGTAGCCGACCCATTGGGGGGTTGTTGTTGTGGCAAAGGGGTTTGAAATGCAAGCCCGTCTCCGGAGAATGTCACAGGCGGCCCCACATTTTTCAACGCTATACCAAAATGAATATTTTTTTGTTTCCCGGCAACATACTGTATTCCTGCATCAATAGCCACACCCGCAGCATGAACATTGGCAATCTGCTCGTCAATAAACTTTACGTTTACTCCCCCATAAATATAATCGGAAAAATGCTTTGCATATCCGGCACCAATGTTAATAAAATCAGGAGTAAAAGTTCCTATTCCTCCATCGGGATAATCATACGATGTCATGTTTATTGTTCCTAAACTCATATCCATAATAGAAAAACCAATGGCACCCGATTCGCCAACCGGCTGGCTCAATCCTATTTCTGATATGTGTATACCGGCACCATCAAGATAATCGGTACTGGCTCCCATAATTTCAGTCTTGTTTAATGTAGCTATTCCGGCAATATTTAAAAACTGTGCTTCAATACCCTGCACACAGGCCGAATTAGCTCCTGCAAAACCCGATGTTCCTGCCCAAGGGTCAATAAGCAACTCCGAAGCTCCCGCCTGACCTGATCGCTGAGGGTCACCAGCTTTTATTTCATTGCAATAATAGCTTGCTGCAAAGCTTATTAGGATTGCTGCTACGGTACTCTTGTTTTTCATATAAACATTTAATGTTTTTAACTATTTCCTTTTATTTACTTCAAACACTACCCCCCTTATATGCCCAAGGAAGGTAGTGTTACTTTTCTTTTATTTTAATTGACTACTCAATAAGATGTTACGTCTAAAGGTCTCATTACTCCAAACCACTTCAATGTTACTTCCCCTACATTGGGTACAGCAACGTGAATCAGGTACAACCCACTCGCAATAGGCACATTATACTGGTTTTGCAGGGTCCAGTCGACATACGTTTGTGGGGAGTTCTTATTTATTACTTTTATCAGTGTTCCTCCTAACGTAAAAATAGAAATAGTGCATGTAGGAGGTAAATTTGTAATTCTAACTCTCGTATCCAAGCCGCTGGATTCGTACCCTGAATATGCATAATATGGATTAGGTACTACATTTATCAGGCTGAGTGCACTTACAGCTGCCGCATTATTATTTGTAACAACTTGTAATCCGTTCGTGGTGAATGAATACATAGGGTAATTCTTGTTGTCCGGAGTCGGGTTTCTCCATATCGAACCCTCTTTTGTATTCCCTGCACCATTAACCTTGCTTCCATTAAGGAATGTTTCACTATATGCTGTATCGTAAGGTTTTTGTACCCTTAACCTTACTGTCGCATCACACTCTAATAATTGGTGCCCGGCTGTTAAAAGAGGGATACTTACCCACATTACATCATTCAATATTCTTTCCTGCCACCAATGATAGTTAGATCCCGGAGTTGTTTTTTGAAAGTCTGCAAATAGTGTGCTGTCCTTATCGTATGCAGGTATACTATAGTTATAACTGGTAACACCATTTACCTCAACATTATGATTATGGCCAAAAACATAAATGTAGTGTTTGCCTCCAAAAATACTTGTTACTCCAAAGTATTGCCCTGCACCGGAAGTACCACCGGAGGAGAAAAGAATAGAATCGGGGTCCCATTTCATATCCCGACCCCCGTCTGCATTGAGCCAGGAATCTTCTCCGAAAGCCATATTGAGCCTTTCACCTGTTTCAACATTAATAGCATAGCCTGGGAACCAACTCATACCAGTAGGAGAAATATAACTCGGCAGTGTGGGGTCAGTATATTCAGCCACATCTGTGGGTGAAGCAGGTTTATAGGTCATCGACAGGGAAGGTGCTTTTCTTGGAGTTAACTTATTGGCATTTCCCTCGGCAAGGTTTGGATTATCATCTTCTTCTAAAACAACACACCTTGTCCACTTAGATGGGTCAGACGTAAATACAATATCCACACTGGCAATATTACCAATTGAATCAGCCACCTGGGCATTTGTTTGTATGGCAGGGCTTGTACTACCACTGGGGGCAGAATAAGCAGGCCCATTGTCGCAATATTGTTGCTGGTCAGAAACAGCACATAATCCATACGGTGCCCACTCGCCATGCACAATTTGGTTATAAAATCCATTCGGGTCGTAGTCCACATAATTACCGCTCACTGTGGTCCCATAGGAATAAAATGCATCACCCGGGAAAGTAGGACTACTCTTGGGAGGATTATTTGTACCTGACCGTATCCAAAAAAGCAGGTTTGTACTAGCGGAAGCCGAAGGAACGCCAC
>JABDAL010000006.1:0-62277 GCA_013289165.1 Bacteroidota bacterium
AAAGAAAACATTCCTATTCAAACAATAGGGCTTTCCCGTCCATCGCTGGATGATGTATTCCTACAAAAAACCGGCCGCTCTCTTCGTGAAGGAAAAAACTAAAACTCTATTATTATGATTATTTTAAAAGATATCTACTTGCTTTTTACACGTCATTTAAAAAAGGCATTGCGCATGCCCGTGTGGCTTTTTATCGGGCTTTCCCAGCCGGTACTTTATCTTATTCTTTATATGCCTTTACTAAAGAATATGGGCAATACATCTGTTTTGCCTACAGCAGAAAGGTTTTGCTGAGACTATTCGTCTCAAGAATAATTCCGCTCATAAATAATTTATTTGTTCGAGGCTCCGATTTTTATTTTACACTGTTGCATCATAAAATCATTGGCACGTTTTCCCCAATGAGGTTTCATAATATCCTGGCTATCGTAAACAAATAGCGAATCAGCTTTTTCATACAGGGGTAATGCCCTGGCTGCTCCACCTCCAAATGCCTCCGGGGTATAAAAAATACCATTGGCTTTCATATGAAACACGCGTGCATTCTTGGGATTGATGGAAAGGGCCTTTGCATAGTATTTACTTGCAATCTCTCCATATTTTTGGTAACGCATCATCGGGTTTACTCCGATTCGAACATTCGCTAATAGTGCCCCAAGCGCATTTACTTCGTCGCTGGTGCTATCCATGTAAGCAATTTTGGCATAGTACTTGTCTGCTTCATCCAGCATAGGGTCTTTTTTATCGTTGTCTGGTTCAACATATGAGAGTATCGCAATGGACCATGCAGCATAAAAATTAGCTGCCCAGTTGTCGGGCCATTTAGCAGCTATTAATTTGAATTTGTTACAGGCTGCTAATTTTTTCGAATAGACCATTGTCGTATCAAATGCAGTGTAGGTTTGTTGCAGGACATCTTCTATTTTTTGTGCAAATAGTTCACGAGGCATGAATACTGCCAATGTTAAGACGGATACAATCAGTAATTTTTTCATGGTGGGCGGGTTTTAAAGTTCTTCTTTTTTAAATGGAGTTAGCGAGATGAATACACCTGCAAATATACTTCTGTACAGTGCAGGTAAAACAGGGTAACGGTATAATCCGTTATCTGAATAATTATATCCGAGTATATTGTGATTATTCGTGATATTATCAATACCAATATATAATACAGAAAACATTTTCTTAACCTTGAAGAGATAATTAAAACTGAAAGCGAGGTCTTGGTATGCCGGAGAATGTTCACTCAAAAAAGGAACTGCGGGATTGGGGTCATAATATGGCCTTCCAGAAAGTAAAGTATAAGTGAGGGAGAGATTAATACCGGGTTTATCGATAAAATATTTAGTCACTACACTCAGGCTGTTATTATATACATAGTCGGGTGTAGCTTCTACGGGATAATTCATATAAAGCCTCTTTGTATCAATATAGCTGTACGAAATCCAATAGTCAAAATTTTTAATCGATTTTTTATCTTTCCAGAATACGTCAATGCCTTTTGCGTATCCATATCCACCATTGGTTACAGGATACAAGAAAGGACGGTAAGGATTGGGGTCATAAGGTTGGCCTTCCGTATTTTCGAGAATTAAATCGCTGTATGACTTATAATAACCTTCTACCCGGAATGTGCGATCTACTCCTAAGAATTCATAGTTGAGGATATAGTGTGTAGCTTCTTCAAAATTCACATTAGAGTGTCCAAAAAGCAAATATTTTTCTGAAGGGTCCTGGTAAAACATACCATAAGCACCTGAAATTTGTCCGTATTTATTCAATCGTATGGCAGCAGAAATCCTGGGAGCCAAATCACTTTTCTGTAACAATTCGCTGTGCTCATAACGTATGCCTGGCTTAATACCGAACCATTTAGCAGGCTTCCATTCAGCTTCTGCATACCCGGCTATTAATGTTTCGGTATAGGCAAGATGGTCAATGTAGAAAGGATTGGTAAGGTTGGCAGGATTGGTATATTCAGGATTAGCTGTATCAAACATTTGTTTCTCGGTAATATGTTGCATCTCACCACCTATATATCCATATAAATTTTGGGTGATCTGACTTTCAAATTCGGCTCTTGCCTGCGTACGCTCATCACTTTTGTTAAAAGGTTCTGCGCCCCATTTCACTGAATCCCCATTTTGGCTGTAGGAAGAAGAAAGCGTAAAAGAATTTTTCAAGTTAAAAGCATGTTTATAATAAATACTGCCTGTTTCATAATAATTTTTCAGATTGAAAGCTAGTGTAGTATCAGGCTGGTTAGGGTCAATCACATTGATTCCACTTTTGTATTGGTTATAATTACCGGATATTTTTAGAACATCTCCCTTTTTATTCATCCACACGTAGCGGGCAAATCCACCAATGCCCACCGGGGGTTGGAAGAAGTCTAAATTGGTTTTGGTAATACCGTAAAAAGGTTGTGTGTTGGTATAGTTTATTCCTGCCTCAAAGGAAGAATTAGCCCAACGCTTAGCCCCTGCAACTCCTACTCCGGCCATATTTATATTTGCACTGATGGTAGTTTCTTCAGGTAAGTCATTCGTGCTTAATTCGAGTATGCCTGATAATGCCTGCCCATACCGGGAGCTATAACCACCACTACTGAATGATATTCCCTTAAACTGGTAAGGACCGAAACGACTGCGCTGTGCAACTCCCGGCACCGCGCTGAAAAAAGCATCTTGTACTACCATGCCATCTACAAGAGCTGCCGATTCACTGGCGTCACCGCCTCTTACAAACAGACCCGTTTGGTCAGATACTTTTTCAACTCCCGGCAACATTTGTATAACGCCCACCACATCACCCGCTGCACCTGCAGTAGTATAAATATCCATGGGAGTAAGCATAGTGACTTTACGGTCAGTATTGGCATCAAAGGAACCGGGCGATACCTCTACTTCGTTCAGTGTACTACCGTTTCTTTTCATTTGGAGGTTCACGGTATACTCTTTTCCTGCTTCTACAGTTAAAATTGATTTGACAGTATCGTATCCTACACCCGTAGCAAGTACTGTTATATTTCCCTGTTCCGAAGTTGTGAAGCTGTAATGTCCCGTGCTGTCAGTTAAAGCTCCGTCGAGAGAGTTCTTAATAAAAACAGTTCCATACTCAACAGGATTATTATGCGGGTCAGTAACCTTGCCCCGAAGAGTTACTTGTTGTGCATTAGATACCCATGCAGATACTACTATTGGTAAAGCTATTACTAATTTTTTTAACGAAGTATTCTTTTTCATCTGTTTTCAAATTTGTGATGCAAAACTACTTGTAGAGTAAGCGCAGGGTTAGTGTAATTAGGCATAAATATTGAAAAAGTAGGTAAATGAAAGGGTTTCATCGGCAGAAGTATTTTTATTCCAAAATAGCACCGGAGTGATTATTTTTTTCTAAGATTTTAAAAACCAATTCTGCATCAATTCTCCCTCCGGCATTTTCAATTCTCAATACTTTATCACAATCATCCAAATCAAAATTGCATTTGTACTCCGGTTGGTGTGAACCAATTTCGGCTAAGATGGATTGGGCCGTATCTTTATTAAGCACATTCGTTTTAAAAACTTCAACCGTTTTCATCAGGGGTAATTTTATAGTCCAAGTATAGCTTTTAATTTAGGATAACCTGTTTTGCTAATTGGGATTTTTTCTCCCGATATAAGTATGGCAATATGGCCGTCTTTCTCATACGGCTCAATACGTGTAACCTGTGATACCTGGACAATATAAGAACGATGTACCCTTACAAATTGGGAGGCATCCATCACATTTTCAAAATAGCTGATGGTTTTCTTTTTCAGGAATCCCCCGTCCTTCGTAAGAATCTTTACGTAGTCATCATCTGCCTGGATGTATTCAATTTCATGCATAGGTATGATGCGGATATTGTTCCCTGTTTTTACTACCACCCTGTTATGCTGCTCGGGGCTTATGGGAAGAGACCCTTCATTTAATTCTTTCACCGCAGAGGTTGAAATGCTGTGTTGTTGTTTCCATTTTTGTATTGCTTTGTCAAACCGTTCCTTGCTGAATGGTTTCAGCAGATAATCTATGGCATGTGTTTCAAACGCTTTCATGGCATATTCATCGAAGGCGGTAGTAAATATTACCCCGGGTGAAGTATTTAATAATTCCAACATTTCGAAACCATTGATTTTTGGCATTTGAACATCGAGGAAAATCAGGTCCGGCTGATGTTGTGAAATGGCTTTCACCCCCTCAAACCCATCACCACACTCTTCTGCCACCGTAATAAATGGATAAGCCCGGAGATACTCTTTTATCATATTCCTTGCCAGTGGCTCATCATCAATAATAACTACTTTAATCATAATTGTGGTATTTTTACAGTGGTGATGAATATGTTTCCGTCTGCTTTTGTATCTAATAAATCGTTTCGCCCATAAAGTAGATATAGTCTCCGGGATATAGAACTCAATCCAAAGCCCGTTCCTTTTTTAGATATGGACGTAGATGCGTCAAAAGGATTTTGAACAGATAGCAATAACAGGTATTCTTCTCTTTTTGCAGTGAGTTTGATTAATACTTTTTCGGTAGTATCATATAGTCCAAACTTGATAGCATTCTCTACAATAGGTTGTAATAATAACTGTGGTATTTTGGAAGTAAGACATGTTGCATCTGCTTCAATTAGGGTATCCAGCCGGTGCCCAAAACGTACTTTTTCAATGTCAAGATAAAGCTGGAGCAAGCGAAGTTCCTCTTCCAATGTCACCTGTAGCTCCTCTTCCGTTTTTAATGTACCTCTCAAAAAATCGGCAAGCTGCTGCACCATGCGCCGGGCTTCTTCGGGCTGTGAGCCTATAAGGGCACTTATAGAGTTTAAACTGTTAAACAAAAAATGCGGATGAAGTTGTTTACGAAGTTTGAATAACTCTGCTTCCCGGGTAAGTTTTTCAGCTTCCATTTTCCGTTGTTCATTTTGTCGGTGCTCCTCGTAGCTATATACAACCCAGCTTATCATGGCTGCTAAACCGGTGATAAGAAAGGCAACAAAAAACCGGACAGGTAGAGATTTGGAGAGAAATGCCAGGTAGGGGGCATCTGTTATCAGCGAAGAAAGAGCCCAATTTATTACCAATAACCATGCGCCCGTTATGCCTAAATCCCAAATAAAAACGTAGAAAAACTTACTTCTTCCCGGGCGATAGTAGCGAAGAATGTTCCCCAGGTAATAAGTAATAACTGCCAGTAAAATATTACTTATAGAGCTGTCAATAATAGAATTAATGGGAGAAATTCCCAGCCAAATCAATACCAGGCTTTGTATAATAACAAACACTACTGCAAGAGCCACGCTTATCAATATCAAATTACGAGTTGAATGGGTGGCTGGAAAATTCATCTTAATAACATTGAATGCTTATACCTGCAAAAATGGAGGTGCCGTCAATAATGAGTGTTTTTTCAGGATTTTCTTTAATGAGCGACGGGGGCCGTTTATCTTCCACTCCTCCAAAAATGGAAGAGGTGTTAACAATAATTTTCCAATCAGTAGGGACAATTATTTTTGCCCCTCCGAATATTTGAACTAATTCAATAGTCACTGTTCCGGTAAAATCGGCTTGAGTGAGATTAAGGTCGCAGCCACCGAAAATATTTACAATGTCTCCTCCCTTGAAATTTTTGGATACGATTACTTTGTGCACTCCTCCGAAAACAGAGGTAGAGTCAATAAAATCATCTCCCGACGGAGGCATGTTTACAGCATCTTGCCATTTCTCCCATTTTTTCCAATACTTATGCCGGTGTTTTTCATGCATGTCTTCCCAATCCCAATGCCGCCTCGGACGCACCATGAGGTATATTCCGACTACAATAATAGCAAGCGGCCATATATAATCTGCCACCTCGTATTGTGGGAAATAATCTCTTATGAGAAAGACAGCTCCTACAAGGGTCATGATTAACCACCCGCCCCAGCCTCTAAAGCCATGCCTTGCTCCAATAAACAATCCCCATACCATGAGAAGCACTGGCCATGTAAACAACCAGTGAGGGAAAATAACTATGCTCATTTGTTTGAGGAGTAGGATAACACCTACTGCTACAACTATTAAACCACCGAGGGCTCTTCCTCCACGATGGTTGCTTTTTTTGATCTTTTCTGAGTCCATGATTTTTCGATTTATGAGGCAAAACTATACCAGTTGTTAAGAACATGTTAGACAAAATAGGCATGAGAAATGGAAAAGTCGGTGGGACGGGGGAATAAGTCGGCGAATTTTACAAAGTACAATAAAAAGGTAAAATGAAGGTTTTGTTGAACAGAAACGTCTAAAACCCTGCAAGGAATGCTAAAATATACGGAAAGTGTGAGGGTTAATAGGTAGATTAAGTGCCATTTACAGTCATAATCAAAGATTTTTGTTGACAAACGCCCCTTGAGGCATTATCTTTGCAGCCTTTTTATAAAAAAGTAACATATATATAAAGCATGAAATTATCTGAATTTAACTTTAGTTTTCCGAAAGACCTGATAGCGGAATATCCAAGCCCAACTCGTGATGAAGCCCGCCTGATGGTGGTTAACCGTAAGACCGGAAAAATAGAGCACAAGGTTTTCAAGGATCTTTTAGGTTATTATAGTGCACACGATGTATTCATTTTGAACGATACTAAAGTATTTCCTGCCCGCTTGTTTGGCAAAAAGGAAAAAACAGGAGCAAAAATTGAGGTATTTCTTTTGAGGGAACTCAATCGGGAAAGCTTTTTATGGGATGTGCTTGTTGACCCTGCCCGTAAAATCCGTATCGGGAACAAACTTTATTTTGGTAACAATGAAGAGCTGGTAGCTGAAGTTATAGATAATACCACTTCGAGAGGTAGGACCCTGCGCTTTTTGTTTGATGGAACGTATGATGAGTTTAAGAATATAGTATATACTTTGGGCGAAACCCCGCTTCCAAAATATATTAAGAGAGAAGTTAAGGAATCGGATAAGGACCGCTATCAAACGGTGTATGCCGTTAATGAAGGGGCTGTGGCTGCGCCTACTGCCGGGCTACATTTCAGCAAGGAGTTGATGAAAAGAATGGAACTGAAAGGTGTAGAATTTGCTAATGTAACCTTGCATGTGGGCTTAGGAACTTTCCGCCCGATTGAAGTGGAAGATTTGAGCAAACATAAAATGGATTCGGAGCAAATGATGATTGCTCAAAAAGCTGCGGACATTGTAAATAAGGCTAAACACGATAAGAGGAAAATATGTGCGGTAGGAACCACCTCTATGCGTGCCATTGAAAGTTCTGTTTCAACAGATGGCTTTTTGAAGCCCTTTGATGGTTGGACAAACAAGTTCATTTATCCTCCTTACGATTTCCGTATTGCCAATAGCATGATAACGAATTTCCACATACCTGGTTCCAGTTTATTGATAATGGTTTGCGCTTTCGGTGGCTATGATTTGATAATGAAGGCATACAAAGAAGCCATTAAGAATAAGTATAAGTTCTTCTCCTATGGCGATGCCATGTTGATTATCTAACTTAGGTCGATGTCGGAAGCAGGTAACAAAAGGTATGCCATAATTGTGGCAGGAGGCAACGGAGCAAGGATGAATAGTCCTGTTCCCAAGCAATTTTTGAAGTTGGACGGAAAGCCCATCATACTTCATACCATTAATAAATTTCTCGATACAGACCCCAATATTGAAATCATTTTGGTGCTTCCACAGGACCACCTGAAATATTGGGAACAACTTTGTGCAGAATACATGTTTCATAAGCCATTGAAGATTGCTTACAGTGGCGAGAGCCGTTTCCATTCGGTTAAAAATGGGCTGGAATTTGTTACTGAAAGCGGTATAGTAGCTGTTCACGATGCGGTGCGTCCTTTAGTGAGCAGCAAAACAATTTTAGCAACCTTCAAAGCTGCTGAAATGTATGGTAATGCGGTTCCTGCCGTTCCAATTAATGACTCCATACGGCAAATAGAATCTACCCGCACCATTGCAGTTGACCGCTCCCGCTACTGTGCCACACAAACACCCCAGTGTTTCCGGACCGATATTATTAAAAGGGCCTACCAGCAGGAATACCACTACACGTATACCGATGATGCTATGGTAGTGGAAGCTATGGGTGAGCATATACGCCTGGTAGATGGGAACCCGGAAAATATTAAAATCACAAGCCCAAAGGACATCCTGATAGCTGAGGTTTTATTAAAAGCAGAAGCACAGTCCTTTACTCCAAATAAAATATAGTGTCTACCTTTGCACCTATGGCCGCATCGGGAACATCATTGCCGAAGAATATACGCAACCTTGAATTGACTGAGATAAGCTCTTGGTTTAAACAACGGGGTGAGCCTACTTTTCGTGCCAGGCAGGTATATGAATGGCTATGGAAAAAGTCCGCTCTTTCGTTTGACGATATGAGCAACTTACCAAAACCTACAAGGGAAGCCCTGAAAACAGATTTTTCCATTCACCGTTTTGAAAATGTAATATCCCAAATCAGCAAAGACGGGACCATTAAAAATGCATTTCATCTTTACGATGACAGAAGAGTAGAGGGTGTTTTGATTCCTGCTGAAAAGCGTATGACGGCTTGCATTTCTTCGCAGGTAGGCTGTAGCCTCGAATGTAAATTTTGTGCCACTGGCCGCCTGAAGAGGGAGCGTAATTTAGGCGCGGATGAAATATATGACGAAGTAGTTTTTATACAAAAGCAAACGCTGGAAAAATATAATACTCCCCTTACCAATATTGTATTTATGGGTATGGGTGAACCCTTGCTAAATTATTCTAATGTGTTGGAGGCTATTGATAAGATTACTTCTCCCGAGGGCCTTAATTTTTCTGCGCAACGGATTACGCTTTCCACTGCCGGAGTTGCCAAAATGATTAAAAAGCTGGGTGATGATAATGTGAAGTTTAATTTGGCGCTATCCTTACACGCCGCTACCGATGAGAAACGAAGCAAAATAATGCCTATTAACGATTCGAATAAGCTGGAGGAAGTAGCGGAGGCGCTGAAATACTTTTATAGCAAAACACAAACCAAAGTTACCTACGAGTATATTGTATTTAAAGACTTTAACGATTCAGTGCAAGACGCTTATAAGCTGGCAGAGTTCTGCAAAGTGGTTCCCTGCAAAGTAAACCTGATAGAGTATAATCCTATAGATAACGGGGAGTTTAAACAAGCTAACCCTGAACGACTGGCAGCTTTCGTAAAACTTTTACGTAGTCGGGGTATAATCGTCAACACACGACGCAGCCGCGGTAAAGATATTGATGCCGCTTGCGGACAGTTGGCAAATAAGTTGCAAGAAGTTGATAAGAGTTAATTTATTCTTCCCTCTCCTTAAACCTTATTCCCAGCGTTTCCAGCTCATCTAATAGGGGCAGGTAAATTTCCTTTACTGTTGGGGTTTGAACGCCTGTCAATTTTATTTTCCCTTGCAGTATTAGCTTGGTAATTATTCCAACGGGTAAGCCAACCGTTTTAGCCATAGCCGTGTAAATGGCATCTTCTCCTTTTACAACCAGCGATGAGAACAGTTTCTGTTTTTTCCCCTGTAGTTCATATTCAAACTGGTGCTGCATTATAATCATGTCAATATCTCCCTCTTTCAGCTTCCATTTGCTTTCTAAAAAAGCCTGTAGGAGTAGGGCAGGAGAGGCATTTTTCATTTTTAACCGGGTGTCTCCAAATAATCCAAGCCATTCTAATTTTGACATAATATCTCCTTTCAGTGGTATTTCAAGGTATTGGCAGAGCCGTGTTCTTACGTCTGTTTTCCCCTGGGGAAGAAAAGACTCTACCAGTTCACAAATACTCAATTTTTCCGATTCGGGAACCATGTAGCTGTTATCTGTCATTCCCAATTGGACAAAGATATTCCATGCCTCACAAAAGCCTTTTTTACGCAGAGTTCCTCTTAAAATGGTTGGTATGTCTTCCAAGCCATACACGGAACGATAGCTCAATGAATCGCGATTAGCATAGCCTTCAAAATCGCCTAATCCTTCAAAGTGTATATTTTCAGTCCGGGTAAAAAGCTTTTGATAAGGAATAAAAGCATACCTGCCATTCTCCATATATTTTACTGTTTCCTGCCCGGCTAATATTACATTTCGGGGGTTCCAGGTAAATTTATATCCCCAGGGGTTGTCATCCGATTCAGGAGCAATTAAGCCGCCTGTATATGATTTGTAGGCAAGTAATTTTCCGCCCGCAGATTTTATGCGTTCAATTATTCTCACTGCCGAAGCATGGTCAATACCGGGGTCTAGTCCCGCTTCATTCATTAAAATAATACCTGCTTTTTTTGCCCCATCATTCAGGTTCCTCATTTCAGGAGAAACGTAGGAGGCAGTAATCAAATTTTTTTTGAATTTTACACACTGCACAGCAATAGCAGAATGCAGAAACGCAGGAAGCATGGAGATAACCAAATCAGCCCGTTCAATTTCCGCACGGGTTTTTGATTCATCATGTGTATCTAATAAAACAGGTCGGGAACGGGAGCTTTTTTTTGTTTTTTGTAAGACTGATTCTATGGAAGTATCTGCAACAGTTATTTCATAATCATTCTCTGCTGCTGCCTTTAAAAGGTATTTGATTAAAGAGGAGGAAGAACGTCCTGCACCGAGGACAAGTACCTTTTTCATTTAATGTTGCATTCCAATAGTTTTTCAATTCCTATATAGCCTTCTAATGTATCACCAATGGTTACAGGCCCAACGCCGGAAGGGGTCCCGGTATAAATTAAATCGCCCATTTTCAGAGTAATAAATTTGGAAACATATTCAATAATTGTATCAAACTGATAAAGTAAATCACGTGTGTTCCCATCTTGCACAGTAGTTCCATTCAGGTCAAGATGAAAAGGAATGGTATTCATATTTACAAAGTCATCCTTAGGAATAAATTTACCAATAGCTGCCGAACCATCAAAAGATTTTGCCATTTCCCAGGGAAGGCCTTTTTTCTTGCATTCTGCCTGTAAGTCGCGGGCAGTGAAGTCAATGCCTACTGTTATCTCATCAAAATATTTGTTAGCAAACTTTTTTTCAATGTTTTTTCCGTTGCGGTTTAGTTTCAATACAATTTCTATTTCGTGATGGATTTCTTTTGAAAAACTTGGATAAAAAAATGGGTCCCCGGGCCGTATAACAGCATTTTCTGCCTTCATAAAAAACACAGGATTCGTAGGGATTTCCGCCTTCATTTCTGTTACGTGCTTGGGATAGTTTTGCCCGATGCAGATTATTTTCATTTCTATTTAGGATTTTTTGATTTTAGTCGTTGGTATGCTAGTTGAGCATCTTTAAAGTTAGGGTTGATTTTATAGGCATGATCATAATCAGCCAATGCCATCCTGGTTTGTTTAAGCATTTCGTAGCAATTACCCTTGCCATAGTATGCCATATAATAAGCAGTGTCGCATGTAATAGCTTTACTAAAATAGTAGAGCGACTTATTGTAATCGGACATGTTAACGTTATAGATAACCCCCAAATTGTAATAGGCATTTTTATAAGTGGAATCTATTTGCAATAATTCGGTGTACATTTTTATGGCATCCGTATCATCTCCGCCAAACTGATAGAAGAGCCCCTTATCGTAATAAGGCTCGGGGTTTTGAGGTCGGATATTTATAGCGTTATTATAGTAACTAAGTGCAATGGGATTGCCCTTGTGTGCGAATAATAATCCTAGTTGTATATAGGCATCAAAATAGTCAGAGTTTTGTTCGATAGCAGTTTGCATACTGGATATGGCTTTTGCCGTATCATGTTTTTCAATATAGATCAAACCCTTCAAAAAATACTCCTTTACAATGTACTGATTTACCTGCATAGCCTGGTTAATTAGCTCAATAGCATCATCATATTTTTTTACATAAAAATAAAGCTCTGCCAACTTCAGAATAGCATCCGTATTTTTGGGATTGAGCCGGATAGATATAGCAAAAGCATCTCTGGCCTCATGTGTGTGCCCGGTTAAAAATTCAATGTTGGCAAAGTCACAATAATACTCTGACTTGGTGCTATCTAATTGTACAGCTTTAGTTAAATCACCCATGGCAGCTGCGTAGCTTTTATTCAGCATCTCCAATTTGCCACGGTTCCAATAAGCATTGGCATCCGTTGGGTTTGAGGTAATGCGCCCGGTATAAAAATTTATCCTCGATGCAATAGTATCTCCTCCTTTAGAAGCAGAGTCATCTGCCTGTACTTGTTGGTTAGACTTTACACTACTGGAATGACAGGCGCTAAACAGAAACCCGAATATAACAACTAGAACTAATAACCATCCGAACGATAGCCTCATGAAACTTTTACAGAAAGAGCTTCTTTTATTTTATTTTCTATTTCTTCTGCCAGTTCAGGATTGTCATTAAAAAGTTGTTTTACCGCATCCCTGCCTTGGCCTAATCTAATATCCCCATAACTAAACCATGAGCCACTTTTTTTAATGATATTTTTCTCCACACCGATATCAATTATTTCTCCTACTTTCGAAATACCTTCACCATACAAAATATCAAATTCAGCTATACCAAATGGAGGTGCTAATTTATTTTTAACCACTTTAACCTTAGTACGGTTACCAATTACTTGCTCAGCTTCTTTCAATTGTCCTATCCTACGAATATCAAGACGAATGGAAGAATAAAATTTGAGCGCATTTCCCCCGGTCGTAGTTTCCGGGTTTCCAAACACTACCCCAATTTTTTCCCGTAACTGGTTAATGAATATGCAGCAGCATCTGGTCTTGTTAATAGTTCCCGTAAGTTTACGAAGTGCCTGTGACATGAGTCTTGCCTGCAAGCCCATTACAGAGTCTCCCATTTCTCCTTCAATTTCACTGCGGGGGGTAAGGGCTGCCACCGAGTCAATCACAATAATATCTATAGCACCCGAACGGATAAGGTTATCTACTATTTCCAGTGCCTGCTCACCATTATCGGGCTGGGAAATTAAAAGGTTGGCTACATCTACACCCAATTTTTGAGCGTAGTTGAGGTCAAGAGCATGTTCAGCATCTACGATGGCGGCAATACCCCCTGCTCTTTGCACATTGGCAATAGCGTGAATGGCTAATGTTGTTTTTCCGGATGATTCAGGACCATATATTTCCACTACCCTGCCCTTAGGTAATCCACCAATGCCAAGGGCAATATCAAGTGTAAGCGAACCAGTAGGTATTACTTCAGGCACTTCAATAGGAGTATCACCCATTTTCATTACAGTACCTTTACCATAGGTCTTTTCTATCTTATCGAGCGTAAGCTGAAGCGCTTTCAGTTTTTCTTTGTTAACTTCTTTCAAGTCTTCTTTTTTCTTTTCTGCTACCTTTTCCATAAAATGGGGTATTAAATGTTGTTTTTATAATGAAGTGTAAAGATAAGGAATTATGAATTTATTAGCTCAGTATTTATTATCGACAAAATAATAAGGGTTTGTGGAAAACGTGCTTTTCATAGCTTTGCCTAAATATTTATTTTGACTAAGCTAAGTGTAAATATTAATAAGATAGCCCTTATTCGTAATTCACGCGGGGGCAAGTTGCCGGATGTTACAAAGGCAGCATTAGATATTGTTCGTTTTGGGGCAGAAGGTATTACTGTTCATCCCCGCCCGGACGAAAGACATATCCGCTATAAGGATGCATACACTTTAAAGCCTTTGCTCCCTGTAGAATTTAATATTGAAGGTTATCCCAATGATAAGTTTATGCAAATGGTAACAGAAGTAAAACCTGCCCAGGTTACCCTAGTGCCTGACCCGCCGGATGCACTTACTTCTAATGCCGGATGGAATACTATTAAGTATAAAGATTTTTTAAGGGAAGTTATTGGTGTTTTACATGCTTCCGGGATACGAGCTTCGGTGTTTATTGATACCGATTTGAAATTTATAGATGAAGTTGTTCATACGGGGACAGATAGAATAGAACTATATACCGAAGCCTATGCCAAAAACCATTCCTCGTCACCTGAAAAGGCTATAGAGCCATATCACAAAGCTGCTATTCGGGCAGATGAATTGGGGCTTGGGATAAATGCAGGCCACGATTTGAATTTAGATAACCTTGCTTATTTCCACCATCACATTCCAAACCTGGCAGAGGTGTCCATAGGACATGCTCTTATATCAGATGCCTTGTATTTTGGATTAGAGAAAACAGTACAATTATATCTCCGGCAATTAGGAAAGGTATGAAGCTATTCTTTCGTAAAATGGGTAGCGGCAAGCCCTTGTTTATCCTGCACGGTTTGTTTGGCTCGTCAGATAACTGGCAAACATTAGGGAAACGCTTTGCTGAAAATTATACCGTTTATTTTATTGACCAACGTAATCATGGCCGCTCACCACATAGCCCTGAACATACTTATAAGGTAATGAGTGATGATTTGACAGAATTGATAGAAGATGAAAAGCTGGATAAAGTAATATTAATGGGGCATTCCATGGGCGGAAAAACGGCTATGTATTTTGCCGTTAACCACCCGGAGAAGGTTGATAAAATTGTGGTGGTGGATATAGGCCCCAAAGAATACCCGATAACGAATAAGGATATTTTAGATGCAGTGGAGAAGGTTAAGCTGAAGGATGTAAATTCCCGTAAACAAGTAGAAGAAGTTATATCCCACGATATTAAGGACCCTCGTACTGTGCAGTTTATTCTTAAAAATCTGTATTGGGATGACAATCAAAAATTAACATGGCGATTTAATACAGAAGCATTAAAAAATGCCCTTGCTACTATTGCCGAAGCTACACCTATTCCTGCAAAACCACTACAAATACCTGCCTTATTTATAAAAGGGGAACAGTCGGAATATGTTGCTCCAACAGATATGGAACTTATAAATCGGTTCTTTTCAAATGCCAGGCTGGTATCTATACCCCAATCAGGGCATTGGGTTCACGCCGATAATCCCGGGGAATTTTATAAGGTGGTAATGGAGTTTTTGAATCGATAAGATGTAATACAAACTATTATTAGTCTGTAGTTATACAATTTTCTATTTTTGCATTCAATATGATAGTAGATATTTTTATCCCCTGTTTTGTTGACCAGCTCTACCCACAAACAGGCTTCAACATGGTTAAGGTGCTGGAGCGTGTGGGCTGCGATGTGAATTATAATCCAGAACAAACATGTTGTGGCCAGCCTGCCTTTAATGCCGGTTATTGGGATGATGCTAAAAAAGTAGGTGAAAAGTTTATTAAGGAGTTTCAGCATGACCGCTATGTGGTTTCACCCTCGGCATCATGCGTGGGAATGATAAAAAATTACTACCCGGAGATGTTTCATAACTCTGCTTTGCATAATGAATACAAGCAGCTTGCAAAGAATATTCATGAGTTCAGTGATTTCCTGGTAAATGTCCTTAAGATATCAGATGTTGGCGCAACTTTGGAAGGAGTTGCAACCTATCACGATTCTTGTGCAGCCTTGAGAGAATGTTCTATGAAAGAGGAACCCAGGACATTATTGAGCAAGGTTCGTAAGCTGGAACTAAAGGAAATGAAAGATACAGAAAGCTGTTGCGGTTTTGGCGGAACGTTCTCTGCCAAGTTTGAGCCTATTGCTGTCGGAATGGGTTCCGATAAAGTGAAAAATGCGATGGAAACGGGGGCACAATATCTTATTTCGACAGACCTTTCATGCTTATTGCACCTGGATGCATACATTAAAAAACATAATATGAACTTAAAGCCCATGCATATTGCTGATGTGTTGGCAAGTGGCTGGTAAATCACTTTTATGTTAAATAAAAGGTGGAGTGGTATGTTAAATTTGTAAGTGGGTTAATAAGTTTTTGTCTTGATTTACAGTAGTAAGAAATTTATTTGTCCATCTTTTCTCCCGACACAACAAAAATTTAACATTTCAAACGTCTTTAGGTAATAAAAAGTTTATACCTTAGTTCTCCAATTTCGTACGACCTATGTTTGAAATGAGTAAAAAAATCCTGGAAAAAGTTAGCTTTGACAGGGCCTTGTTCAATAAAGAATTAATCAAGACGTTGAGATGGCTTAAGCCCGATGAAAAAATGCTTTTGAAAGTATGGTGCTTAACCAATTTCGGTCATGTATATAAAGATGTAATTATGGAGGCCTTCCGCCATGTTACAAAGATGTAGTTCCGGGATTTAAGTAGATTTTTGTTTTCCGATTAGGTTACTTTTAAGGTAGCTTAAGTTTCTTTTTATTCCATTAAACCCGGGCCGTTGTAAAGGCGAGTCTTTAAAAGCTTTTTTAAAAACCTCTTCGGTAATTTCATCCCAATCTTCTTTTTTCATATTTAAGAGTTCAGCGGTAGGTTTCATTTCTTCTGAGGTGTGAGGATGTGAAAAACGGTTCCAGGGACATACGTCCTGGCAAACATCACAACCGAAAAGCCAACCATCAAGTTTACTCTGATATTCGACAGGCATAGATTCTTTTAGTTCTATGGTAAAATAAGAAATACACTTACTGCCATCTACTATTTTAGGCCCCACTATTGCCTGCGTGGGGCAGGCATCCATACACCGTGTGCAGGTTCCACAATAGTCCTTTATAGGAGAATCAGCTTCCAATTCTATATCAACAATCAATTCAGCAAGGAAAAAGAATGAGCCATTTTTTGGGTGAATGAGCATGGAATTTTTTCCAATCCATCCCAAGCCACTTTTAGCTGCCCACGCCCTGTCGAGTATTGGAGCTGAATCAACAAAAGCCCTTCCATGTATTTCTCCTATCTGTTCGTTCAATGTATGCAGAAGCTCTCTCAGCTTGTCTTTAATTACAAAATGATAATCTTTGCCATAAGCATATTTAGAAATTTTAGGAGCAACCGGGTTTTGCTTTTCCGAAGGGTAATAATTCAACATAAGCGATATGACCGATTTAGCCCCGTCAACCAGTAGTCTTGGATCCAGTCGCTTATCAAAATAATTCTCCATATAGCGCATCTTGCCATGCATACCCATTTGCAACCATTTTTCCAGGTGACTTGCCTCATCTTGTAAAAATTCTGCTTTAGATATGCCACAAAAATCGAACCCCAGCTTTTTAGCCTCACGTTTCACTATTTCCGAATAGGTCTCCATTGCGATAAAAGTATCAAATAAAATGCACTTTAGGTTTATAATTTGCTGGTAGTTGGTTAATTTACGACCTTTGCAGTGTTATAAATAAGAATATCAGATAAACAAATAATAAGATATGAAATCGAAGACACCTAAAGAAAGTTATACTGTATCTACTCAAATAGTTCTTCCCAATGATACTAACGTGCTTGGAAACCTAATGGGAGGGCGGCTTTTGCATTGGATGGATATTGTAGCTGCTATAGCAGCACACCGTCATTCGAGCCGGGTAGTTGTTACAGCTTCAGTTAACCACGTGTCATTTGAAAAGGCAATAAAACTGGGCGATTATGTAATTATTGAAGCTAAAGTTTCAAGGGCATTCAACACGAGTATGGAGGTATTTATTGATGTGTTTGTAGAAGACAGCAATACAGGAAACAGATTAAAATCGAATGATGCCACGTATGTATTTGTGGCCGTTGACCAGCAAGGAAGGCCCATTGAAATTCCTTCGCTTACTCCTGAAACAGAGTTAGAGAAGGAACGCTACGATACGGCACTTAAAAGAAAACAATTGAGTTTATTACTAGCCGGCAAGCTAAAGCCCGGAGACGCACCAGAATTAAGAGACATGTTCCTGGAGAAAACTCGCCTGAAGGAGCTTTAAACCCAAAGGGAAATGGCATTAAAAATATACACCAAAACGGGGGATAAAGGACAGACAGGTCTTTTGGGAGGCACCCGTGTGCCCAAGCACCATATACGTATTGAAGCATACGGAACAGTAGATGAACTTAATTCATGGATTGGATTATTAAGGGATTCCATAAGTGATGAGCATGTGAAATCTATATTGGTAGAAACCCAGGACAGACTATTCACTATTGGCTCCTCATTGGCATCGGACCCCGAAAAATCAAAAGTGAAAATACCCCATTTGAGTGAAGAAGACATCACCCTTTTCGAAAAGGAAATAGATGCTATGGATGTTATTTTACCACCCATGAAAAATTTTGTGTTGCCCGGGGGGCATGAAACAGTATCCAAATGCCATATTGTACGTTGCGTATGTCGCAGGGCAGAGAGAAGAGTGAACCATTTAGCTGAAAGTGAACCTGTGGATGAGATAGTGATAAAGTACCTTAACCGCCTTTCTGATTACCTTTTTATGCTTTCCCGCAAACTCGCGCATGACCTTAATGCCCCAGAAATTCCCTGGAAACCTAAAATAAAAGAGTAAAGGAGTGCTTACAACCTTTGTGGTTTAATATTCCCCATTCCCGCCTATCTTTGTACTCTAATCATCTGACTATGATCTACCGTCCGCGCCGATTGAGAAAAAATCCTATTGTAAGGGATATGACCGCCGAAGTACGCTTTCACCCCGATATGCTTATTTATCCGCATTTCGTAGAGAAAGGGAAAAATATAAAAGAGCCTATAAGCTCTATGCCGGGCATTCATCATTTTTCTCCCGATACCTTGATAAAGGATGTTGAGAAAGGATTGAAAAATGGAATAAACAAAATCTTATTATTTGGCAGCGGGGAAGAAAAAACCCCTGAAGGAAAATCGGCATATACAAAAGATACTGTCGTGGCACAAGCTATAAAATTGCTGAAGAAAAACTTTAAGGAAGATATTTACATCATTACCGATGTATGCCTTTGTGCATATACCGACGATGGCCATTGTGGCATTATACACGATGGTTATGTTGAAAATGATGTGTCAGTAGAAGCGATTGCTAAGATGGCGCTCACCCATGCGCAAGCAGGAGCCGATATGGTGGCTCCTTCTGACATGATGGATGGCAGGGTAGGGAGTATACGTGAAATACTGGATAAAAATAAGTTGGAGAATACGGCTATTATGGCATATTCCATCAAGTTTGCCTCGGCATATTATGGTCCATTTCGTGAGGCGGCTGATTCTGCACCACAGTTTGGGGACCGCAAATCATACCAAATGGATTTCCGCAATCCCAATGAAGCTATGCGGGAAGCCTTTCTGGATGAAACCGAAGGAGCCGATGTGCTGATGGTGAAACCTGCACTTGCCTACCTGGATATTGTGAACCGCTTGCGGGCAAACACCCAGCTTCCGCTGGCATGTTATAATGTTTCGGGCGAATATTCCATGGTGAAAGCTGCTGCTGCTAAAGGCTGGCTTGATGAGCGTAGCATAGTGATGGAAAATATGTATGCTTTTGCCAGGGCAGGATGCGGATTGATTATTACCTATCACGCCAGGGATATTGTGGAGAAAGGATGGACCTAGTTCATCAAGTTCAAAAGTTTATAAAGTAATTACACATGACTTTTTTACTTTGCAAGCTTTCTATTTCTTTTTAAATGCCTTTACCAACAAAATCTATATCCGTTTTTGATACGCCCATAGAATATCTAAAAGGCGTGGGGAGCCAGCGTGCCGTGGCACTTGGGAAGGACCTGAACATTCATACATTTAAGGACCTGCTCTATTTTTATCCTTTCCGTTACGTGGACCGCACACGCATTTATAAAATAAAAGAAATAAATGCTGAATTGCCCTATATCCAGGTATGCGGAAAGATTACCCATGTTGAAATTACAGGCCCAAAGCGCAGGCAGAGAATGGAAGCCGATTTGGAAGATGATACAGGCCGCATACAATTAGTGTGGTTCCAGGGGATAAACTGGGTGAGTAAAAAAATGCGTCCCGATGCAGCGTATATTGTTTTTGGGAAGCCTTCTGTATTTAAGGGAAAGTTCACTATTTCGCATCCTTCTATGGAAGAGATGACAAAAGAGAATTTGGAAATAGTGAAAGGCCTGCAACCTGTTTACAGTACCACGGAAATGTTAAAGTCCAAGGGGCTTGAATCGAATGGCATTTTAAGATTAGAGCGTGAGTTGCTTTCAAAAATAGAAGATGAAATTACGGAGACACTTCCAACTTATATGGTAGAGAAATTGAGGTTAATGCCCCGGAAAGAAGCATTGAAAAATATTCATCTGCCAACAAGTATTGAAAAATTAAACCAGGCACAATTCCGGTTGAAATTCGAGGAATTGTTTTATATGCAGTTAAGATTATTGCGTAATAAAACAGAGCGGGAAGTTACAGTAAAAGGATTTGTGTTTTCGAAAGTAGATCAATATGTAAATGATTTTTATCATCGCTATCTACCTTTTCCACTGACTGAAGCACAAAAGCGGGTGATAAGGGAAATAAGGCAGGACATGGGCTCTGGCAAGCAGATGAATCGTTTGCTGCAAGGTGACGTAGGAAGCGGGAAAACATTGGTAGCCCTGCTTTGTATGTTGATAGCAATTGATAACGGTTTCCAGTGCTGTATGATGGCGCCTACTGAAATACTTGCCATGCAGCATTATGCTACGTTGAAAGAATCTTTAAAAGATATGCCTGTGCGCATTTCATTAATCACGGGCTCTAAAAAAGAAACGGAAAGAAAAATAATACATGAAGAATTGGAGAATGGACAAATGCAAATTGTAGTCGGTACACATGCATTGATAGAAGACCGTGTAAAATTTAGTAACCTGGGATTAGTGATTATTGATGAGCAACACCGCTTCGGAGTAAACCAGCGTGCAAGGCTTTGGCAAAAAAGCAGTCCCGCCCCGCATGTATTGGTGATGACTGCGACACCTATACCGCGTACACTTGCCATGACACTCTACGGAGATATTGATACATCAGTTATTGATGAAATGCCGCCGGGACGGATTCCTATCAAGACAGTACATAAATACGATTCGAAACGGAGTGAAGTTTTTTCATTTATCAAAAAGGAATTGCAAAAGGGCAGACAGGCATATGTAATATATCCTTTTATTGAAGAATCGGAAAATTCGGACATCGAAAACTTAATTGAAGGATACGAAGAAATACAAAAGGCATTTCCCGCTAACACAGTTGGAATGGTGCACGGCAGAGTAAAATTGGCTGAGAGAGAAAGAACAATGGCAAAATTTGTGGCAAATCAAATACAAATTCTTGTTGCAACCACAGTGATTGAAGTGGGAGTAAATGTCCCCAATGCAAGTATTATATTAATTGAAAGCGCGCAGAAATTTGGATTATCACAATTGCACCAATTACGTGGACGAGTGGGCAGGAGTACACACCAGAGCTATTGCATTCTAATGACACCATATGAGCGGGGAGCTGATGCCAAAGCAAGAATAAGTATTATGGTTGCGACCAATGATGGTTTTGAAATTTCGGAAGAGGATTTGCGCCTCCGCGGGCCGGGTGATATGATGGGCACACAACAAAGTGGTGTGCTCGATTTAAAAATTGCAAACCTTGCAAAGGATAGTAGCATACTCCGACAGGCAAGAATAATTGCGTCGGAAATTTTAAGTGAAGACAGGAGCCTGGCATCTGAAAAGAATCACGTACTGGCTGAACAGCTTAAACAGATACAGCAGGAGAAAGCCGACTGGAGCAGGATTTCATAATGGCGAAAGCACAAATTAAAAAGGCTCCCGAAGGAGCCTTTCAACCTATTTCTTTTTCGAAGTTTTCTTCTTCGCAGGTTTCTTTGCAGCTGCTTTCTTTTTAGGAGCAGCTTTCTTTGCTTTCTTTGTTGCCATAATGTTGATTTTTTAAATTATGATACGAAATAAGGAAATAATCGGACAGAAAAAAGTCTTTCATAGGGGTACTTTTAAACACTCAAATGTTCATAAGCGTGAAATATGTTTTTAAAATTTCTCCGATAAAAATTTTGTAATATCTGAAAACGCCTTTCTATAGCCTGAATCAGGTGGAATAGAAAATCAGAAGTTATTCTTATAAATCGTATTCCAAAACCGAACATGAAAGAAAAATATTTCAGGTCTTTTATATTTTTTCTTCAGAATGGGTGAAGTATCATTTCAAAAATTATTTGGTTGAGAAGTATAGACTCTCCGAAACAGGCTACTATCAATAAAAAGGAGCAAGTCAACTTGCTCCTTTTTCAACTGCACATCGCAACAGTATTAATCCTGCTTTATCATTTCAACATTCATTTCTAATTTCACTTCCTCACTCACTACAATGCTCCCTGCTTCAGTAGTAGCACTCCATTTCAAGCCATAATCTTTGCGATTGAGCTTTCCCTTCAATTCAAATCCTGCCATTTGTTTATTGTAAAAATTCGATACGCTGCCACCATATACTACATTGAGCGTAACAGGTAATGTCTTATCGCGTATGGTAAGGTCCCCCTTAAGCGTATAATCCATTCCATCTACTTTTGTGATGGAAGTTGAAACGAATTTTATTTTTGGATAAGCTGCAGCATTAAAGAAATCATCGCTTTTAAGATGATTGTCGCGCTGCTCAATCCCTGTATAAATACTGTCGACATCGGCTTCGAATATAATTTTAGCAGTAGTTAAGTCTTCACCATCCCATTCCATAGTGGAATCAAATTTTGAAAAGTGTCCGCCAAGCGTAGTTACTACCATGTGTTTTACTTTGAATTCAATGCGGCTGTGTGCCGGGTCAATTTTCCATGTGTTCATGTTATTTAAATTTATTGGTTGTTATTTGATGATAATTTTTGGTCAATAGAAAAGTTTCCTCCCCCAGCAATTACCAAGGCAAGAGCCATGCCTAAAATAAGGATGTGATATTCGAATCCTTCACCTTTTTTGTCTCCACCCCAGTTCATGAAAAATCCATTTGCATAGGCTACATTATAGATGATGCCCATAAAAAGTCCGAACACCCCAAGTGCTGCAACCCTTGTGAATGCACCCAGAATAAGCATGAGCGAACCGAAGAACTCTATCAGGATTACAAAGAGCGCAGTTATATAATGCATGCCGCCTCCGGTGGTAAAATGATTCATAGTAGTGCTAAAGCCACCTCCTCCATACCACCCCAACATTTTTTGTGCACCATGCGGAAATAATACACATCCTAGGACAAGCCGTATAATGGTGGGTGTCCATGTTGCATTTGTATTTATTATTCGTTTTATCATATTTTAAATGTAAGTTGAATATTACCTTTCGTGAGTACAAAGATAGACCGCCTGTATAAAATGCAACTTGAACTAGATTAAGAAATCAGGTACGGGCTATTTTATTTCGTATTTTACTAAGAAATTCGGGGGAGATTCCGAGATAGGAAGCAATATATTTCAAGGGTATTTGTTGGAAGATACCTGGATACTTCTTAATAAAAACTTTATACCTTTCCTCAGCCGGAATAGATATAGTTTGATCTATGCGCCGGGTTTGAGCTACAATGGCATTCTGAAATAGTATCCTGAAAAAGCGTTCAAATTTCGGGATGCGTTCATATATTTCTTCCATATCTTTTTTTCGTATCTCAAAAACTTCTGTCGGTATAAGCGCATCTAAAATATGTTTAGCAGGTGTTTCTGTAAGATAACTATACAAGTCAGATATCCACCAGTCGGTAGGGCCGAATGCAATAATATGTTCTTTGCCGTTTTCGTCAATGGAAAAATTACGAAGGCAACCTTCAATCACATAATATTGGTTTTTTGCAGTTTCACCAAAATATAGAAGAACCTGACCCTTGTCAAGCTTTTTATAGTGCAGGATAGAGATAAAATCCTGTTTTTCGAGCTCATCAAGCGTGATGAATCTTGCAATATTTTTTAGTATGGTTTCTTCCTTCATAAATTTTGTGAGGGAGAGATTAATATGTTGATACGAAACGGGAGAGATTAAAACTATTGCCTGGTTCCTTTTCAATTTCCTGTTTTAGTTTTTCTTTGCTAATGTCTTCCATTCTTTTTTTTAGGATGAGGCGGTATGCTTTTTCTGCGAGTAATTTACTTTTTTCAGAAGGTTGCTTGTGTTGGAGATGTTTATTTATGCTGTTGGCTAAATTCTCTATGCCTTCATTTTGTGTGGCTACGGTTTTTATAACTTCTATATCTTTATTTTTTCCACTTTTCAGTGGCATTGTTTGATAAAGGTTTTTGGAAAATTCATCAGCTCCATCACGGTCTGCTTTATTTACTACGAATATGTCGGCAATTTCCATAATTCCCGATTTCATAGCTTGTATTTCATCGCCTGCTTCAGGGGTAAGAACAAGCAGGGTAATATCTGCCAGTCCTGCAATCTCTACTTCCGATTGACCCACTCCTGCTGTTTCTACTAATATATAATCAAATCCTGCGGAGCGCATTAGTTCGGTAATTTCAATAGTTTTTGCAGATAATCCTCCCAATGTTCCACGAGTCGCAAGAGAGCGGATAAATACCTGCTTGTTGTTGAAGTGTTCATTCATACGGACACGGTCCCCCAGGATAGCCCCATTATTTATGGGTGAGCTTGGGTCAATACTAATTACACCAATGCCTTTTATTGATTTTTGTAACAGCACAGAAATAAGACTATTAACCAATGTGCTTTTTCCTGCACCCGGTGGGCCGGTGATACCAATTATGGGTGTATGAGCCGGGCTCTCCAGGTTGAGCAAAATATCTTCATAGCCTGGAAGGTCATTTTCTACAAGGGTAATAGCCCTCGCAAGTGCCTTTTTATCGCCTGCCTGTAATTCTGATAATATGCCCTGTATTTCACCGGTCATTGATAGCAAAGATAATTTAAACTCATGTTCCCTGTCAATTTGGTACTTTTGTTGTAGAATTATTCCGCATGATCCAGTTGTCAGCTGTTATTATTACCCATAACGAAGAAAAGAACATTGGCAGGTGCCTTGATTCGATAAAAGATGTTGCGGATGATATTATAGTAGTAGATTCTTTTTCCACAGACAGAACAGAGGAAATATGTAAAGAGAAAGGAGCCCGCTTTTTCCAACACGCTTTTGAAGGACACATAGAGCAGAAAAATTATGCAGTGAAATATGCGGCGTTTCCGCACGTATTATCGCTCGATGCAGATGAAGCCTTGGATGATACGTTGAAAAAAAACATACAAAAAGTAAAAGAAGACTGGAGATATGATGGCTATGAAATGAACCGCCTTACCAATTATTGTGGTACATGGGTACGTCATTGCGGGTGGTATCCGGACTGTAAATTACGGCTTTTTGATTCGCGAAAAGGCAGATGGGGCGGGGTAAATCCTCATGATAAATATGAAATGCAGGAAGGCAGCACAGTTGAATTTTTAGAGGGAGATATTTTGCATTATAGTTATTACACTATTAATGACCATTACAAGCAGATAGAATATTTTACCACTATTAATGCTGCAGCTTCTTTTAAAAACGGTAAACGTGCCCCTGTATTGAAAATGTGGTTTGCCCCGGTGTTAAAATTTATTAAGGATTATTTTATCCGGTTGGGATTTTTAGACGGGTTTGCCGGCTGGCAGATCAGCAGGCTTTCTGCTTGGGCAACTTATGTAAAGTATAAAAAACTTAGAGCATTGTATAAGTAGTGCTTTTACTCCTTGCACAAATTTATTTTTCTTCGTATCAGTTCAGTTTCGGCATTAGAGGATGTGAGGGTAAGAGCATGTTGAAAATATTTTAATGCTTCCTTTTTATGCCCTGCTTTCAAATGCATCTCAGCAAGGGATGCATTGTAGTAACAATTTTCTGACATGCCATTTATTTTTTCCAGTTCTTCAATGGCTTTTTCATATCCTTTTACTTCACCAAGTGCAATGCAACGATTTATACTAACTACAGGATTTTGTACACGGTTGGCAAGCGAATTGTAAAGTTTTAAAATTAGTGGCCAATCGGTATCTTCGTATGATTTTGCATTAGCATGAACGGAAGCGATTGCTGCTTCGATATGATATTCGTGAATCAAATCCTCATAAGCAGAACGGTTCAGATAGTCATTGCCTCTTTCAATTAGAAAGTGATTCCACAGTTTTCTATTCTGGTCTTTCAGCAGGATAATAAAACCATTATCATCAAGCCGGGTATTGAAACGCGAAGCATGATAACACATAAGAGCAAGAAGGGCGTTGGTGTAAGGTTGGTTCGTTTTTTCGTTTTCAGTTAGTAGAATTGTAAGCCGCATAGCTTCTTCGCATAAATCTTCTCGTATCAGCTTTTCAGGGTGGGAGGAGTTGTAGCCCTCATTGAAGAGTAAATACAATGCTTTTAAAACAGAGTCTAAACGGGCCGGCATCCTATCTGCTCCCGGATAATCAAGTGAAATGTGTTCTTCTTTTATTTTTTCTTTGATGCGATAAAGCCTTTTTTGTATCGTTTCTTCATTACTGAGAAATGCCCTGCCAATTTCTTTTGTACTAAGCCCGCAAAGAGTTTTCAGCATGAGGGTTATTTGTGCCTCCTTTGTAATGGCGGGATGACAGCAGGCAAACATCATTCTCAGTTGACTGTCTTTTACTTCATTTTCTTTGAACATTTCACTCATGGCAGGGACGAGGGTATATTCAGATTTTAATAAGGGGGCTAGTTCGGTTTCTATTTTATGTTTTACTTTTTCTCTTCGTATCAGGTCTATGGCTTTGTTGCGGGCTGTGCGGTAGAGCCATGCCTGGGGGTTATCTGGCAGCCTGCCAAATCTCCAGGTTTCAAGCGCACGGATAATAGTATCCTGCACAATATCTTCGGCTTGCTCAATATTGGCAAAACCGAAAACTCTTGTTAAAACGGCGACCATTCTTCCCGACTCGTGCCGGAAAAAATGGTCGACCAGTTTGTTCACTGTATTGTCTGACTGTTCAGGCAAAACTTACATTTCCATTTTTTGAATCGGGCGTACTTCTACTTTCCCGTTTTCATTGAAAACAGGGCAGCCTTTGGAAATTTCTACAGCCTCATCAATGTCTTTAGCATTTACAATCAGGTAGCCACCTACCATTTCTTTTGTTTCAGCATAAGGGCCGTCGGTTACTACTTTGTTTTTGCCGCTTACCTGCTTGCCGGTGGGTTGTAAGGGCTCTGCTCCTACCAGGATTCCCTTTTGGCCGAGCTCGCCCATCCATTTCATCCAGGCTTGCATGTTTTCCTGTGCTACTGCTGAATCATTTGCGTTGTGGGCATGATTGTCGCCCCCTCTGAATAGATACATGAATTTTTCCATGATGTTTTTGTTTTTAAGGTTTTTGATTTTTGAATTATGTTATGATGACGATTGGGTTTTTAATATCCGGACAAGAAACGAAAGAAATATTTTTATTTTATCCTACTTTTTTTCTGCTAATATCGCAAAGCATATCGGAATGGATGTTTAACCCAATATAGTTATATTATAAACGTGTTCGCTGGCAACCAGCCATATAATCTCACAGATGGCACGTTCATTATAATAGCTTTTCAAGCGGTCAAAAGTAGTTGGATGTACATTTTTATCTTTTACCAACTCCGCTACATAGTCGAGCAATGCACGTTCCTTATCACTAAAAAGGGAACTTGTGCGATATTGTTCTACTTTACCATATTGACGACGGGTAAAATAATAGACGAGCTTCATCATGAGCCCGTTAGGTTTTTCGACAGGAGGAAGAAATGTATCCATAGTTTTAGTAATTTAATTGTTTATGTCTATGACGAAAAGGAGTATATCTTCCGGACACAAGTTAACAAAAAATTATGAAGTATCTGTTACAGGAAAACGGATACCATTAAATCCATTACATTTATAACTAATTTCAAAATTAAAATGGTATGGAAGAAAAAGCCCCGGAGAAGAAAATACAAAAGGAAACTTTTAAGCGCTCTTTAATAAAGTCAGTTTCATACAGAGCTGTAATCATTGTACTTGATTTTTTTACGGTGTATTTTTTTACCGGAAAAGTAGAGGTAGCTGTAGGTTTTATGTTGGTGAGTAACACCTATACTACTATTGCCTATTTTCTGCATGAAAGAATATGGAATAGGATAAAGTGGGGTAAAACGGCACTCGTTAATCAATAGATGGTATTTTAATTTGCAATGATTTTACTTTTGTCATTTTTCAATGGATAAAGACCTTCTTTATAAAATAGGACTTACTTTTATTGACCATGTGGGGCATGTAACCTCTAAGGTTCTTATTTCCTATTGTGGTAGTGCCGAAGCCGTGTTTAAAGAAAAGAAACAAAATCTGCTGAAGATACCCGATATTGGTGAAGTTACAGCAGAAGCAATTGTTAAGCAGGATATACTTCACCTTGCGGAAAAGGAAATAAAGTTTATAGAAAAAAATAATATTACTCCGCTTTTTTATTTGGATAAGAACTATCCACTGCGGTTAAAACAGTGTGTTGACTGCCCTGTTATTTTATATTACAAAGGCAATGCCAATCTTGATGCAGAAAGAATTGTTGCCATAGTTGGAACCCGAAATGCTACAGACTATGGCAAAAAAATGTGCAATGAACTGGTGGAAGGATTAAAAGATACGGGCGTATTAATAATAAGCGGCCTCGCTTTTGGAATAGATGCTGCAAGCCATAAAGCGGCTCTAAAAGCAGGATTGCCTACAGTAGCTGTAGTTGGGCATGGACTAGATAAGATATATCCCGCTACACATGATGGCCTTGCCAAAAAGATGCTCGAAAATGGAGGATTATTATCTGATTTCACAAGTGAAACCAATCTTGCCCCTGAAAATTTTCCTAAACGTAATCGCATCATTGCGGGCATGTCGGATGCCGTAGTTGTGGTTGAGTCGAAAGCTGCAGGTGGAGCTATCATCACAGCTGATATTGCTTTTTCCTATAGTAGGGAAGTATTTGCTATTCCGGGTAGGGGTGACGATGTGTTTTCACAGGGTTGTAATAAACTCATCAGGCAAAACAAAGCAGCACTCATTCAATCTGCAGAAGATTTACTGGATAGCTTGGGATGGAAAGAGACAAAAAAGAAAACACGACCACAAGTACAACTATTTCAGGATTTGAAGCCACAGGAAGAAGCAATTGTAAAGGTTCTTCAAACGCAGGGGGCACCTATGCATATTGATGATATTGCATTGCAGGCTAACTTATCGCCCGGAAATCTTTCAACTCATTTGCTTACCCTTGAATTTGCAGGAATACTACGTTCGCTGCCGGGTAAAATGTACTCGTTATAACAGAAATAGAGTGTAACTTTTTTCGTGCCATACCGTCTTACGCAAAATTCTGAACAAACCTCCGGATTTATTGTTATTTAGCAAAGTTTTTACAAATAATAGTTAATTTAGTAACCAAATTATTTAGTATGAATACAACTCCCCTCAAAAGTAAGGCCTACTATTTTATGGCGGTTCTGTTAGCCACTATTGCTGTCTATCCGCTATTATTTATCTATTTGTCGATTGTTTTTATCAACGACCATACCCTGGAGATGATAATTACTAATGGGATTTTCCTGGTATCTATTTTACTTCTTATGATAGCTATACCATCCTTTGTTACATTCTTTTCCACTAGAAGAAACAGCCAGGAAAAGGTAGAGTATTATGCTGTTGCTATTTTATGCTATGTAATAGGATATATTATGCTATTCTATGGTACAGATAAGTTGATAAATAAGCAATTTGTGGTTTTTTATAAGGGATTAGATACCAGGCTAAATGATATAGATTCATATACCCTTACGTGGTATTATTACGGACGTTCCAATACTCAGGTTTTTATTATGGGTTTTTTAGAAACATTGCCTGCGTTGCTATTACTTTTCCGAAGAACACGGTTTATTGGTTCGATTATTATGTTGCCGGTCATTGCAAATGTTTTGGTAACAAATATTTTTAATCGTATTTCACCATTCACTTTGTTTGCCATAACACTGCTTACCATTTTCAACCTATTTATTATATATTCCTATAAGAATGAAATAAAGGAGCTCGTAAAAAAGATAAATACTATTCGTACTCACGGAGCGAAAAATTCCAGGTGGAGGATTCCCATTATAGCTTGTAAGATACTATTTTGGGGATTTATTGTTGTTATATTGGGAATGAAGACCAAGTCATATTTAAGAAACGAGGATAACTTTTTATATGGAAATGGAGCGTATCAATTAACGGGCTTGAAGATAAATGATAAGCAAATAAACCTGGATAGCGTTCCTGCCAGATGGTACAAGAAAATATATAAAGAGAAAGATAAGAGGTACAACACTATTATAGATGGGAAAGACACGGAACAACGAGCGGATATTGTAATCAATCCCAAGCACGATTCAGTAAAAATTGCTACGATTCATTACACTCAATACGATAATACAGAAGAAAATCCAAACACCTTGTTTAGGGGTAGTTTTCAATTATCAGGCAGTCAACTCATACTGAAAGGGAAACAGGATGGGAATAACATGGAAGCAATATATAAGAAGCTTCCTTTCAAAGACTATAATTGGTGGTGGTAGTTCACAGGGGTTTTTGTACCTTCGCCTCTTGTAATTATTCCGGTGAAAAATAAAAGATACTTAGGCAGTAATGCCATCTATATTTTGACAGGCAGTTTAATCCTGATGATGTATTCTTCCTGTCGTAATTCTAATAATACGGGTAGTAACTCTAATCCCCCGACCCAGAAAGCAACGCAAAAAATAAGTTTAGTAAAGCTTTTGGTGGGTAATGGAAATAGTTTTTTTCGGGCAGTTGAATTAGGGTCTGACTTTAAAACAGTGCTTAACTCCGAAAAGAAAGTGCCCGATGAAAATGACACGGATGATATAAGCTATACGTTTCCTATAGATACTCTGCAACCTGATTCGGTTAATGAGCCTATCGATTCGGTAAATTATTTTAAGGTTACTTATTATTTTGACAAGGGAAAACTAAATGAGGTGGATGAAGATGTCTATCTTGAAAATGATTCAGCAGCAGCGATTCTTCTGGATAGACTTACCGGGTACCTTAATTTAAAATATGGGGACTATGCCGGCCAAAACGACAGCCGTGTTTGGAGCACTATGCGCAACGGAAAAAAGGATTGGGTTTCGCTAAATGACCAAAGTGATGAATATGATAGCGGAAAAATTTCACTCGTGTTTTATAGTGAAGAATATTAAAAAGTATTCATGGCGGAACCTCTCTTAGAAGTCAAAAATCTTACTGTTGATTTCCATGTTGAACAAGGTAATTTCAGTGCAGTAAGAGACATAAGCTACTCACTTGAAAAAGGAGAGTGCCTTGGAATAGTAGGTGAATCCGGTTCCGGGAAAACAATTTCTACTTTGGCACTCATGCGGCTTATTCCACGTGCGGGAAAAATTTCGGGAGGAGAGCTTATTTTCAATTCAAAAAGAAGTGGAAATGTGGCTATTCAAAATCTGGCTGAAAAAGAAATGCGTCATTTCCGCGGGAATGAAATAGGCATGATTTTCCAGGAGCCGCTTACTTCATTAAACCCTGTATTGACCTGTGGCTCGCAAGTGATGGAAGCAATTATGCTTCACCAGGGTGTTCGAAAGGCTGAAAGCCGAAACAGGACATTGGAACTTTTTAAAAAGGTAAAACTACCAAGACCCGAATCTATACTCGATTCTTACCCACATCAATTATCAGGAGGACAAAAACAACGGGTGATGATTGCTATGGCTATATCGTGCAATCCTTCACTACTCATTGCGGATGAGCCAACTACTGCATTAGATGTTACCGTGCAAAAGGCCATTTTAGAACTGATGCAGGAACTCCAGGAAGAAAATGGAATGAGCATTATTTTCATTTCGCACGATTTGGGTGTAATTGCTGAAATTGCATCGAAAACGGCAGTTATGTATAAGGGACAGATAGTAGAGCAGGGTAATGTATTGGATATTTTTTCTAATCCACAACACCCATATACAAAAGGGCTGCTTGCCTGCCGTCCACCTTTAGATAAGCGTTTACATTTTTTACCAACAGTAGCAGATTTTATGAAAATGGACGGACCTATGCCCCAAACTCCTAAAGAGGCTTTGAATAAAGGTTTGGGACTGAATGAAATTACTCCAGAAGAAAGGAGGAAATCTCATCAGAAACTTTATAGCCGACAGCCTATTATTAAGCTAGAGAACCTTAAGACCTATTTTCCAATAAATAAAGGCATTTTTGGAAAAACTACCGATTTTGTAAAAGCGGTGGATGATATAAGTTTTGATATTTATCCCGGCGAAACCTTGGGAATTGTGGGTGAATCGGGATCGGGTAAAACTACATTAGGAAGAACTATTTTACGATTGATTGAACCAACTTCCGGGAACATCAGTTACAGAGAACAGGATATTTTAAAACTTTCTCAGGAGGAAATGCGTCCACTCCGGGAAAAACTGCAAATTATTTTCCAGGACCCCTATTCTTCTCTTAATCCGCACATGACGGTGGGGGAATCTATTTTGGAGCCTATGCGGGTGCACCGTATAGGTAACGACGAGCAGGAACGAAAGACAAAAGCTTTGGAATTATTAGAAAGGGTAAACATGGATCCATCGCAGTTTGACCGTTATCCGCATGAGTTTTCCGGCGGACAACGCCAAAGGATTTGCATAGCAAGGGCATTGGCGCTTAACCCTGAATTTATTGTATGCGATGAGTGTATTTCGGCATTAGATGTATCGGTGCAGGCACAGGTTATAAATCTTTTATCGGAGCTAAAGAGGGATTTTGGATTTACTTATTTATTTATTTCGCATGATATTTCCGTGGTTAAATTTATTTCAGACCGGATGATTGTGCTTTATAATGGAAAAATAGAAGAGGCAGGTGATGCCGATGAAATTTACTTCAATCCGCAAAAGGAATACACTAAACGACTAATTAATGCAGTTCCTAAGGGTAGGATTCAAGATATTAAAGCATCTTTGCAAAGACGAAAAGAGACAGTAAACTAAATTATGGCGGATTCTCAACTATACGTTTATAATACCCTAAAAAGGGAGCGTGAAGTTTTTGTTCCCCTGCATCCACCATTTGTAAGCATGTATGTATGCGGGCCCACAGTGTATGGCAATGCGCATCTCGGCCATGCGCGCCCTTATATTACGTTTGATGTGGTGTGCCGTTATTTGATGTACCTGGGTTATAAAGTGCGCTATGTACGCAACATTACTGATGTTGGTCACCTGGAGAATGATGCCGATGTGGGAGAAGATAAAATAGCTAAAAAAGCCCGCCTTGATAAAGTTGAACCCATGGAAATAGTTCAGCGTTATACCTTGGATTTTCATAAAAACATGGCGCTACTGAATAATCGGTCTCCTTCAATAGAACCTTGCGCTTCAGGGCATATCATAGAACAAATCCAGATGATTGAAAAGATTTTGGCTCATGGATATGCTTATTTATCGCAAGGCTCCGTTTATTTTGATGTGCAACGATTTGAAAAGGATTATCCCTACGGGGAGCTTTCCGGCAGGGTTACCGAAGATTTACAACACAATACCCGCGAACTGGACGGGCAGAGTGAAAAACATAATCCCCTTGATTTTGCCCTGTGGAAAAAAGCATCCCCCGAGCATATTATGCACTGGCCCTCTCCCTGGAGTGATGGTTTTCCGGGCTGGCATATTGAATGTTCAGCTATGAGTGCTAAATATTTAGGGGAAACTTTTGACATACATGGTGGTGGAATGGATTTACTTTTCCCTCACCATGAATGTGAAATTGCTCAGTCTTTGGGGGCTAACGGAATCTCCCCTGTCCGCTATTGGATGCATAATAATATGCTTACCATAAATGGGCAGAAGATGGGCAAATCACTTAACAACTTTATTACGCTGGACGAGCTCTTCAGCGGGAATCATCCTCTGCTTGAAAAGGCGTATAGCCCTATGGCATTACGTTTTTCTATGTTGCAGGCACATTACCGCAATCCGATTGATTTTTCAAATAAGGGATTGGAGGATGCAGAGAAGGCATATGAGAAATTAAGTGCTGTATATGTGTTGCTGAAAGAGATGAATTGGGCAGGGACCACTGTTAATACAGAAATAGAAAAAGTGCTTTCGTCTTTTGAAAAAGAATGTGTGGATGCCATGAATGACGATATAAATACTGCCGTGGTCATATCGAATATGTTTAAGGTGTCCTCTTATGTAAATCAATTTTATTCAAGTGGGAAAACAGAAGGAGTAAGCAAGGAAGCTTTTGAGAAATTTAAAAACGCATATTTATTGTTCTATAGAGATATACTGGGACTGCTCCCTGACCAACAAATGGAAAGGAGCAATGAGGATTTTGACAAACTGGTAGATAGCTTGGTAGATTTAAGAAATAGTGCTAAGAAAGAAAAAAACTTTACGCTGGCGGATGCTCTTAGAAATGTGCTCTCCCAATTTGTAACATTGCAGGATTTGGCCGATAAAACGATTTGGAAACATGAAAAGAAAAAATAGGGTATTCATATTATCAATTTGTGCTTTAATAATGGGATGTTCTGCATGCCATAATAACAGCACAAATAATAATAACACTACGGTTTCAAAACCGGATACTGTTTCCGAAACTAAAGTTACTGTGCCTGCATTTAATGCCGATACAGCATATTATTACACCCAAAAACAGGTTGATTTTGGTCCCCGCATTCCGGGCAGCAAAGCACATAAAGAGTGTCTGGATTTTATTGTTGCCCAATTGGAAAAGGACAGTATGCACCCGGTTATTCAAAAAACTAAAGCAAGAACATTCGATGGCAAGCAGTTTGAAATTGACAATGTAATTGCTTCTTCCGAACCAAAAAACAATGTCCGCATAATGCTGTGTACACATTGGGATACCCGCCCCTGGGCAGACTTGGATTCTGTGGATGACCATAAATCTTTTGACGGAGCCGATGATGGAGCCAGCGGCGTAGCTATGTTGTTGGAACTTGCCAACAAACTTAAACAGTCAAAGGCCGGTACAGGAGTTGACCTTGTTTTTTTTGATTTGGAAGATTACGGCCAACAGGATGAAATTGACTGGGAGACGGATAAATATAAAATGCAGGATAATACATGGTGCCTCGGCTCGCAATATTGGGCGAGTAATTTACCTACCAATTACATTATGCCCCGCTTTGGAATTTTACTGGACATGGTGGGCGGTAAAAATGCTGTCTTTCCTATGGAAGGCCAATCGTTGAGGTTTGCCCCGCAGGTGGTTGATAAGATGTGGAACATAGCTGCCCAATTAGGATATGGAAATTATTTCAGTCGCGACAGGGCGCCTCTTACTATTGATGATCATTTATATGTAAATACATTGGCGGGTATTCCAACCATTGATATTGTGCATTATGATGTAACCAAACACGATTATCCTTATTTCCATCATAAGCATGGGGATAATATGAGCGTGTTAGATAAAAATACCATGCACGCGGTAGGAACAGTTTTGCTGAATGTTATATACCGGGAAAATAGTGTCTCCTCAATACCTTGAAAAAGAGGATATTTATTCTTAAATTGGGGCTGTTTTATATCTGCAATTAATGTTGTTTCAATATAATTTATCCGTGAAAAAAATACTTGTTGCTCTAATCCTGCTGGTAATTCAGGAGAATGTTTTTTCTCAACCCTATTATAAATATTGGATACAGTTTACAGACAAGAATAATAGCCCCTATTCTATTAGCAAACCCTCTGCCTACCTTTCTGCAAGGGCTATATACAGACGTAAAAAATACAATATACCCATTCAGTTGAATGACTTTCCTCCCAATCCTGCCTACATAGATAGCGTTATTTCCAAAGGTGTAAAATTGCTGAATCGTTCACGCTGGTTTAATGCTATTAGCATTAATGCTGTGAGTGCGGCTGACACGGCTGCTGCTATGAAGAAGATAAGAGCTTTGCCATTTGTAAAGAAGTCAACCTTCGTAACCTTAACAGGTCCGCACAATTCAAACAAAAATCAATATGTGGAGACGATTCAAAACCGTAGCCCATATGCGGTAGATACACTTAATTATGCCAATTCATATAACCAGGTACATATGATAGGAATAGATTGCTTGAATAATATGGGCTTCTGCGGAAAAGGTAAACGCATCGCCCAGATTGATGCCAGGTTCGGACAGGCAAATCTTCTTCCGGCATTTGACAGTTTATTTAATCGCAATGGGATTCTTGGTACTTGGGATTTTGTTTGGGAGGACCCCATTGTGTGGGACGATACCAATAATGTGGATGTTCATGGGGAAATGGTTTTATCATGTATGGGCGGGAACCTTCCGGGGCAATTGTTGGGAGACGCAAAAGATGCAGATTTTTATTTACTGCGAACGGAAGATATTCAAAGCGAGTACGAGATTGAAGATGATAATTGGACTTCTGCCGCGGAGTATGCTGATAGCGCGGGTGCAGATGTTATTACTTCATCCCTTGGATATACCACTTTTGATGATACAAATACTAGTTATACCTATGCGGATATGAATGGGAAAGTAGCGGTTGCAAGCAGGGCTGCTACTATAGCTGTTGAAAAAGGATTGGTAGTTTGTGTGGCAGCCGGGAACCAGGGCGGAAACCCCTGGCAATATATTTCCTCGCCGGGTGATGCAGATAGTATTCTTACGGTGGGTGCAGTGGACCCAAGTGGCAACTATGCCGGCTTCAGTTCTAAAGGGCCTACCTCGGATAAACGAATAAAGCCTGATGTAGCTGCACAGGGAGTAAATACTGCTGTTGCTTCTCCAGGTGGCGGGGTTACCTTTAGTGGAGGTACTTCCTTTGCAACACCTTTAATTGCAGGAGCAGCCGCTTGTTTGTGGCAAAGTGATACCAATGCAAGCAATATTCAAATTATGCAGGCAATAAGAGAAAGTGCGAGTCAGTATTTGCATCCCGATACATTATTAGGATATGGGATACCTAATTTCTGTATGGCTAAAATTATTACCGGAGGCTTTACTGAAAATAAAGTGGTAACAGGCCTTAACAAAGTTTTCCCTGACCCGTTCACAGATAATATTACTGTTTCATTTTTCTCATCCATAGTGCAAAATGTGAATGTTAAAATGTACAACACATTGGGGCAACTCATTACCCAAAAAACTTGGAAGGTAGCAGGAGGTGGCAATACTCTTATCCCATTACATGGGTTGGGAAATCTTGTAAAAGGTATATATCTTGTTCTACTAACAGATGAAAAAGGCTCTGTTTATACCAGTAAGATAGTGAAGGAATAATTACCTGCTCAAATACAAATTCCGCTGGGCATATATATCAAGGAAGTATTCATCCGTGAGGTCATTAATAAAGTATATTGACTCACCGGTTGATTTCATTTCAGGTCCTAATTCTTTCTTTACCTCGGCAAATTTGTCAAATGAAAATACCGGAACTTTTATGGCATATCCTTTTTTACGCGGGCTAAATTTGAAGTCCTTTACCTTTTTACTGCCCAGCATTATTTTGGTAGCGTAGTTCACATACGGTTCATCGTAAGCCTTGCAGATAAAGGGAACAGTACGAGATGCACGGGGATTAGCTTCGATGATGTATACAATACCGTTCTTAATTGCAAACTGGATATTTATCAAACCAACCGTTTTCAATGCTACTGCAATTTTCCTTGTATGGTCATCAATCTGCTTTAATACATTTTCATCAAGGTCAAAAGGAGGGAGCACGGCATACGAATCACCGGAATGGATTCCGGCAGGTTCAATGTGTTCCATAATGCCAATTATATATACGTCCTTTCCATCACACAGCGCATCAGCTTCAGCTTCTATGGCATTTTCCAAAAAGTGGTCAATCAATATTTTATTTCCGGGAATATCTTCCAGCAGAGCAACTACGTGTTGCTCCAGTTCCTCTTCATTGATTACAATTTTCATGCTTTGTCCGCCCAGTACATACGAAGGGCGCACCAGCAAAGGAAAGGTCAAATCTTTTGAAAAATCGGCAGCCTGGTCTACTGTTTCAATAACACCAAACTTAGGATAGGGTATGTTATTATCGCGCAACAATGCAGAGAATTTTCCCCTGTCTTCTGCTAAATCCAGCGATTCGAAATCAGTTCCGATTATTTTTATTCCGTAACGTTCTAACTTTTCAGCGAGCTTCAGGGCTGTTTGTCCGCCCAGTTGCACAATTACTCCTTCCGGTTTTTCATGCAAAATGATTTCATAAATATGCTCCCAAAAAACCGGCTCAAAATAGAGTTTATCTGCCACATTAAAATCGGTAGAAACTGTTTCGGGGTTACAGTTTATCATAATGGTTTCATATCCGCACTCTTTGGCAGCTAATACCCCATGAACACAGGAATAATCAAATTCTATACCCTGTCCTATGCGGTTAGGTCCGGAACCAAGTACTACTATCTTCTTTTTGTCGGAAACTATGGATTCATTTTCTTCTTCGAAAGTAGAGTAGAAATAAGGCGTTTTAGCTTCGAACTCAGCCGCGCAGGTGTCTACCATTTTGTAAACCCTTTTTATTCCCATTTCTTCCCTGCGTTTTTTAAATACTTCGCTTTCGAGGCAACGTAAAAGGTGTGCAATCTGCCTGTCGGCATAACCCTTGCGTTTTGCTTCGAGCATCAACTCCCGGGGAATATCGTTCAGCGAGTATTTTTCTATTTCTTTTTCCAGTACAATCAATTCCTCTATCTGGCGCAGGAACCAAGGGTCTATTTGAGTTAACTTATGAACTGTTTTTACGGGTATGCCGAGTTTTAATGCATCATAAATGTGGAATAACCTGTTCCAACTTGGGCGTTCCAGGCTTTGAACAAGCTCATCCTGCTTTTTCAATTCTTTCCCGTCTGCACCTAATCCATTTCTTTTTATTTCAAGGGACTGGCAGGCTTTCTGCAATGCTTCCTGGAAGCTGCGTCCAATGGACATTACTTCACCCACCGATTTCATTTGCAATCCCAATTCCCGCTTGGCCCCTTTAAATTTATCAAAATTCCAGCGGGGAATTTTTACAATTACATAATCCAGTGTAGGCTCAAAATAAGCAGATGTGCTTTGTGTAATTTGGTTTTTCAGTTCATCGAGGTTGTAACCTATGGCAAGCTTGGCAGCAATTTTAGCAATAGGGTATCCCGTAGCTTTCGATGCAAGTGCTGATGAGCGCGACACACGGGGATTTATCTCAATAGCAATAATATCTTCTTTTTCATCGGGGCTAATGGCAAACTGCACATTGCAACCACCTGCAAATGTTCCAATAGAGCGCATCATTTTAATAGCCATGGTACGCATCTTTTGGTAAGTAGTATCGGCAAGTGTCATAGCGGGAGCAACAGTAATAGAATCCCCCGTATGGATACCCATAGGGTCAAAATTCTCGATAGAGCAAATGATATTTACGTTGTTGTTACTATCGCGCAACAACTCTAATTCAAATTCTTTCCAGCCGAGCATGGCTTTATCAATCAACACCTCGTGGATAGGCGAAGCATGCAATCCCCGGCTAAGGGCTTCATCCAACTCATCTTTTTTATGAACGAATGATGCACCAGTTCCTCCCAATGTGTAGGATGGGCGTATAACAAGCGGGAACCCGATTTTTTGGGCGATTTCTTTTCCTTCTAAAAATGAATTGGCGATAGCAGAAGGAGCGGTGCCTACCCCAATTTCCTCCATACACTTGCGGAACTTTTCCCTGTTTTCGGTTATTTCAATGGTCTGAATATCTACTCCAATAATGCGCACACCATGTTTTTTCCACACGCCCATTTCTTCCGCTTTGATACAGAGATTAAGAGCAGTTTGCCCGCCCATAGTGGGGAGCACAGCATCTATTTTTCGCTCCTCCAATATTTTTATAATCGAACTAACTGTCAGTGGAAGCAGGTAAATATGGTCGGCTGTAACCTTGTCAGTCATAATAGTAGCCGGGTTGGAGTTAATCAGGGAAACTTCAATTCCTTCTTCCCTTAACGAGCGCGCAGCTTGAGAGCCCGAATAATCGAATTCGCAGGCCTGCCCAATTATAATGGGACCGCTACCTATAATTAGTACTGATTTTATGCTTTTGTCTCTTGGCATGGAGGTGTATTTACGGGGCGCAAATTTAGAGAATTATGAGGTACAAATTATAGGATATAAATTCCTTCTAAAAAGATTTATTCTTTTTGTATCTTGCAATCTTATTAAACACCCGTCTATGGAACCCATGCGCATATTCGACATCCCCTATTTACACAACAAAAAGTTCCCGAAAGAGGATTGTATAGCTTCGAAAGTCAACGGGGCCTGGCAAAAAATTAGTACCGCGCAATTAATTTCCATTGCTGAGAATTTAGCATACGGATTTATTGATGCCGGAATTAACAAAGGGGATAAAATAGCTACCATCTGCTCGAATAACCGCATCGAATGGAACTTTACCGACCTGGCAATTTTGCTGACGGGTGCTATTCATGTGCCGATTTATCCTACTATAAGCGATGAGGATTATAAATTTATTTTCACTGATGCGGAAATAAAATATGTTTTTGTATCTGATGAAAAATTGTATGACCGGATTAAGGTTATTGTAAAAGACATTCCAGCAATAAAAGAGGTATACACGTTTAATGAAATAAATGGGGCACACCATTGGAAGGAGTTGTTGGCAATAGGTGAAAAAAATCCCTGCCCGGAAAGGCTGGAATCTATTAAAAAGTCTATTGAGCCCGGTGCATTGGCTACCCTTATTTATACATCGGGAACAACAGGAACTCCTAAAGGGGTAATGTTGTCGCATACTAATATAGTGAGCAACGTGGAAGCTGCAACCATATTTGTTCCTGTGCAGGCAGGGGGCAGGGCATTAAGCTTTCTTCCCTTGTGCCATGTATATGAGCGCATGTTGAATTACCTGTATCAATATTTAGGGATATCCATTTATTATGCAGAAAGCATTGACGCTATTGGTGACAACCTGAAAGAAGTGAAGCCGGATATATTTGTGGCAGTTCCCCGTGTGCTGGAAAAGGTATATGATAAAGTTCTTGCGGCAGGTAATGCCCTGAAAGGAATTAAAAAGAAACTTTTCTTTTGGTCGGTAAATTTGGGTGTACGCTATGAACTTGACCACGCTAATGGCTGGTGGTATGATTTCCAATTAGGCATTGCCCGTAAGCTGGTTTTTAAAAAATGGCAGGAGGGCATAGGCGGCAATATAAAAACGATTGTATCGGGTAGTGCGCCTTTACAACCCCGCTTGCAGCGGGTGTTTTGGGCGGCTGGAATACCTATACTGGAAGGCTATGGACTTACAGAAACATCACCCGTTATATCAGTAAACCTATTGGAACCGGGAGGTGCAAAGTTTGGAACGGTGGGCCCAGTGCTACCGGGAGTGGAAGTGAAAATGGCTGACGATGGGGAAATATTATGTAAAGGCCCTAATGTAACAATGGGTTATTATAAGCGCCCCGACCTTACTATGGAGGCTATTGACAGGGATGGCTGGTTCCATACGGGCGATATTGGAGTTTTTAAAGATAAATTCCTGATGATAACCGACCGCAAAAAGGAACTGTTAAAAACATCAGGGGGAAAATATGTAGCGCCCCAGCCTATTGAAAATAAAATGAAAGAATCGCCCTATATATCGCAAATAATGGTGGTGGGCGACGGACGTAAATTTACGGGGGCATTAATTGTTCCTAACTTTCACAACCTGGAGGCCTGGTGCAAAGCGAATAATATACCTGTAGACAATAACCGCAGACTGCTTATACAAAATGATAAGGTACATCACCTGTTTGAGACGGAAAGGGACCGCTTGAATGCAAGCTTTGGACACATAGAGCAGGTGAAACGTTTTGAACTTTTGCCGGATGAATGGACCACCGATGGTGGGGAACTTACACCTACTCTTAAATTGAAACGGAAAGTTATTTTGGAAAAATATAAATTTTCGATAGAGAAGATTTATGCGGAATAAAATGATTTTATGAAAGAAGATATACTTGAACAAATTGCTGACGATTGGCTACAATCTAGAGGTGGACTTACAAAAGCAAATGTTATGTATGGTCGTGGTAAGGGCAATAAGTCAGATATTGATATTATTGCAATTCATCCCAACCCCAAAGAATTAGGAATTAATGGAGTATCGATAGTTTCCTGTAAATCATGGACAGGAGGTTTTAACTGTACTAATTGGTATAATTGGCTGACAAAAGACCCTAATAAAATAATTTCTGGTAGAGAAGCATGGAAAAAATTTAGAGAATTGGTTAAGAAAGAGTGGTCAACAGCTTTTGTCAAAGAAATCGAAAACCAAACTGGGTCGTGTTCATTTACCTATTATGTTGCTGTTACAAAAACCAAAGGCGATATTAAGAAATTTGAAAATATATTGAAAAAAGGGGGAGCTAAGGAAGTAAAAATTAAAATAATCACATTAAATGAAATGCTTATCAGTATATATAAGAAAATAGAAGACGAAATAAAGGAGAAAAAACATACTCTTCAGCCAACTGTTGTAGGACGATTATTTCAAGTAATGATAGCTTCAGGATTTCAAACCCCTACAAAAGAATTACGAAAGCCCAATACAACAAAGAAATGAAGAAGCGGTAGGAATCCGGCCTAAAACTCCATCGCCAACCTTACATTCACTTCACGGGCTGTGAGGTAATTTGGGACTGCATATTTGTTGCCATTTACATCGGAAATCCATTCGTAGGATATTACGTTGTTAGCCTGGAGCAGGTTAAACACTTCAACACCTATCCACATCTTTTTAAAATACTTGGCAACGCCGTGGTTATTTTTCTGTCCTTTTCTGCCCACTATAAGATAGGAGCCTCCAATGTCAACCCTTTCGTAGGGAGGAGTTCTGAGCGTGTCGCTATACAGGTTATTAGGAATACCAAATGGAATTCCTGTTCCAAAAATCAGGTTAAGATGCACTTTGAAATTTGGGAAACGGGGTAAATAATCCTGGAAAAACATGCTGAAAGTTACGCGCTGGTCAAGGGGCATGGGCATAGTGCTTACAGGGAATTGTTGGGTATAAGCAACCGTATTATCTGCTGTTACACCCGGTATTATTTGTTCCCCAAATGAATTATAATCAACCGTTGAATAGGCGTTATTTATAGTGTATCGTGCATCTAGAATAGATACGCTTGCCCAGGACTCAAGCCCCTGTACAAATTCGCCTCCTATTTTAGAATCAATACCCGCTGCATACCCGTGTGCAGTCATAGTTGGGTAGTATTGTACATATACATTATCAATATCATACGGAATAACATTTACCAGTTGCTTGTAGTATACTTCTGTTATCAGTTTAAATGGACGTCCCCAGGCTTTAAAATTATAATCACTGCCTAATACATAATGGATAGATTCCTGGTCTTTTACATTCTTATCCAGGTTGCCTTGCAAGTCAATAAGCTCCCTGTAAAATGGAGGCTGGTAATATAAGCCACTCGATAAACGGAATAGCACATCTCTTTTCCAATTGGGTTTATAAGCTATAGAACCCCTCGGACTTATTACGGTTTCATTATTTACATCCCAATAATTAGCACGTACCCCTTCCGTAATCGTAAGGTATGAATTACCGGAACCATGCCATTTATTATTATTTTCTACATACCCCATTACACGATTTGACTGGAGTGTATCGAATGTCTTCACTACATTTTGAAGCTCCAATATAGAAGAGCTGTAAGGAAGAGAATATCCGGCAGAGTCAATAAAATTCCACTGGCTGATTTGGCTGGTTACTATTTCGTGTTGGACAGAAGCCCCCCACAGGAATTTACCGGTAGTATTATAATCATATTCTCCCTGGTGTTGCAGGCTGTATACTTGTGCATTCAAATCATCACGGGCATGGTTCAGATACGTACCGACTCCTAAATTAAAAGCGGGTTTGCCAAAGCCTGAAGTCCCCTGGTTAGTATTAAGCTGGCTAATCAAATAATCTCCTTCAATGTCATAGTCCTGTGTTTCCTGGTCATTGTATGCGGAGGCAATAAGCCGCAGGGTCACCTTGTCGCTTGCTTTATACTTTAATGCGGTAGCGCCTGTCATGGTAAGGTAGTTATCTACTTCCTGTCCCTGGAAATAAACCTGTAATTGATATGCGAGGCTCACCGTGCCAAAGGATGTGGTCTGGCTTTGGGGAATGAACTGGTAAACATTTTCGGAGATATTGCCGAGTATCTCCAGTTCAAGCCTGTCGGTAATAGCATAGGTCATATAAATCTGCCCGTCTAAAAACCAGGGTTTGTAAGAACCTTGCACATCCAGTGTATTAAGCAGGTATTGGTTCGTTTTATAACGTGCCCCGGCAATATACGTAAAGCGGTGATTTTTACTTACCCCTTCAATATGCCCTGTAGCGCCCAGCAGGCTTGCGGAAACAGAAGCCGCAAAAGCAGTAGGTTGCTTATACGTTACGTCGAGCACCGAAGACATTTTATCTCCATATTTAGCTTCAAACCCCCCTGCTGAAAAATAGGCAGATGAAACCATATCAGGATTTATAAAACTGAGCCCTTCCTGTTCTCCATTCTCTATAAGAAAAGGCCGAAAAACTTCAATACCATTTACATATACTAAGTTCTCATCATATCCGCCGCCTCTCACAGAATATTCCGAGCCCAGCTCGCTGCGTGTAGCAACACCGGGAGCCGTGGTTAATATGGCATTGAAGTCACTGGAGGGCATGGGGATAGAGGTTACTACGTTTGTATTTAGTTCCAATAATCCTTCCGAATTGTGTTTCATAGCTGTAACACTGGCTGTATCAAGCAATATGCTGGGAGAAATATTAAGAGGAAGAGTATATTCCATTACTTCTCCACTTTTCAATTTTACTTTCATGTAGTGGGTTACGTAACCATAGTGAATAAAGCCTACTTCAATTTCTTTTTCTGCCGGAACAGTGAGCGAAAACCTGCCAAGGCTATCGGTATATACCGGCGGAAGGGGGTTTCCTACAACGTCTATAATTACATTCTGCAGGGGTTGCCCCAAGCTGTCCTTTATCACTCCTTTAATGGTAGCTGTTTGGCAAATGCCGGCCTGGTGAAAAGCAAAAAAGAAAGAGGGAATGATAAACAGAAGTTTTATTCTGTCACTAAAAGCCTTCGTCACCTGCAATTAAAAATTAGTAAAGTATTACTGTAATCAGGGGATAAATGTATTAATTCTATGCAGTTTATTGAACATTTAGGGAGCCGTCTTTCCAGGCCTGTATAAATTGTGCCCAGGCAAGAGGATTGAAGAGGTTATTAGGCGGCAATTGTCCTGCATAGTATAACTTATCATTCTCCTGTTGCACGGTTTGCAGGTAGTTGACCCCAGGCGAACGGGCATCGTTACTAAACCGGGCTTTGCGGGCTGCAAGCGCCATATTGGCCCTTGCACGGTCGAGGTCGTTATTCGGTATATCTAATCGCAGAAAAGCGGATTTAAATTGTTCCTTTGAGGGCCAGGAATAGAACACAAAGGGCTTTAAATGAACAGTGTCTCTTGTCATAAGATGTATCTGGAAAAAGTATTTCTCAACCTTGAGCGTATCGGGAACCCGGAAGAAATTGGTCTGGTAACCTATAGCAGAAAATAAGATGGTGTCATTCGGCTGGGCAACCAATGAAAAGAAGCCGGTATAATCGGATACTATCCCACCACCTGTTCTTTTTACCAGGATGGCTGTATAAGGAATTGGGACTAAACTGTCCTTATCTACCACTACCCCCGAAAGCTGCATTACCCTGTCAAGCTTTTGTGCCTGTGCATGGCAACGGCAGGCAAGGGTGATAAACAAAGCGGGGAGCAGTAAAGTGAACAATAGCCGTTTGAACATAGCTCTTTAATTATTTTTACAGGGAACTATCAGTTTAAAAAGAGGGATATCAACGAAAAACGTAGTTCCGTCTATTTTATTTTCCATCAGGTAGGTTCCATATATTTTACCTGCCTCACTGATAAGCGGGCAAAATGATTCATATTGATATTCTTCGGAGGGGTATAACGTAGGTTTTTGAGATACAACACCTTCTCCCTCCACCTCGCTCCAGCCTGACATACTGTCGAATATATGCCAGTGCCTTCTAAGTAATTGGACAGGGTTAGAAGTATTGTTTTCGATAAGTATACGATATGAGAATATAAAATAATGGTTTGCCGGACGCGAATGGGCTGCCTCATAATTACTTTGTACCGTTATTTTAACCCCATGGGTTGTAAGTGTAACCATATACTTCGCAAGTATAGTAAATATTAATAACACATTATTTTTTGACTTCTGTTATCTCAAGCCCCAAAGGTATTGTTTGGCACAAGCGCGAATTTTTGCGAAAAAATCAATAAAATTCTATTGAATTGAAAAGTTTTATGTCACGGTTTTTCACGAAACGGACAATGTGACATAATGATAGTAGGTTCACAAAACCAGATACTTATGGTGGCTTTGCAGCGTGACGTATTTTTTTGACCACCGTGACATATCTTTTTGCCATGCAAGTGTATACTAATTGCATGACAAATAAGCTGGCTGTAAGCCGCAGATTGACAGGTTATAACAAGCCTTTAAGATAACAGGTTAGGACGGGTAAATTACTACAGGGTTATGTCACGGTATAGTAAGAACCGTGACATAAAACATGTAAACAATAGATTTATAGGTGGTTATGGTGTAATATGACCCGTGACATATTTTACGGTAGATTAAGTAAACTTTGTAGGATTTGTATTTGAAACAATTTATCCTTTTTTGAATCATCCATTATAACAGGAGAGCACTGTGCAAATTTTACCGGGGCTGATATGGGAAGTTTATAATCCTTAATAAATTTATTCACTAATTTTTTAAGGTAATGTCATAGTTAGAGACAGTAATATTAATTAACTGATTGTTATATAATTACTTGAGTATTTTCATGGCATTGCCCCAGTGTTTTTTTGGTCCATACGGGTGGGTCAGGTAAACTGGCTATACGGGAATACCATACCATTTGCACCAATAATATATGAGCCATAATCTCAAGGCTCTTTTCGTCGGTTTCTTGCAGTTGAGTAAGGGCATCTAAAATGCGGGCATTGGCCCACATTTCATAATTAAAGAGAGTGGTTATGTGTTTTTTCATGGTTATAAATAGTAATTAAAATGAACAACTTTTTCAGCAGATGCTTTTGTTTTATGATAAAAGTTTACTGCTTCCATATCTTCTTCGTTGGCCTCTACAAACATGGTTTTGATATTGTGAATAGAGCAATAGTTCTTTAAAAAGTCAATTAGCTTATGGCCAATACCCGTTCGTTGATGTTCTTTTAAAATTGCAATATCATATAAGTATGCTTCGGAATATGTATCGTAATAAGAACTCATTATATAGGCTGTAGCCCCACCCACCACTTTATTATTGAGCATGGCTACTACACAAACAAAAGAAGAATCTTTCAACAGTTTTTTAAAATAACTATCAGGAGGTGCTTGCCCGGGGCCCATTTCGAATACATTTCGGAATACGCCAATCAGTTCTCTTAACTCATCTAAGCAGGAGGTATCCAGCTTTTTTATTTTGGGGATAGACATACTAGTACAAATTTATAAAAAAGAAGAATGCATCTTATTAGAGAGACAGTAGGGGGATGGAACCTTTTCCTAAAAATTGCGTTAAACCTTTGCTACGTATAAAAGCGGAGAAAGACACTTAAAAAATATTTGACTGATTTAGAATGAATTACCCTGTATGTTAATTAAATGTGAACATTCTGATGCCGACCAATTGTAAAACGTACTATTTTTGCATCCCTTTTAAAGAAAACGTTCTTAGAAAAGCAGCTTAAATTTACATAAAAATGTTCTGAAATCCTTGCCCAAAGCCACTTTAAAGGTTTAGGGCAAACAAGAACCAACACAAGGACTGAAAAAATATTTTTCGAAAAGTGTTGGAGGTATTGAAATCATGTGTACATTTGCAGCCCTTTAAAAAAAGGGAAACGAAAATAGAGTGTTGAAATCCGCTTAGAAATAGGCGGAAATTATATACAGAAAGTTCTTTGAAGTATTGAAGAAGATAAGATAGCGGGCTAAGTTGTTTCGTGGGTTTTATTCCCGGAACAATGAGAAACCAATTCCAGATGAAATTTCTATAACTAATGCAGGAATGCATAACAGTTAGGATAAACTCAAACATACAATGGAGAGTTTGATCCTGGCTCAGGATTAACGCTAGCGGCAGGCCTAATACATGCAAGTCGAGGGGCAGCAGGGTGTAGCAATACACTGCTGGCGACCGGCGCACGGGTGCGTAACACGTATGTAACCTTTCCTTAACTGGGGAATAGCTCCGAGAAATCGGGATTAATACCCCATAACACTGCGAAGTGGCATCACTTTGCAATTAAAGCTCCGGCGGTTAAGGGCGGGCATGCGTCCCATTAGCTAGTTGGCGAGGTAACGGCTCACCAAGGCTACGATGGGTAGGGGTTCTAAGAGGATTTACCCCCACACTGGCACTGAGATACGGGCCAGACTCCTACGGGAGGCAGCAGTAAGGAATATTGGTCAATGGGCGCAAGCCTGAACCAGCCATGCCGCGTGCAGGATGAAGGTCCTACGGATTGTAAACTGCTTTTGTACGGGAAAAAACCCCCGATTTCTATCGGGGTTGATGGTACTGTAAGAATAAGGATCGGCTAACTCCGTGCCAGCAGCCGCGGTAATACGGAGGATCCAAGCGTTATCCGGATTCACTGGGTTTAAAGGGTGCGTAGGCGGAATGTCAAGTCAGTGGTGAAAACCTATAGCTTAACTATAGAACTGCCATTGATACTGTCATTCTTGAGTGTATTTGATGTGAATGGAATGTGTCGTGTAGCGGTGAAATGCTTAGATATGACACAGAACACCCATTGCGAAGGCAGTTCACAAAACTACAACTGACGCTGAGGCACGAAAGCGTGGGGATCAAACAGGATTAGATACCCTGGTAGTCCACGCCGTAAACGTTGATTACTAGATGTGTGCGCGTTAGCGTACGTGTCAAAGCGAAAGCGTTAAGTAATCCACCTGGGGAGTACGACCGCAAGGTTGAAACTCAAAGGAATTGACGGGGGCCCGCACAAGCGGAGGAGCATGTGGTTTAATTCGATGGTACGCGAGGAACCTTACCTGGGCTTGAAAGTTAGTGACCGCTCCTGAAAGGGAGCTTTCCGAAAGGACACGAAACTAGGTGCTGCATGGCTGTCGTCAGCTCGTGCCGTGAGGTGTTGGGTTAAGTCCTGTAACGAGCGCAACCCCTACCATTAGTTGCCAGCGGGTAATGCCGGGGACTCTAATGGAACTGCCTGCGTAAGCAGCGAGGAAGGTGGGGACGACGTCAAGTCATCACGGCCCTTACGTCCAGGGCTACACACGTGCTACAATGGCCGAAACAATGGGTTGCTACTTGGTAACAAGATGCTAATCTCTAAATTCGGTCTCAGTTCGGATAGAGGTCTGCAATTCGACCTCTTGAAGTTGGATTCGCTAGTAATCGCGCATCAGCAATGGCGCGGTGAATACGTTCCCGGGCCTTGTACACACCGCCCGTCAAGCCATGGAAGTTGGGAGTACCTGAAGTTGATTGCCGCAAGGCGTTGCCTAAGGTAAAACCAATGACTGGGGCTAAGTCGTAACAAGGTAACCGTACCGGAAGGTGCGGTTGGAATACCTCCTTTTTAGAGCGAATTGGTTTTATTTGCTCGCTATCTTGCTTCTTTAATTTTTCCCAATGCGAGATAACCCTGTAACCAATGGGGCACGGACTATAGCTAACAGCTATCAGCTAATGGCTACAAGCCAACAGCCGCAAAACAGTCCCGTAGCTCAGTTGGTTAGAGCACTACACTGATAATGTAGGGGTCGGCAGTTCAAATCTGCCCGGGACTACTTATAAGCCTCCTACAGCGTGTAGGAAGCAAACTCGTTTGGGGAATTAGCTCAGCTGGCTAGAGCACCTGCTTTGCAAGCAGGGGGTCATCGGTTCGACTCCGATATTCTCCACAATGTCCAACTTGTTGTTATGGTTGGATGGCGTTCTTTGACATAATAATTAGAAAATACAACAATGATCTATAACAGAGGTCAATGTAAAACACAATTTTAGTAAGAAAGTTACTTAAGGGCGTATGGTGGATGCCTTGGCTCTTATAGGCGATGAAGGACGTGATAGGCTGCGATAAGCTTCGGGGAGGTGCCGAATAACCATTATATCCGAAGATTTCCGAATGGGGGAACCCGGTGCATTGAAGGTGCACCACGAAAGTGCCAACCTGGAGAACTGAAACATCTAAGTACCCAGAGGAAGAGAAAACAATAGTGATTCCCCAAGTAGTGGCGAGCGAACGGGGAAAAGCCCAAACTTGTGTGGTTAAGGCCACGCAGGGGTTGTAGGACTACAATGTGGACTATAAGTGGAAAGTGGAAGTTTCTGGAAAGAAACGCCATAGGAGGTGATAGCCCCGTACACGAATTTCACTTATTACCTAGTAGTATCCTGAGTACCGCGGGGTCGGAGACGCCTTGCGGGAATTTGCCGGCACCATCCGGTAAGGCTAAATACTCATAAGAGACCGATAGCGAACAAGTACTGTGAAGGAAAGGCGAAAAGAACCTCGAACAGAGGAGTGAAATAGAACCTGAAACCATACGCTTACAAGCAGTTGGAGCCCCAATTTATTGGGGTGACAGCGTGCCTTTTGCATAATGAGCCTACGAGTTACACCTCACTAGCAAGGTTAATTGCGTGAACGCAAGCAGCCGAAGCGAAAGCAAGTCTTAACTGGGCGATTCAGTTAGTGGGGGTAGACGCGAAACCTTGTGATCTATCCATGGTCAGGATGAAGTTCCGGTAACACGGGATGGAGGTCCGAACTGGTGAACGTTGAAAAGTTCTCGGATGAACTGTGGATAGGGGTGAAAGGCTAATCAAACTGGGAGATAGCTCGTACTCCCCGAAATGTTTTTAGGAACAGCCTCGATTTAATTGTCATAGAGGTAGAGCTACTGATTGGGCTAGGGGGCTTCATCGCCTACCGAACCCTGACAAACTCCGAATGCTATGACATATGATCGGGAGTGAGTCTCTGGGCGCCAAGGTCCTGGGACGAGAGGCAAACAAACCAGATCATCAGCTAAGGTCCCCAAATGTATGTTAAGTTGCATCTAACGAGGTCTGACTGCACTGACAGCCAGGATGTTTGCTTGGAAGCAGCCATTCATTTAAAGAGTGCGTAACAGCTCACTGGTCGAGCGGTTGGGCGTGGAAGATAAACGGGCATAAAACATACTACCGAAGCTATGAACGGCGCAGCAATGCGTTAGTGGTAGGGGAGCATTCCAAACAGCGCAGAAGTTATATCGTAAGGTATATTGGAGCGTTTGGAAAAGAAAATGTAGGCATAAGTAACGATAATGCGGGTGAGAAACCCGCACACCGATAGACTAAGGTTTCCTGAACAACGTTAATCGGTTCAGGGTTAGTCGGGGCCTAAGGCGAATCCGAACGGATAAGTCGATGGACAACTGGTTAATATTCCAGTACTGGCTTTACTGCGATGGGGTGACGGAGTAGTGAAAGGTCTGCCTTCTGACGGAATAGAAGGTTAAAAAGCAAAGGTATACGGGCTGCAGGTAAATCCGCAGCTTGTGCTGAAGCCGATAGTACCGTGAGCCTTCGGGCAAGCGGATAATGACCCTAATCAGACTTCCGAGAAAACCCTCTAAGCTTCAGGTAAAAGCCACCCGTACCGCAAACCGACACAGGTAGTCAAGGAGAATATCCTGAGGTGCTCGAGTGAGCCGCGGTTAAGGAACTAGGCAAGATTACCCTGTAACTTCGGGAGAAAGGGTGCCCCGCGCAAGCGGGGCCGCAGTGAAATGCATCTAGCGACTGTTTAACAAAAACACAGGGCTTTGCAAAATCGAAAGATGACGTATAAGGCCTGACACCTGCCCGGTGCCGGAAGGTTAAGAGGAGAGGTTAGCCGTAAGGCAAAGCTTTGAATCGAAGCCCCGGTAAACGGCGGCCGTAACTATAACGGTCCTAAGGTAGCGAAATTCCTTGTCGGGTAAGTTCCGACCTGCACGAATGGTGTAACGACTGGATGGCTGTCTCGACCGCGAGCTCGGTGAAATTGTGATACCGGTGAAGACGCCGGTTTCCTGCAACGGGACGGAAAGACCCCGTGCACCTTTACTATAACTTAACATTGTCTTTGGGTGAATGATATGTAGCATAGGTGGGAGACTTTGAAGCTGCGGCGCTAGCCGTGGTGGAGTCGCCAGTGAAATACCACTTTTCGTTTATTTGAAGTCTAATCCCGTAACCACGGGAGACAGTGTTTGGTGGGTAGTTTGACTGGGGTGGTCGCCTCCAAAAAAGTATCGGAGGCTTTCAAAGGTACCCTCAGTACGCTTGGTAACCGTACGCGGAGTGCAATAGCATAAGGGTGCTTGACTGTGAGGCATACAAGCCGAGCAGAGCCGAAAGGCGGATATAGTGATCCGGTGGTTCCGCATGGAAGGGCCATCGCTCAAAGGATAAAAGGTACGCCGGGGATAACAGGCTGATCCTCCCCAAGAGCTCACATCGACGGGGGGGTTTGGCACCTCGATGTCGGCTCGTCACATCCTGGGGCTGAAGAAGGTCCCAAGGGTTGGGCTGTTCGCCCATTAAAGTGGCACGCGAGCTGGGTTCAGAACGTCGCGAGACAGTTCGGTCCCTATCTGTTGTGGGCGTTAGAAATTTGAGAGGAGCTGACTCTAGTACGAGAGGACCGAGTTGGACAGACCTCTGGTGTATCTGCTGTGGCGCCAGCTGCATCGCAGAGTAGCTATGTCTGGAAGGGATAAGCGCTGAAAGCATCTAAGCGCGAAGCCCACCTCAAGATAAGATTTCTTTTAAGGGTCGTTATAGATGATGACGTTGATAGGCTACAGGTGTAAAGTCAGTAATGGCAAAGCCGAGTAGTACTAATAACCCGTAGACTTTTTGCAGATTTTGTTTTATATTGCCCTCTGAGATCTTGTTGTATTTTCTATAATTATGTCGAACTTATTAGACCGATTTGGTAATATGGTGATTTGATAATTTGGTAATTCGCATTATCAAATCACCATATTATCAAATCATCTTATAGTCTTAGGGTGACTATAGAAGCGGGGTTCACCTCTTCCCATTTCGAACAGAGAAGTTAAGACCGCCTTCGCAGATGGTACTGCCCAAAAAGCGGTAGAGTATGTTGTTGCCCACTTTTAGAACCCCGGTAGAAATACCGGGGTTTTTTTATTTATATCACTATCTTTTTATTTGTCTTATTATTCTATATATCTTTAAATTCTAAGATGATACTGAAAGAACTAAATAATAATAAAACAACACTTTCCTTGCTTGATTTACTTGGAAAAGATGAGAATGCTTTATCAAAAGCTTTTGCACATTTATTATCCAGTGACCAGGATTGCTATTTTAAGTTCTTACATTTTGTAGGTGTCACCGCTCAAAATAATAGAAAAAATTTCTTTCAATCTAAAATTTTTATACAACTTGGATAGGCCTTGCAAAATGTGATACCGTTCCGGCAAGAATGTACAATTTCCCCAATCAAGGTGAGTAATCGTATATCCAGTGTGATACATACTATCCCGGAGTTCCCTGAAATGTATAAACAGGATGATTTGAAAACAAAGAACGATGGGAGTTTTCGGGTATTTGTTCAAGACAGAATCAGAATTTCATATCAAATTACACCAAGGAGAATCTATATTGTAATGGTAAGACATACCTCCCAAGAACCAATAGACTATTAAGAGAAATATTTGTAAAACAATTCTACCTTTGTATAAAATCAATCATTTATGATGGTATCTGATATAAAACTCTATGAAATATTAAAACAAAAGTTGGGCGATAAAGAAGCCGAAGCTTTGGTGGAGTTTATAGATTCAAAATTAAAAGAGCAGGAAGAACAAAATGCCCGTTTACTTGCCACCAAGCAGGACATGGATATAAAAATAAATGACCTTTTGAAGTGGATGGTGGTATTGTGGATAAGCCAATTGGTTGGTGTTGCAGCCCTGCTTAAGATGTTCCACTAGAAGTATTATCTTTTTGAAAGTCCCCGAAAGCAATCCGGGGCTTTTTGTTTCAATGATTGGGTACATTTGCCGGGTAAAAACATTTGCGAATGGAAATGAATGATGATGTATCTGTTTTGCTAAGGTATTTTACCTTAACGGAAACACAGCAAAGGCATTTTGAAAAGTTAGGTACGTTATATCATGAATGGAACCAAAAGATAAATCTCATTTCCCGCAAGGATATGGAGCATTTGTACTTGCACCATATTCTGCATTCATTGAGCATTGCTAAGGTGATAAGCTTTGCAGACGGAACCAAAATTATGGATGTAGGAACAGGAGGAGGATTGCCCGGAATACCACTTGCCATCCTGTTTCCAAAATGTTCTTTTCTGTTGGTTGATTCTATTGGGAAAAAAGTAAGAGTAGTACAGGAAATAGTTAATTCGCTAGGACTCAATAATGCCCTTGCCCTAAATTCCCGTGCCGAAAATTTAGATGACAGGGTTGATTTTATAACCGGGAGAGCTGTAAGCAGCATAAGCGAGTTTTATTTCCGCGTGGAACGTTTGATTATACGCAATAAAAAAACTACCAACACTCTGCCAAATGGCTTACTATACCTGGCAGGTGGAGATATTGAGGAAGACCTTAAGCCATTTAAGAAGAAAGCAACTATCTATCCCATTAGCACCTGGTTCAGCGAAGAATATTTTGAAAGGAAAAAGGTAGTACATATCAAGAAATAACTAAACTACTCTTGCCATAAAAAGCTTGGAATGTTGGTAGATTTTATACTTTCATAATAAGTTTTGCCACTGTTTGTTTTTCCTACCCTATATAAGACGGTATCATATCCATCTGGGCGGACTTGTTTTATAAACTCTTGTTTGGTGCGCACCCCTTTTTCATCATAATAATTTATCAGCAGAAAATTGTCTTTAGTAGTAACAACTTCAAATTTTAACTTTCCATTCTCATGCCAGCCTTTGTCATACTCCTTGCGCAATGCTGAAAAAATATATTCACTATCTGAATGGTTGTATATCCTTCCCGTATCTTTTTCTTTCATCCACCCCATTTGCCTTTTTGCACCGCTTTCATACCACGATTTCATTTTATATACCCACTCACCTTTCCAATAGCGGACGTACTGCTTCTGCCCATTTGCATAGTAATAAACAAAACGTTCATTCAAAGAGTCCCCTCTTTTATAATGACGAACCGCTTTAAGTTTCCCGTCAGGATAGCGTCCAAGTATTTTTGTTTTGGGATAACAGGAAATAAAGTAAACAGATAAGATTAAAAGAGCTGAAAAAAGCCGCTTATTAACTTTCATTCTGCCATATTTGATATTGTATAAACGGCTTTCAATAAGAAAAATTGTATTTTAAATATGCTTTCAGATTCTTCACTTCATTGCAAGTGAGGAGTCTGCTTGCAAAGGAAAATAATACCTTTGATTTCAAAAATGTACCTATGCTAAAAAGACGCCTATTATTGTTTCTACTCCTAGCTCTCAGTTCTTCGCTCCTCACTCTTTCTGCCCAGCCTTTCAATCCCTCTCTTTTTAATTGTATGAAGTGGAGGTGCATCGGCCCCTTTCGCGGTGGGCGTGCTATTGGGGCCTGTGGTGTAATAGGGCACCCGAATGTATTTTATATGGGTGTTAATGATGGAGGAGTTTGGAAAACTGATGACTATGGCAGAACATGGCAACCCATATTTGATGACCAACCTACAGGCTCTATTGGCGATGTGGAAGTGGCTCCATCTAATCCCGATGTTATTTATGTGGGTAGTGGAGAAGGTGTTCAACGCCCTGACTTATCGGTTGGAGATGGAATGTATAAATCAACGGATGGGGGTAAAACATGGATACACCTGGGATTGGAAGATGCTTATCAAATCGGGGGGCTTGCTATTGACCCTAAAAATGAAAACCGTGTATTTGTAGCTGCGCTGGGGCATCCTTACGGCCCCAATGCTGAACGGGGAGTTTTCCGCACTACCGATGGAGGTAAAACTTGGGAGAAGGTTTTATTTATGGATGAAAATACGGGTGCTATACAGGTAACCATAGACCCGGTTAATACGAATATAATATATGCTGATATGTTTGCTGCGCGGCAGGGCCCTTGGGAAAATGGGGAATTTACGGGTCCGCAAAGTGGTTTGTTTAAATCGGTGGATGGGGGCAATACATGGAAAAGATTAGAAAAAGGTTTACCCGGAAAGAATGAAGGCCTTGGCAGGATTGGATTTTGCATTTCGCCATCGAATACAAACCGGATGTATGCTGTAATAAGTTCTAAAAAAGGGGGCGGTATTTATCGCAGCGATGATGCAGGAGAATCGTGGATATTGATGAGTAATGATATCCGCTATTGGGATAGGGGAGATGACTTTGCTGAAATGAAAGCAGACCCCAAAAATCCTGATGTAGTATATGATATTAATGTGGTGAGTTGGAAATCGGTAGATGGAGGCAAAACATGGACAGGCTGGAAGGGCGCACCGGGAGGAGATGATTACCACCGTTTATGGATTAATCCCGATAACCCGGATGTTATTTTATTGGCAGGCGACCAGGGCGCAGCAATTACGGTGAACGGTGGCAGAACATGGAGTTCCTGGTATAATCAGCCTACTGCCCAGTTTTATCACGTAAGTGCTGACAATGCTTTACCCTATAACGTATATAGCGGGCAGCAGGAAAGCGGCTCGGTTGGAATTGCTTCCCGCGGAAATGACGGGCAAATAACAGACCGGGATTGGCATCCTGTATCGGCTGAAGAATATGGCTATGTGGTGGCTGACCCGCTTGACCCCAATATTGTTTACGGTGGAAAAATATCAAAGTACGATAAACGCACAGGCCAGGTTCAGGATATATCCCCTAATTGCCACAATGGTAAGTACCGCTTCATAAGGACAGCGCCCATTGTGTTTTCGCCCATTGATAAGAAGACCCTTTATTTTGCAGGAAATGTAGTTTTCAAAACATCGGATGGTGGCAATTCATGGGATATAATCTCTCCCGATCTTACCCGTGTGAGCTACCACATACCTGCCAGTGTGGGCGTATATTCTAATGACACCATGCAGCATATGCAGAGGCGGGGAGTGGTTTACACCATTGCTTTATCTCCGCTGGATGAAAACCTTATATGGGCAGGTTCGGATGATGGGCTGATTCATATAACCCACAATGGTGGCGGGTCGTGGCAAGATGTAACTCCCCCGGTAATAACCGACTGGAACAAAATATCTATGCTTGAAGCAAGCCATACCGACGTGAACGAAGCTTACGCCGCAGTAAATTGCATAAGGGTAAATGATGAACACCCACATATTTATAGAACAAAGGATGGAGGCAAAACCTGGAAAGAAATTGTGGATGGATTGCCGGAAGCACCTGTCAATTCTGTGAAAGAAGACCCTGTGAGAAAGGGCTTGTTGTTTGCAGGCTCTGAAAGAGCAGTGTATGTTTCATTTGATGACGGTGAGCATTGGCAATCGTTACGGCTCAATATGCCGGCCACCTCTATACGCGACCTGGTAATTAAAGATAATGATCTTGTTGTTGCTACACATGGACGTTCTTTCTGGATATTGGATAATATAACCTCATTAAGGCAGATTACTAAAACTATAACGAAAGACGATGCGACACTTTACCAACCCGAAGCTGCTTACCGTGTGCGCTGGGATATGTGGCCCGATACACCTTTGCCCGCCGATGAACCAGCCGGGAAAAATCCCCCGGATGGAGCCATCATAGATTATTATTTGAAAGAAAAAAGTGCGAATGAAGTTACACTTGATATACTCGATTCAGCGGGAAATGCTGTAAGGCATTATAGCAGCCGGGACAGTATGTATAAAATTCCGGCAGTGAACATTCCCTTGTACTGGATTCGCCCGCAACAAATACTTTCTGCTGATTCCGGTTCGCATCGCTTCTTATGGGATTTGCATTATACGCCACTTACTATCCCACCTTCTTATCCTATTTCTGCTGTTGTTGCAGAAACGGCTCCTGGAGCCACATCTCCCTGGGTAATGCCCGGAGCCTATAAGGTTAAACTTACTGTGAATGGGAAAAGTTATATACAATCGCTCACTGTAGAAATGGACCCGAGAGTGAAATCATCTAACAGTGATTTAATAGAACAACACGATTATTCCATGCTCTGCTATCATGATGAGCAAAAGGGTATGTTAATAGTTGATAATACAGATACTCTGCAAGCCCAATTACGAATAGCGTCCGGGCATATTCCATTGGGAAGACATGACAGTTTGAGAAATGAAATAGATACCTGTTATTTCAAATTGGGAATGATAAATCGTTTATTGACGGAAAGTGCAGCAAGAGGGCAAGCGCCTCTAAACAGCGAATTACAGGAATTGTCCGGAATGATAGAAGGAGTGGATGCACGGCCTACTACACAATGCATTGCCGAAGTTAATGCAGTGGATGCACGATTTAATAAAATAGAACATGACTGGGAACTGTTGCAACAAGAATTACAAAAGTTAAACTCTATGCTGCAAACCGGTGGATTGGCAGAAGTAAAATGGAAATGATTTTCTAACTTGTTGACCCTGCCCGTTTCTTTTCTTCTTCAGCCCCGCCTTTGCTATGCATAGATTGTGAGGAGGGTGACCTTCCGAAGCTATAGGTAAATGATACCCCTACATATCTTGTATCTCTTCTCACAAAAACTGCCTGGTTGAATGTATTAAAGGTGGTAGTTCCCCGGGTGGTATTAGTCCAGAAGATGTCATTGGCATTTAACTTTAGGGTGCCTTTGCTTTTCAAGATACTCATCTTTACTCCTACAGCTGCCCACCATGAACCTTGAATATACAAATATCCCAGGTCGTAGCCTGAGTTATAGGATGCCGTTACCTCGGCACTTAATTTTTTATTCAGTGTGAAATTATTCATACCGAAAGCATCAAACAAAAACCGGTTTGTATTTAAGGGGCTGTTTGAAAGTGTAGCTTCATAATGGCTAAGGTAAGCATCGGCGCTTGCGTTAATATCCCACCATTTGGCAAATTGATGCACAATGGAAAGGCTGGCTCCGTAGTAATCATACGTGGCAAGGTTTTCTTCTGTTTGCTGCACAATATTTTGATCGCCGGGAATGGGGAAGATTACCGTTTCAATAGCATTGGTGGTATGTGTGTAAGTAAGGCTCAGGCTATAGTCGTCTTTATAGGTATCGGATAATTGGAGTGAATATGCGCTTTGGGGAATAAGATATGGGTTGCCCTGTAAGTAAAAGGTAGGGTTCACATATATCCTGAATGGATTTAATTGATCGTATGTGGGGCGGTCAATGCGGCGAGAGGCAGAAAGCCCCAATTGATTATCTTTTGTGAGAGAATCATTTATGGAAATATTTGGAAATAGTTGAATGATGTTGTGTGCAAATGTTTGTCCCGTGGTAACTTGGTCACCGTTTGCAATGGTTTGTTCGGTACGCATACCAAGCTCTACACTTGCCTTGTGAATATTTTTAGTATAAGTCAGGTAGCCTGCATTAATGTTTTCCGAATAGATAAAATGATTGCTTTGAGTAGTATCAACGGGGGCGGAAGCATCTGTTCCGTCATATACCATTACACTGTTATCAGTAGTTACATAACTGCTTTTAATACCCGTTTCTAATTTGCTATTCTTGCCAAGTTCCCCATCATAATCTGCTTTAAAGGAATAAATGCTGAGGTTTCCGGGAAGGTACCCATAATAATTAACGGGGCTTCCGGCACTTGTACCGTCAAGATTGTAATAATTAATCAAAATATTTTGGTACCCCTTACTGTGGTAATTGGCATAATCAATATTCACCAACAACTCCCGCCCCGTCGAATCAAAAGTATGTTTCATATTCAGGTTGCCCGAATAGTTATAAGTAGTATTTGGGTTCGTGCTGTTTGTGATATTGTATGATTGCAGGGCATCTAGGCCATTGTATACGTATGTGGTAGTAGTTTCAGAAGGGTTGAAGAACCGGGTTCCACCATCGGCTATAAACCCAATAGTAGTTTTATCAGAAGCAAAAAAATCAGTGCCTATTCTTGCTGTATTAGTCTGGACGGGTGTCCGGAGATATTCATTTTGCAATGTGGCGCTTGCAAGTTGAGCGTTGGTATAGTAATTGCTTTGAAGTGTAACGGCATTGGCTGCACCCCGGTATGAATAGTTGTAGTTTGCAAACAGGTTAAACTTTTTTGTGCGCTTGCTAATACTGAAACCGTCATTACTCTTAGGATAAATTCCTTGGCTGTATCCTGCGTTTATAGATACATGTGTGCCAACATATTTATTCTTTTTCAAAATAATATTAATGATGCCTGCTGTGCCATTCGCATCATACTTGGCAGATGGATTGGTAATAAATTCAATCTTTTCGATAGATTCTGCCGGCATACCCTTCAACAAATTTGCGAGGTCGGTGGAAGACATGGGGGTTATGCGTCCATCTATCATTACCATTACATTTGATTTGCCATGTAAACTAATATTGTCGTTTTGGTCAATTAGAACACCCGGCGAATGCTGGAGTACATCATATGCACTCCCCACTGCATTTAGCGGGCTTTGTTCCACATTCACCACCGTTTTATCGGCATAGTGCTGTATAACCGGGGTTTTACCCATCACCACTACTTCATTTAATGAATTTGCCTGGAGCCTTATAGCAGGAAGTGTAACCAATGGATGTATACTATCTATTATAAATGGTGAGGAAAAATAATTTTTAAATCCTGTTTGGGCAACATAAATAGCATACCTGCCTTTCGCGACATTACTAAATTCTGCCGCGCCATCCTGCCCGCTAACTGTATACTGCACCATTGTTGAATCTTTTGCTCTTACCAGTTCTATAAATATTTCACCCAGTGGTTTCTGTTGCTGGTCGATAATTATTACATCTACTTTGCCTGTATTTTGAGCAAATACAGCACTCCCTATACTAATGAGTCCAATCAGGGGAATAAAAAATAGATGTTTCATAGGGTGATATTTATTACTAATTCAAACCATTCAGCATGATATTGTACAACAAATGTACAGGGTGCACCAATGGTAAATAGTTAAGGAGTGTTAACGATAGTAATTAGATTCTTAAAAAGGAGGAATTAATTTTGTATGCAACCCCTATAGGTTTGGGGCTAACAAGGAGTTATTCTGCTAATTTTGCAGATATAAAGGCATAAAACCGATGTCAATCGCACCTACTCTTAGAAATTCAACCCATGAGGTTTGGATTACCCTATTGTTGCTTTTTTGTGCGGGATTGTTTGTGGTAGTAAGAAGTACTAATCCTAAAAAACTGCCTTCCCTGGTATCCGGTTTTTTTCGTGGTAATTCAATTGAGGAAAAGACACTTACTCCCGATTCAATTGCCCTATTTTTTATATTTATCTGTACTGTTTCCCTGCTTGCTATGCAAACCTTGCAGTTTCATAGTATCAAAATGCGATTTAAGGGGCTGGATGAATTTGCGTTTTTGGGTGCCTTACTACTCGCATACTACCTGGCTAAAACTATTGCTTTGTTTTTATGTGGAGCTGTTTTCAGGGTTCAAACAGATGTAAGAGGCTATATTAATGAAATATATGCCTCTGCGCATCTTGCCAGTATGGCCTTATTACCAATAGCCATGGTTATTTATTTTGTCGGAAATATCAATGAGAACATAGTTGAGAAGAGCATGCTTGCCCTGGTTATCATATTTTTTCTTTACCGGACTGTAAAAATGTTTATTCTTATGACAAACAGGGGTTTAAACATGGTGTATTTATTTTTGTATCTTTGCGTGCTTGAAATTGTTCCATTGGTGCTGTTATTTGAATGGAGTAAGAATTATAATTTATAGCCTTAGGTAAGAAAAATTATGACAGAAAGAATACACTGTTAATGAAAATAAAGAAAATACTTATCTCCCAACCTAAGCCGGAACTTGAACGCTCCCCTTATTTTGAAATAGCTAAAAGTCATGGTGTTGAAATTGACTTTAGGCCTTTTGTGCAGGTGGAAGGAATACCCGCAAAAGAATTTCGCAAACACCGCATAGATATTCTATCTTATACGGCTATTATAATGACCAGCAAAAATGCGGTAGATCATTTCTTCCGTATATGTACAGAGATGCGGGTTATTGTACCGGAAACCATGAAGTATTTCTGTATCTCGGAGACCACTGCCTATTATCTTCAAAAATATATTCAATTCAGGAAAAGGAAAATATTTTTCAGTAATCATTCTTATGCTGATTTGGTAGAACTTATGCGGAAAAAGCATAAAGATGATAAGTATCTTTT
>JABDAL010000006.1:62287-64525 GCA_013289165.1 Bacteroidota bacterium
CGTTGATACTACTCAAAGCAATCATTTTACCTTGTTCCGATGGCCCCAATGAGGAATATACCAGCCTGCTCGACAGGGACGGTATTCGTTATGTGAAAGCACCTCTTTATAAAGCCGTTTATTCAGACATTTCCGATATTAATTTTACCCAATATGATATGGTAGTGCTTTTTAGCTCTGCGGGAATGAATTCTATGTTAAATAGTTTCCCGGGCTATAAGCAGAATAATACAGTAATTGCTGCTTTTGGTGAACAAACGGCAAAAGCAATTACAAGTGCAGGATTGAAATACCATATTGTAGCTCCACAGCCGAACTCTCCATCTATGGCCGCTGCCATGGACCTGTATTTGAAAGGTGAATATATTCTTTCTGATGACCCATTTGCAGCTATGGCACCTCCTCCTAAAAAAGCTAAACCTGCTGCTAAAAAGCCGGCAAAGTCATTGCCGGAGAAAAAGATGGAAGCCGAGCCCAAGAAAGAAAAACAAGTTGCAAAGCCTGCGCCTAAAGTAATTCAAAAACCTGCACCTAAAATAGTTCAAAAACCCACAGCTAAAAAAGCCAAGCCGGTAGTCAAGCCTAAGCCAAAACAACCGGCTAAGAAAAAAATAATGCCTGCGACGAAAATAAAAAACAAGCCTGTCGCTAAAAAGAAGAGCAAACCAATAGTTAAAAAGGCAAAGAAAAGCGGCAAGCGCAAAAAGTAATTTTATATTTCAACGTTTACACAGTATGCCCCGCAGAGAAACCTTGCGAAAACATGAGCGTTTGTATGAAAAAGTGGCATTGGAATCGGTTTTCCAGGAAGGAACGGCTATTACTAACCACCCTGTAAGGCTTTTATGGACAACCGATAAAAAACAAAGCAAGTACCTGTCAAAGTAGCATTTAGTGCCCCCAAAAGAATATTTAAAAGTGCAGTTACCCGCAACTTGCTGAAAAGAAGAATGAGGGAGGCATACCGGAAGAATAAGGTTTATAAGACAAAAGCAAGTGAGACCTATGATTTGATATTTATTTACACTTCCAAGAAAATAAGCCCTTACGACGAGATTGAATCTAAAATTGTCCTAACTTTACAACAATTTAAAACAGCTACGGGTGTTGAGTAAATTTCTCATACTGCTTATAGGTATATATCAAAAAATGATTTCCCCCTGGTTAATGCCTGCCTGTCGCTATACTCCCAGTTGCTCAGAATACGGCAAAGAAGCACTTCGTAAATATGGGGCTTTGAAAGGTTCATGGCTTACTTTGAAAAGGGTATTATCCTGTAACCCGTTTAGCCACAAACACGGGTACGACCCTGTTCCTTAAAAATTGATTTATGATGAAACGTTTTTTTCAGAAAGTGAAGAAATTCCAATTGTTATTAATTGTCGTAGCTATAGGTTGCTATGGTTTTCTTTCATACAATTATACCGATAATTATTTTGAAATTTCCAAGAACCTTGACATAATGACCACTATGCTCCGGGAATTGGATATGCACTATGTAGATACCATAAAGCCCGGCGCCCTTATGAAAACCGGTATTGATGCCATGCTTGAGTCCCTGGACCCCTATACCAATTACATACCTGAATCGGAAATAGAAGACTTTAAGTTTATGACCACCGGGGAATATGGAGGCATAGGTGCTCTTATTCAAAAGGATAGTAATAATATTGAGGTGGCTGAACCTTATGAAGATTCACCTGCTACGAAGGCCGGGCTTAAAGCCGGTGACAGGATAATAAGTGTAGATGGAATTTCATTGTCCGGTAAAAATACCGATGATGTAGGCAAACTTTTGAAGGGGCAACCTGGTACGGCAGTTAAGCTTGTGGTTCTTTCACCCGGAAGTTCCACCCCGGTTGAAAAATCTCTTATCAGGCAGTCTATTACGGTTACCAATGTACCTTATAGCGGAATGATTTCGGATGACATTGGATATATACGCCTTGTGGAATTTACACAGGGAGCGGGTAGAAATGTAAGGAATGCCCTGATAGCGCTAAAAAAGAATCCAAATCTGAAAGGAGTAATTTTAGACCTGAGAAATAATCCCGGAGGTTTGCTTGATGAGGCAATTGATGTAGTAAATGTATTTGAGCCCAAAAATCAGTTGGTAGTTAACACGCGTGGCAGAATGAAAGAATGGAACCATCTTGATTTGACTACTAACGATCCGGTTGATACCAACATACACGTGGCGATGTTAGTGAACAGTGGTTCTGCATCGGCATCTGAAAT
>JABDAL010000007.1 GCA_013289165.1 Bacteroidota bacterium
AGCGTACCTGGCTTAGTTGTGTTCCTCCAATGGCAGTTTCACCATTTGCTCCCCCAAGTTTAAGGCCCGCATCCCATTTGGATTCGTTTCCTTGTCCAAAACCTATTACAGGAATTGAAAAAAATGCTATTAATAATAGTTTGTTCAGGCGCATAACGAATTTGATTTAGGATGCAAATATACAGAGATATTGGAATATAGTGGAGGAATAGATGTGCTTTTTAATATAAATATAATATTCTATTTATATAGTGCTGGTTTTCAATACCCATGTTGCTCTTTATTTGAACTTTTTCTTAGTGAAAAAAGAAAAATATGTTATATTTTTTAAAAAATGATATTTCTATTGGTAATTTTAATAAGTTAGCGAAAATTTAATATTTATGAATATAAAACTCATAATTTTCGCTATTATGGCTGCGGCCTGCATTTTTTTACTGACTTCTTTTGGAATAAAATCGGCTGCTAAAACATTATATGACTTTAAAGCTAAAACTATAGATGGAAAGAATTTTGATTTTTCTACGCTCAAAGGGAAAAAAGTAATGGTTGTTAACACGGCTTCTTTATGCGGATATACTCCGCAATATGCTGACCTTGAAAAGTTATACCAACAATATGGAGGAGCACATTTTACTATTATTGGCTTTCCGGCAAACAATTTTGGGAGCCAAGAGCCGGGCTCTAATACAGAAATACATGAATTTTGTACAAAAAACTACAATGTTACTTTCCAAATGATGGAAAAGATTTCTGTAAAAGGAGATGATATGCATCCTTTATATCAATGGCTTACTGAAAAATCAGAAAATGGGGTGCAGGATGCTCCAGTTAAATGGAATTTTCAAAAGTTCTTAATTGACGAAAACGGAAATTGGGTAGGTGTGGCATTGAGCAATGAATCTCCCCTCAGTGACCGTATTGTCAACTGGATAAAAGGAAGCAACTAAAAAAATTGCTTTCTTAGCAATACTCGTCGTAAGCCGCCTTCAGGTTTTCCGCAACCATATTGGCAGAATGTCCTTCGATGTGGTGGCGTTCAACAAAGTGGATCAGCTTTCCATCCCTAAATAAGGCTATAGAAGGAGACGAGGGTGGGTATGGAAGAGTGTACTTGCGTGCCTGGAAAGTGGCTTCTACATCAAATCCCGCAAATACGGTTACTAAGTTATCAGGTTTCTTTTTATTGTCCAGTGATGCAATTATTCCGGGACGGGCGGCTGCAGCTGAACATCCGCAAACAGAATTAAAGACTAAAAGAACGGTGCCGGGTTGTTTAACCGCTTTATCTACACCGGCCGGAGTGGTGATGTCTTCGAAGCCTGCTTCCGTAAGCTCAGACTTCATAGGCGTTACAAGTGTTTCAGGATACATACAGTTTTTATTTATTAGGGGGTTATTAATAAAAGTCTGCAAAGATAGGTTTTTTAGCAATACCAGAGTAGTGTTTTAATGATGAGAGGAGGGAGTATATAATATAAATACTTCCAAATAAAACCTCTTTCTGAAATATTTTAAATGTAACTTTGAAGGGTAAAACATGGCTATGCGTATTGTACACCTATCCCTTATAAACTTTCGAAACTACTCTCAACTTGCTGTCGATTTTTCAGGTGGAATAAATTGCGTATTGGGGCATAACGGTGCCGGTAAAACCAATCTGCTGGATGCCATTCATTACCTTTCTTTTTGCAAAAGCTATTTCAATTCATTTGATAACCAAAATATATTGCATGAAGAAGAGATGTTTGTGATACAAGGTTTATTTGAGCGGGATGGTAGTAAAGAAGAGATTTATTGTGCCCAAAAGCGGAATGAACGCAAACAATTCAAAAGGAATAAAAAGGATTATGCCAAACTATCAGAGCATATTGGTTTTTTACCTGTGGTGATGATAACTCCTATGGATTCGGAATTATTATATGGTGGGAGTGACATACGCCGCAAATTTGTAGATACTATTATATCTCAAATAGATACTCAATACTTAAATGCCCTGATAGAATACAACAAAGCTCTTGTGAACCGTAATGCCACCCTTAAACAATTCCATGAAAACAGGACTTGGGACGATACACTTTTAACAACCTATGATTCCATATTAGTAAGCAGGGGCAATGCCGTTTTTAAAAGAAGGCAGGAGTTCACGGAGGAGTTCTCCCCACTTTTCCTTAAAGCCTATAATGAAATATCGGGGGAGAAGGAAAAAGCTCATATAGAATACTCCTCTAACCTGATGGAAGGTGATTTTGAAGGACTGCTGGCACATACATTGCCTAAAGACCGGGCATTAACATATACTACTACCGGTGTTCACAAGGATGACTGGATTTTTTGTATGGAAGGCAAGTCACTAAAGAAGTTTGCATCCCAGGGGCAACAGAAATCCTTTATCATTGCACTTAAAGTAGCCCAATACCGTTATCTGAAAACGAGATACACCTCGTCCCCAATACTTCTACTTGATGACATTTTCGATAAGTTGGATGATAGCCGTGTAAACTTTCTTATTGATATGGTTTGCGGGGATGAGTTTGAACAAGTGTTTATTACAGATACTAATTTGCAACGTATGAAAGGGCTTCTCGAAAACCGCGAAAAAGAATATAAGTTGTTTCCTGTTTCTGGGGGAGTGATAAAAGAATTACAATATGCGTAAAACAAACACACAAGCTTTGGGTGAAGCCATAAAGGAAGTTATGCGCCTGAATGGCGTGGATGAAAAGATTGACGAATATAAACTTATCCGCTCCTGGGAAAAGACAGTCGGCCCCCTAATATCCAAGCATACGGTGGAAATTTATATTTCCGGCAAAACGCTTTTTGTAAAAGTAGATTCCTCCCCTCTGAAACAAGAACTGCTTTACTCCCGCACTAAATTAATGGAGGACCTTAATCAACAAGTAGGGAAAACAGTTATTGAAGAGATTGTTCTGAAGTAAGAATATACCGGACTATCTGTTATTCTTTCTCTATATACAATTTAAACCCCTTGCCATGTATATTAATGATTTGTACATTAGGGTCTTCCTTTAAGTATTTGCGGAGTTTGGTAATATAAACATCCATACTGCGGCTATTGAAATAACTGTCGTTTTGCCAAATAGCTTTTAGTGCAAAGTTACGGTCAAGCACGTTGTTGGAATGTATGCAGAGTAATTTAAGTAATTCAGCTTCTTTAGTGGTAAGTTTTTCATGCTTCCCTTTGAATTCCAATGCCAGGCTTTTATAATTAAAATGGTAAAGCCCAATTTGGAATTCTTCTTTATCATCCCCCGCAGGTTTTACACGGCGCATAACTGCATGGATGCGGAGCAGCAGTTCCTCCGTATTAAATGGTTTGGTGATATAGTCGTCAGCGCCTTTATTGAAACCTTCTATTATATCTTCCTTCATAGATTTGGCCGTAAGAAAGATAATGGGAATGTGCTTGTTTAGTATCCGTATTTCCTTCGCAACGGTAAACCCATCCTTTTCCGGCATCATAATATCCAGCACACAGAGGTTAAAAGTGCCTTTTGAAAACGCATCAAATGCCTTTTTGCCATTGTTGCATAGTTGCACTTCAAAGCCTTTGGCAGTAAGGAAATCTTTTAATAAAAGCCCCAGGCTTTCATCATCTTCTGCAAGTAGGATTTTAGTTTTTTCTTCGGGTGTTGCTGTCATCTAGGTAAGAGTATTAATAAAAGGCAAATATACGAGGAAGGTACTTCCCACACCAGGTTCACTTTCTACTTCCACATGCCCCGTATGTTTTTCAACCACTGCTTTCACGTAGCTAAGCCCAAGCCCAAACCCCTTCACCGTGTGTATATTTCCCGTAGGTACACGGTAAAATGTTTCAAAAATCTTTTTCTGGTCCTCTTTGCGGATACCAATACCATTGTCCTGGAAAGATATAGAAATACCCCCCTGGTCGCTATAAGTGGAAATTTTAATTTGTGGTGTTTCCTTGGAGTATTTCAACGCGTTATCAATAAGATTATAGATAATATTTCCCAAGTGCATACGGTCGGCAAAAAGAGAATAACGCTGAGCATTCAATTCTGTTGTGATAACAGCCCCTTTATTTTGTATTTGTAGGTTCAGGCTTTGAATGACATCATTTATTATTTGGTGAATATCACATTCCTGTACCTTAAATTTCATTTGTCCTTTATCTAAAACAGCTGCCTGCAACACATTCTCTACCAGGCCTGCCAACCGCTTATTTTCGTCCTTAATTATTTTAAGGTATTTTTCAACTGACGCCGGAGTTTTTTCAATGCTTTCGTCACTTAATACTTCGCCTGCAAGGCTTATGGTGGAAATTGGGGTTTTAAACTCATGGGTCATATTATTAATGAAATCGTTTTTGATTTCAGAAAGCTTTTTCTGCCTGATAATGGTGGAGATGGTGAAATAAAATGCCGCAATTATTAAAACAATAAGCAGGATCGAACTAAGCAGGGTGATTTCGACACCATTTAAACTATAACTGGTTTTTGATGGAAATACGAGCGAAAGAAAACGTGTTGAATAAACACCGTTTTGGGAGACAAGTTCACTTTATAAGGAGATTGCAGAAACTTTGAATCCATCCCAGTTTTAGAGGCAGTAAGTACAGTATCTGCAGTTGAATTTAAGATTGCAAAATGGAACGGGATATGAATGTTTTTATCATTCAGTGCCCTGGTAACAATAGAATCTATCTGGCCTGTATCAATATGGGGGTTAAAATCATGGTAAACACGGATGCTTACCAATTCATCAAAAATGTCATTCATTACATTGCTGTCTCCCATTGCATCAGTCCGGTGCATCAGAAACTGCATTTGTTTATCTATGGGATTGGCATTCTTTTCTTCAAACTTTAATCCCACTCCAAAATCGCCATTGGGCATAGTGTCACGGGCATAGTAACTATGGCTTATTTTGCCTGTAACCACCCCATTGGAATCAGTAGATAATTCCTCTAAAATTTTTACATTATAGTTATTGTTATGGGTAATAGTAAACCCATTCCTATCCCTCATGTTATCTTTTGAGATCTGAGTTCCGCCCGGGGTAGAATCATTCTTGGAAAGCCAGCGGACAACCTGTTTGCGAAAATTGAATTTTTGGGTCAGTTTGGCAGCCGTGGCCGATTTTTCAACGCGGTAAACCACATCATTCATAGCCTAATTAACATCCTGGTCAAAACGCCTTTCAGTAACCCGTATGCTACTGTTAATCCAGAATATTTGTACCCCTATGAGAGCTGATAAAGTGATGCCTACAAAAAGGCTCAAAAGCAATAAGGAACGTCGCTTCATATATGCAAATATAAATAACCCGTTTCATTTCTTTGGGAAGACTGAAAAAATATTACCTTTGCGCCCCCTTAAAGGAAAAAATGGAGACGTTTGTAAAATTTTTCTCGGGTAATTCAAGTACTGTGCTGGCTCAAAAAATAGCTCAATGCTATGGGCAAGCGCTTGGTAAATTGAGCTTTCTTCGCTTTAGCGATGGAGAGTTCGAGCCTTATTATGAGGAAAGTATAAGGGGAAGTAACGTATTTCTCATCCAGTCTACCAATCCGCCCATTGATTACTTTTTTGAACTGTTATTAATGGCCGATGCGGCTAAAAGAGCTTCTGCCAAGCAGGTAGTAGCTGTAATGCCTTATTTTGGCTTTGCCCGCCAGGACAGAAAAGACCGTCCCCGTACGGCTATAGGTGCCAAACTAATGGCTGACTTGCTTATGACCGCCGGAGTTACACGGATAATTACTATGGACCTTCATGCAGACCAGATACAAGGCTTCTTTAATATCCCGGTAGACCATTTGTATGCTTCGTATATATTTATCCCATATATTCAGGAACTTAATCTTCCTAATCTTACTATTGCCTCCCCCGATGTAGGTGGTTCAAAAAGGGCAAGTGCCTATGCTAATTACTTAAAAACAGAAATGGTAATTTGTTACAAGCAACGGTCTAAAGCAAATGTAGTAGATAAAATGACGGTTATCGGTGATGTGGAAGGAAGAGACGTTATTCTGTTGGACGATATTGTGGATACAGCCGGAACACTTACCAAATCTGCTGATATGATTATGAATATGGGAGCAGCTAGTGTAAGGGCATTGTGCTCACATGCTGTATTATCTGGCAAGGCGTATGAGAATATTGAAAATTCGAAACTCACCGAACTGATAGTCACCGATACGATAGCTTTAAAAGCTGAAAGCAAAAAAATAAAAGTCCTGTCAACAGCCTCCCTGTTTGCAGACGTGATTAATAAGGTTAATAATTTTGAATCAATAAGTTCCAAGTTCGTTTTTTAAATTATATATAAATCATCATTCCATGAAAACACTTTCCATAAGCGGTACGCCCAGAAAAAGCACAGGCACAAAAGATGCCATTACTCTGCGTAAATCAGGCAATGTACCATGCGTGCTATACGGTGGAGCAGACCAGCTTAGTTTTTCCGTTGACGAAAAACAATTTTCAAAACTATTATATACCCCCGATGCCTATCTCGTATCATTAGATATTAATGGTAAGCAAGCAAAAGCAATAGTACAAGATGCCCAGTTTGATAAAATAACAGATAAAATTTTGCATGTAGATTTTATAGAGGCTATTCCGGGTAAGCAGCTCACTGTTAAGATACCTGTAGTTACTCACGGTGCACCTGTTGGAGTAAAAAAGGGCGGGAAATTGCAAACTAAAATTCGTCGTTTAACTGTAAAAGGATTGGTAGATGACCTTCCGGATCATATTACAATAGAAGTTGGCCACCTGGAATTAGGGGAATCTATCTTGGTGAAAGAGTTGGACAACAATAAGCTGAGATTTATTGACCCTCAAAACGCTGCCGTAGTTACTGTGCGTACTACGCGTGAAACGGAAGCTCCTGCTGCAACTGCTGCTACCGTTGCTGCTCCTGCCGCCGGTGCTGCTGCTCCTGCTGCCGGTGCTGTTGCTTCTGCTGCCGGTGCCAAGAAAGAGGAAAAGCCTGCTGCTAAGAAGTAAGTTTTTAAAGTAAAAAGTTATAAAGTGGAAAGTCATCAGGCTTTATGGACTTTAAAAACTTTATAACTTTATGAACTCCTTTCTCATAGCAGGGCTTGGTAATATTGGCGATGAGTACGCCGGAACCCGCCACAATATAGGTTTTGATATCCTTGATGCTTGTGCTGCCAAATGGAAGGTTGCTTTTGATGATAACCGCCGTTATGGCTCCATTGCAAAACATTCCTTAAAAGGCAGAGCCATAACCTTGTTAAAGCCTTCCACTTACGTAAATCTTAGCGGGAAAGCTGTCCGTTATTGGTTGCAGGAAGCAAACATTCCCATATTTCATATGTTGGTGGTGTCAGATGACCTTGCCCTTCCTTTTGGAACATTGCGTATGAAGGCTTTTGGAAGCGATGGAGGACATAATGGGTTAAAGAGCATTAACGACATTATGCAAACTACCAACTATGCCCGCCTGCGCTTTGGTATTGAAAATAAATTTAAAAAAGGTGGGCAGGTAGATTATGTGTTGGGCAAGTGGAATGAGGAAGAGGAAAAACAAATGCCCGAATGCTTACAAAAAGCGGTAGATGCCATTGAGTCTTTCTGCCTGATTGGGATAGAAAGAACGATGAATATTCACAATACGAAGAAGTGAACCTGTATCTTTCCTATTAGGAAATAGTGAGATAAAGTACCTTAAACAGTAAAAGTAAGACTACAACCATTATCCCTATTAAATCGGCGTTTTCAACGGCCCAATGCTTCTTTTCTGTTTCCATAGTAAAAATATTTTTAGAGTGAATTACGGAGTAAAATTAGAAAATTTTCTTTACGGAGTTGTTAGCAATTCGTATTAGGTAATAGTACAATTATTAAATATTTGTTAAACATGGCTGCTAAGTCATTTTAGGGACAAAGTGAACTGCCATTTTCATACTTTTGTTAAGCAGTTCGCAGTATGTTTTCCCCGGTTTGAACTGCGAATTGTATAATAAATTCTAAATACATTTCGTATGAGATCAGCCACTCGTTTAATTTTTACGACAACAATATCTGTCGCCGTAGTGTTAAGTTTTATATGGTTTCCGCTATACACTTTAGCTGTAATTGTTCTCCTGTTAGTTGCTGTGGGAATTAATGACATTACACAAAAGAAGCACACCATTCTCCGCAATTTTCCGGTGATAGGGCATATGCGTTACCTGCTTGAATTGATTTCACCCGAAATACACCAATATTTTATTGAAAATGATTTAGATGGAAAACCTATTAACCGCATTAACAGAGCATACATATACCAGCGTGCTAAATTGGATAATTCTTCGCACCCTTTTGGAACAGAGTTGGACCTCCAGGAGGACCATGCTTCGTGGATGAAACATTCTATTTATCCGGTCAAGAGATTGGCCGAACCACCAAGAATTACAATTGGGGGGAAAGATTGTAAAAAGCCCTACAGTGCTGCGCTGCTTAATATTTCTGCTATGAGTTACGGTTCTCTGAGTTCCAATGCCGTGATGGCATTGAATAAAGGAGCTAAACATGGCGGATTTTATCATAATACTGGTGAAGGAGGACTTTCCAGCTATCATTTACAGGGGGGAGATATAGTATACCAGATAGGTACGGGTTACTTTGGTTGCCGGGATGAACATGGGAATTTTTCGCCCGATATGTTTGTCCGTACTGCTTCATATGACGAAGTGAAAATGATAGAAGTAAAAATATCGCAAGGTGCTAAACCGGGTCATGGCGGGGTGTTACCTGCCATTAAAAATACAGAAGAAATTGCAGCCATTCGCGGGGTACAGCCGCATACATTGGTTTTATCGCCTCCTGGACACACTGCTTTTTCAAACCCTACGGAACTGATGCAATTCATTAAACAATTGCGGGAATTATCAGATGGAAAGCCTGTTGGTTTTAAACTTTGCGTGGGAGATAAAAAGGAATTCAGGGATATATGCCGGGCTATGCTTGAAACAGGTATCAAGCCCGATTTTATAACGGTGGATGGTGCCGAAGGCGGAACAGGAGCTGCCCCTGTAATCTTTTCGGACCATGTTGGCATGCCCTGGGAAAATGCCCTCATTTTTATATCGGATACCTTGGTAGAGTTTGGTTTAAAAAAAGATATTAAACTCATCACTTCCTGCAAAATAATTACCGGGTTCGATGTTATGAAAGCCCTCTGCATGGGCGCAGATTCATGTAATGCTGCACGAGGTATGATGATTGCCCTCGGATGTATACAGGCCCTGGAGTGCCACAATAACACTTGCCCTACCGGGATAACGACACATAACAAGAGGCTAATGCGCGGACTTGTAGTAGAGGAAAAATGGAAAAGAGTAGTTAATTATCAAAAAGGAGTATTAGATGACTTCCTCGATATTTTTGCTGCTTCCGGACATACAGAACTTTCAGAACTGAACAGGAGTATGCTCTACAAACAACTTCACTATAAAGAAAACTGCTACGAAGATTTGTATCCTACTCCGGTGCAAATGACATAGTGAGAGCATATAGGAATATTATACATAACCCTCACTGTACTTCTTTAAGCTTCACTCTTGGTAATACAAAATCCACCAATGTTTTCAGGTTTTCCTCAAAAGAATATTCGGTTGTTTTTATTTCCAAATCAGCAGCAGCAGGTTCTTCAAAAGGTGCGCTAATTCCGGTAAAATCTTTTATTTCTCCCTTTCGGGCTTTGGCATATAAACCTTTAGAGTCGCGCTGCTCGCATATTTCAAGAGGTGTATTTACGTAAACCAGTGTAAGATCTTTTTCTCCAATTATAGATTTGGCGAGGTTTCGTAATTCCTCTGTGGGGCTTATAAAGCAGTTAATGGTAATCATTCCGCACTGTACAAACAACTTTGATATTTCTGCAATTCGTCGTATATTTTCTTTGCGCTCCTCTTCCGAAAAACCAAGATTATTATTAATTCCTGTGCGCATATTATCCCCATCAAGTACCTGGCAAAGAAAGCCCTTTTCATGTAACGATTTTTCCAGACCTATGGCAAGCGTAGTTTTGCCGGAAGCAGACAATCCGGTCATCCAAATCACCATTCCCTTTTGCTTTAGCAAGGTTTCTTTGTCGCTCCTGCCAAGTAGTTTGTGAAATGTTGGGAATATATCTTTCATAACAATTTACTTCGCCGGCGGGCTCCAGGTATTATTAGATGCATCTGTATCGGGTAATTTACCATCCGGGTCAATGGTAACAGATTGAATCATGTCGGTAGAATTATAATGAAATGTCCATTTTCCTGAACGTTGCCATATTTCCACCGGGAAACTAACCTTGCCTATTTTTCCATTTACTTCCCTTACTTCTACTTCCACCGGCATTACCATTTGCTCATTATTGACAATGGTAATATCTACGCCCTGCTTTGGGTCTGCATTCACGTATTCCACACTTTCCACAGCCTGGTCGAGTTTCCAATTTTCATAAAACCATTCTTTCCAGAACCAGCTAAGGTCTTCACCTGTGGCGTCATTCATGCTGCGAAAAAAATCCATGGGCTGTGGATGCTTGAATGCCCATCGGCTAATATAATTCCGGAAAGCATAATCAAACCGCTGGGGGCCAATGATAGCCTCTCTCAAAATTTTCAGGCCTGCCGAGGGTTTAAAATAAGCAAGGGTATTCAGGTCTTTGGGCTCCATTACATCGGGGTAGGTCATAATGGGATTTGCACCGGGATGGCTTAAAGCACCAACAATTCTCTTTGCTGACGGGTTGCTTTTATATTCTTCGCCATTGAAATTTTTACGGGCATAGTTATTAATAAAAGTATTGAATCCCTCGTCCATCCAGGCAAACTTGCGTTCATCGGAACCTACAAGCATTGGGAACCAGTTGTGCCCTATTTCATGGGTAGTTACATTGAATAGGTTTCCGTCTCTGCCATACATGCCGCAAAAAATAATTCCGGGGTATTCCATGCCATTCACTCGTCCGGCCACATTAGAGGCTGCCGGGTAAGGGAACACATAATAGGTTTTAGAATAAAATTCTATCGATGATTTTAAATATTCGGTCGACCTGCCCCAGGCAGAATCGGAAGAAAATTCTACGGGGTAAAATGACATGGCAATACATTTTTTATTATCCGGTAAATTAACTTTTGCAGCATCCCACACAAACACTCTCGAACAGGCCCATGATACATCACGCGACTGGTGCATTTTGTAGTGCCATGTTAAAAGACCGCTATTCTTAGGCCTTGTACAAGATTGTCCAACCTCATCACGGGCAATAATATACACCCGGCTATCGCTATTCTTAGCTTTATCCAGTCGGTCTATTTCGGTGGAGGTTAAAACTTCTGAAGGATTTTGTAATTCCCCTGAGCCGGTAACAACCAAGTTAGCAGGTGCAGTAACTGAATAATCAAAGTCTCCATATTCCAAATAAAATTCTCCTGCACCTAAGTAGGGCAATGTATTCCATCCCTGTATATCATCGTAAACGGCCATGCGCGGGTACCATTGGGCAATCTGGTATATTTTTCCTTTGCGTGTATCAGTAATTCCCATCCTGTCGGAACCATTTGGAGGAATAAGGAAGCTATAAGCTATTTTTAAAGTTAATTTATCACCTTTAGGCTTCAATGGTTCACCCAGCATTACCTGCATGCGTGTATCAGTAACTACATATTGGGGATTGCTAACATTACCATGTTCAGTTAAACTGATAGAATGAATACTATCCCCTCCTTCAAATGCAACATTGCCAAACCTGTATCCCCCAATAGGGGTAGACATGTGCCCTCTTGACTGGGTGGTAAAAAGATTTTGGTCCAATTGCAGCCATAAGTAATTAAGTTCATCGGGGCTATTATTGGTGTAAGTAATAGTAACCATTCCGGTAATTTGGTCTTTAACTGTATCAAGCGTGCAGGTAATGGTATAGTCGACTTTATTTTGCCAATACATAGGGCCTGGTGCACCGCTTCCACTGCGGTATTCGTTCCCAGGCTGATTTAAAAATTCAGGGTCAAATACTTGTTTAGGGTCATATCCTGCTTTGTCCTGGCCAAATAAGGTTGTTGTAACTATAGCAAAAATAAATGTTAGTAGAACTCTCATAAAATCATGAAATTATAAATTCTTTTTTCTCTCCGTCACTTTGAGATGGTAATGGCTCAGTCGTGTCTCCTATGGTAACTTTTACCCTCTGGATTCTTCTTTTATCGGCTGCTTCTATAGTAAACAGAAGGTTCCCGAATGTTATTTTTTCATTCCGTTCAGGTATTTTACCCGCTACTTCCATAATGAAGCCTGCAAGCGTATCGGAGTCTCCTTTGTGAGAATGGAAGCGGGTTTCGTCAATTCCTATGGTACGGGAAAAATCTCCAAGTGTTACCTTACCTTCAAACACATAGTTGTGTTCATCCAGTTTGGAGAAGACTATTTTTTCCTCATCAAACTCATCATTTATTTCACCCAGAATTTCTTCCACAATATCTTCCAGGGTAACCAATCCCGAAGTACTTCCAAACTCATCAACCACAATGGCAAGGTGTATCTTTTTTTTACGGAAGTCTTCCAGCAGGTCACTTATTTTTTTGCTTTCGGGAACAAAAAAAGGTGGGTGCAGTAGGCTTCTCCAATTAAATGAATTATCCTTATCTGTAGAACTCAATAAATCTTTTGTATATAAAATTCCCACCATATTATCAGGTGTCTTCCGGAAAACGGGTATACGCGAAAAAGCAGAATCTACTGCTGTTGCAAGCAGTTCTATAAATGTAGTTTGTTCATCAAATGCAACAATATCTATTCTGGGTTGCATAATTTCTTTTACATCTTTATTACCAAATTGAATTATATCTTTTAAGATTTTTTGCTGCCCTTGTGAGATGTGTTGCGATGCTAATTCGAGGGCATCGGAAAGGTCATCTTTGGAGAGTTTTATGCGGCGGCGCATAATATATTTATCAAGGAATGATGTGGAAGTAGTCAGTAATGATGCAAATGGAAAGAAAATGGCACGGATAAAAAAAACAAAATAAAGCATACGGCTTGAAACCTTGAGCGGGTTGCCCGAAGCATAAGCTTTGGGGATAATATCGCACAGAACAAGAAGAACCAGTGTAATAAGAATTACTTGCACCAAAAAAGCAAGTACAGGATGGGCAAGAACATTGAACATCTGCCCGGTTAAAAATGCAGACAGGATAATAATACTGAGGTTGAAAAAATTATTGGCTACCAGCAAGGTAGCTAACAAGTGTTTAGGGGTATCAAGCAACAAAAGTATTTGGCGGTCCTTTCTTGAAGATGAATTGGTAAGAATTGCTTTTTCGGCTGTTGTTATTGAAAATAGGGCAGTTTCAGAACAAGACACCAGGGCAGATAAAATAATAAAAACGAAAATGCACAGAAAAGCAAATATTTCACCTACCTGTAAAGCAATAATGTGAAGGAAAATATAACCGGGCAGTATAGCTGTACTCAACTCTCGTAATTATTACAAATAATAACCCTCTCCCATTAAATGGCAGAGGGTTAAATATAGTATAAAAATATTAGAATGGTAAATCAGCGGGGGGAGCCGACTCCATATCATCAGCCGAAGCAGAGATAACATCACTGCTTTTTTCGTCAGTTGTACTTCTGCGGCCCAATATCGTAAGGTTGTCACCCACTATTTCTGTTGCTCTTTTTTTAGAGCCGTCTTTGTCTTCCCATGTTCGTGTTCTCAGCCTTCCTTCCACGTATACTTGTGTTCCCTTTTTCAACAGTTTTTCAGCTACTTCTGCCAATCCGCGCCACAATACAATATTGTGCCACTCTGTAGATTCAATCTTATCTCCCGACCTGTTTTTGTGTACTTCAGTGGTTGCAAGAGGAAAATTAGCTACTGCTATTCCGCCTTCTAAATAACGCACTTCAGGATCTTTCCCCAAGTTACCCACCAAGATTACTTTATTTACTCCGGACATATTCTTAAGTTTGTTTAGTATTTGATAAACACAAATGTAGAAAATTATTAGCCTGATTTAGAGTTTTTAACAAAAAATCTATCCACCTAAATAAAATTCCTCAGCTATTTACTAACTTCAGAACCACTTTAGACTGAAGGAAATTGGAAAGGTTTAATTTACAGGAAATAGAATGCTTTTAACGAATAAAAATATGCTTAGGGGTCAACTGCCCCGGCAAAAACATCAATATTTTTAAGATACTTGGCTGAGCGTGCCAAATAAATATGGGCAGGTTCAGGCGTTTGGAAACCTGTGTCGCTTAGTAAACGGCTATTATCAAATATTTGTCCCAATTCGGCAAATTCCAGGTAAGGCTCCAGGGCTGCAAGTAATATGCGCATTTGATTAACGTCATCAAAAATACCTTTCCAATAATCTAAATAGGTGGGGTATTGATATAGTTCAGCTTCTTGCGGAAGCTTATTTTTTGCCCACAGTTTCATTTGGTTAATCAGGGGTTTGGGCACAAACTTAAAAGGCGGCAAATGGGGGAAGGAAGGTTCAATGGCATCCATTACACGTTTTGAAGTAGTGTAGGAAGCCTGTCCTGCAGAAATATGATAAACAGAGTGTTTGCGTTTTGTAAATAAAAGCGACACAATGGAATTGGATGCAAAATCAACGGGAACTACATCCAATGCTGAATCTCCGTTTACAGGAACTAAGCGGAGCATGTTTGCAGTCTCAATTGCCCATAATATCACATAGGAGCGGGGCAGCCAGTCGCGGCTGTCACCCATAATAATAGAGGGCCGTACAATAAGTGTTTTTTCTTTCGGAAGATGTTGTGCAAGTAATATTTCACCCATCATTTTGGTGTAGGTATACTTCACCACATGATGTACTTTCGGATTAGGTGACTCATCTTCCTTAACAATTCGATTGGTAACTTCTTTCCCGCAAATAGTAGCAGTACCTATATACACAAAAGTTTCCAGGTTGGGCAAAGTGAGCGACCATTTGATAAGCTCATTAATGCCGGAGATATTTACCTGCTCAACAATCTTATCATATATTTTCGAGAAAGATGTATTGGCAGCTGAATGTACAATGATGTTTGTATCCCTGATTATTTTATTGGAAAGAAGCACATGTGAAAAATCATGCTCGCCTATATTTCCCAATACAGGAATAATTTTTTCAGGGTCGAAAACATCTCCATGCAAATCAAAAACATGTTTTAACCGTATGGTAGCATGTTCTTCGGAGAGTGCGCGCACAAGGCAATAAATTTTATTTACTTCTTTACGCTTCGAAAGATCTACCAGTAATTCGCCTCCAAGAAATCCGGTACTTCCTGTTAAAAATATATTCATCCCCTGTTAATCAAAAAGTTCCAGCCCTAAAATGCCTAAAACGATTAATAATAGTGAAACAATTTTGGTAGGGGTTACCGGTTCCTTATACCACAGAATACCTATTATAGCTATGATAGCTGTTCCTGCACTTGCCCATATAGCATATACCACGCTCACCTCCTGCATCCTTTTTAATACCAGGACTAAAGCACCTAAAGCCAATCCATAAAAAACAAAAACAAATATCGAGGGCACCAGCTTTGTAAATCCCTCTGCCGGCTTCATGCAGATTGTACCTAACACTTCAAAAATGATTCCTAATGCCAAATAGAACCAATACATAGGATATACTAATTTGTTGTGGTTTAATCTGATAGAGTAACTTTGTGCTTTGGTTGTTTCCACATTTGGAAAGGGGAACAAATGTATACATTTTCATTATGAACACGCTTAATATTCTTGCGGATACTTCTTTTTTTTTAAACCAAAGCGCTGAACTGCGCTCCTTGGTTAGTTATTCGGGCATTGTTGATAGTCAATCCATAAGGTCAATATTGAAGCAATCAGAAACAAACATAACCTCTTTTCATATTAAGCCAAATGCGAAAAAAATAATAGTTGGAATTATTGCCGAAATGCTTCAAAATATACTTCATCACAGTTCGAATGAGGTTATAGACGCGCCTCCTTCTTTTTTGCTTAAAAAAAGTGGAGAGATGTTTATTATTACCACCGCTAATCTCATAGATAAAAATAGGGTTGAACCTCTCCAAAATCTGCTTGAAAAAATTAATTCATATAGTCCCGGTGAGATAAAAAGGCAACACTTAGAAATATTGAAAAACGGCAAACTGTCAGGTGAAAATGCCGGATTGGGATTAATAGATATTGTACGAAAATCGGGGAATCCTATTGTAGCAAAGTTTTCTCCTGTAAACAATAATTATTATTTATTTACCGTTAACGCATCAGTTAAATTATAACATGACTACCATAGAAATAGAAGCAACAGCCGACACTCCTGAAATTAAATTTTATCCCGAGCGTGGCTATCTTGAAATAAAAGGGAACTCCATTTCCGAAAGCTCTGCAAAGTTTTATCGCCCACTTATTGAAAGTATTGAGAAATATGTTTTTAAACCTGTTTCTCCAACTCTTGTACACATACACTTTGAGTATTTTAATACTGCCTCTGCCAAATGCATTATGGAAATATTAAAACGGCTTGAAAGCCTTACCAAAAAAGGGAATAGGGTAGAAGTAAGCTGGCACTATAAAGCCAGCGAACCTGTTATGTACCAATCGGGAAAGGATTATAAATCTATTCTCAACCTAGAGTTTAAAATGGTGAAAATATAAGCCATATAAGGTATTTACACTCTTCCTTCTTACATTTGCATTTCTTTCATGGAACAAGTCGCTCCAAAAAATATCGCAATTCTCGGCTCCACAGGCTCCATAGGTACACAGACCCTGGATATTGTACGGGCTAATCCCGGTAAGTTGCAGGTAGAGGTGCTTAGTGCACAAAGCAACGCCGACTTATTAGTTCAGCAGGCAATTGAATTTTCCCCCAATGCGGTTGTTATAGCTGAAGAGGAGAGATATGTATATGTAAAAGATGCTTTGCAGGAATATGATATAAAAGTATTTGCAGGAGCTGATGCCCTTTGCCAGGTGGTACAAATGGAAAGTATTGATATGGTGTTGGCAGCTATTGTAGGTTTTGCAGGATTGCGCTCCACCATTGCAGCCATTGAAGCGGGAAAACAAATTGCACTTGCGAATAAAGAAACACTTGTTGTTGCCGGGGCGTTAGTTACTGAAATGGCTAAAGCAAAGGGGGTGAATATCTACCCGGTCGATTCGGAGCATTCCGCTATATTCCAATGCCTGGCAGGGGAGTTTCACAATAAAATTGAAAAGCTTATACTTACTGCATCAGGCGGGCCTTTCCGTGGAAAGGACAAATTTTTTCTAGAAGGGGTTAAAAAAGAAGATGCCCTTAAGCATCCTAACTGGAGCATGGGTGCTAAAATTACCATTGACTCTGCAACCCTTATGAACAAAGGGCTTGAAATAATTGAAGCAGGCTGGCTTTTTGCCCTTCCTCCCGAAAAGATAGAAGTTATTATACACCCCCAGTCCATTATTCATTCTATGGTGCAGTTTGAAGATGGCTCTATCAAAGCCCAAATGGGCCTCCCCGATATGAAACTGCCTATCCAATATGCACTTTTTTATCCTGACCGGGTTTCATCCAGCTTTAAGCGCTTCGACTTTGCTGCCCATCCTTCCCTCTCTTTTGAAAAAGTGGATACGGAAACATTTCCCGCCATGCTTTTAGCTTGTGAAGCCATGCGGAAGGGTGGCAATATGCCCTGTATGTTAAATGCCGCAAACGAAATAGCAGTAAATGCTTTTTTGAAAGATGAAATCCGTTTTACGAATATTCCTGGAGTAGTTGAAAAGGTAATGCAACAAGGTACCTTTATCGCAAAGCCTTCTCTTGCCGATTATATGGAAAGCGACAAAGAGGCAAGAAGGATTGCACAAGCCCTTATTGCCCCGAAAGTGAAGGCGTAGGTTCGTGTTAATTTCTTTTCTCACAGTACTTACTCAAAATCATCCCAACTTATATAATTTTGGAATTCTAAGTTCGTTTCTATTTCATGTTCCGCCTTTCTCCATTAAAAGCAGTTTTACTTATTCTTTTGTCTCTCCAGGGATGGGCTGTCTTTGCCCAGCAGGATACTGCCTGTAGCAGTACAGATGATAAAAAGGCATTGGAGCTTTATCAAAAAGGGACCGACAAAAAGAAATACCAGAAAGAAGAAAGAGTAGCCTTTCTGAAACAAGCTATTGAAATGGAACCCAATTATGTTCCTGCTAATTTTGCATTAGCTGAAGAGTTTATCAAAACAGCCTATCTCAACCAAGCTCCGTTTGACCCGGCTGTTCCCTATTTTTTGACAGTAATCAATACCTGCCCCCATTACCATTCCGACCCATATTATTATATAGGTATAGCCTGTTACGAAGCAAACAAGTACGCCGATGCCGTGACCTATCTTCAAAAATATATTGACTTTAAAGATGAGGATGTAAAGAAATTCTCCAAAAACTACGATGATTTTATTTACGATGCAAAACGGAAATTGAAAGCTGCCAAATTTTATCGTGATATATTTACCAATAAAGTACCCTTCGACCCGCACATGGTTCCGGATTTATGTACTACTTACAATGAGTATCTTGCTATTATTTCTCCCGATAATCAGCTTAGTTTATTTACACGCCAGATGCCTGTTAAGCAAAGCAGGAATTCTGCCGTGATAGCTGAAGACAATATGAAAGAATATTTCATGATAAGCCACCGCCAGGCCGATGGCACATTCGAAATAGGCTCTCCCATGGAGCCTCCCTTTAATATGGGGCTCAATGAAGGCGGACCGGCTATTACCATCGATAATAAACACTTATTCTTTACTATTTGCAAACCCTCTGCCGATGGAGGTGTCAGTTGCCAGCTTTATTATAGCGATTTTACCAATGGGGGATGGGGCGATATTAAAAACATGGGTACACAGGTTAATGACCCCTCTGCATGGAACAGCCAGCCCAGCATATCGTCCGATGGGCAAACCCTTTATTTTGCCAGCGACCGTCCGGGTGGGCTTGGCAAGTGCGATTTGTATAAAACAACAAAGGACCCCTCCACAGGCGACTGGGGGCAGGCAGTAAACTTAGGCCCCGGTATAAATACTTCCGGAAATGAAAAAAGCCCGTTTATTCATACGGATAGCCATACCCTCTATTTTTCTTCTGACGGGTGGCCCGGAGTAGGTGGCTTTGACATTTTTTATTCCCGTATGGATTCCAATAGTAAATGGACCGAACCTAAAAATATTGGCTACCCTATAAACTCATCCGGAGATGAAGTTGGTTTTTTTGTAAGTACCGACGGCAATACGGGCTATTTTTGTTCCAATGATCCTACCCGTACCAATGGGCAAAATATGGGTGGATATGATATATACCAGTTTGAACTGTATAAAGAAGCCCGTCCTGAAAAGGTAGCTCTTATGACCGGAAAGATAAAAGATAACGAGGGGAATCCACTTACCGGGGCTACAGTTACCATTACAAATGCCAAAACACATAAAACGGCAGCCGTAATAAGTGATACGGTGAATGCCTCCTTTGCTGCTGTAGTAAATGTATCGAACAAGGAAGAATATGTAGTAACTGCTACAAAAAAAGATTATGCATTTAATTCCGGCGTAATTACTACCAAAGATACTTTTAGCGGCAAGCCAGTGGATATGAGTTTCGATATGAAGGCCTTGTCATCGGGCGGGAATTATGTATTGAACAATATTTATTATCAAACCAATTCTGCGCAATTAGAGCCTATTTCAGAGGCAGTGGTAAAAGAATTTTCCCGGTATATGAAAGCAAATCCCGCTATAAAGGTTAAAATAGCAGGATATACAGATAATGTAGGTACGGACCAGGATAACCAGGCTCTGTCTTCTGACAGGGCATATACTGTTATGCAGGCTCTCGTAAAAGAAGGTATAAAAGCCGAGCGGTTAAGTTTCCAGGGATACGGGGCCTCAAACCCCGTGGCGAGCAATGATACCGAGGAAGGGAGGCAGAAAAACCGCCGTACCGAATTCATCATTATTCAAAAGTAGATTAAGATTTTTTTAAAAAAATCCAAAATTTGTTTGGATTTAATTTTTTTTTATACTTTTGCGCCCTATTTTAATCCATCAAACCTACACAAAAAATGAAAAAATTATTGACCTTTGCTGCCGCTGCTGGCATGTTAGCATTTATCGCATGCGGTCCTAGCGCCGAAGACAAAGCTAAAATGGAAAAGGCTAAGGCTGATTCAGCTCGTATGGCTGATTCAATGAAGGCTTCTCAAGCTGCTGCTATGATGAAGATGAAAGCTGATTCTGCAGCCATGAAAATGAAAGCTGATTCCGCTAAGAAAGCTGATTCTGCAGCTGCTGCCGGCAAGAAATAAGCGTTAGCAGGCCATTTTATTAGAATAAAAGGGAGTCCTTCAGAGGGGCATCCCTTTTTTATTTTTGTAACTGAAGTATGAATTCCGCGGGAATAGATAGTCCAAATGACGATACCGATCTTTACGAACACTTTTCGTTTAAAGTAGATCCGGGGCAGGAGCCTATGCGCATTGATAAATTCCTCCTGCATAAAATTGAAAATGCTACCCGTACCCGTATCCAATATGCTCTTGAAGAAGGGAATGTATTGGTAAATGGTAAAACCAGCAAGTCAAGCTATAAGGTGCGCCCTGCTGATGAAATTAGTGTAGTATTTCCCTATCCCAAGAGGGAAATTGAACTCATTCCTGAAAATATACCCCTGAATATTGTGTATGAAGATGCTGACCTGATGGTGGTTAATAAATCTGCCGGAATGGTGGTGCATCCGGGAGTCGGTAATTTTACCGGAACCCTTATGAATGCCCTTTTTTATTACGTGGGCAGCCTGCCCAAATCAAAGCGGCCAGGTAAAGACCCTTTTAGTGAATTGCGTCCGGGGCTTATTCACCGCATAGATAAAAACACTTCGGGCTTATTGGTAATTGCTAAAAACGATAAGGCAATGACTAAGCTTGCCAAAGAGTTTCATGAAAAAAAGGTATTGCGAAAATATATTGCCTTAGTGTGGGGCGATTTTAAAGAGGATGAAGGAACCGTAGATGCCCACGTAGGCAGGGACCATAAGGATCGTAAAAAAATGGCCGTTTATCCAGCTGGGGGTCACGGGCGGAATGCCGTAACACACTATAAGGTACTTGAGCGGTTTCATTACGTAACCATCCTTGAATGCAGGCTCGAAACGGGACGTACCCACCAGATAAGGGTACATATGCAATATTTAAAGCATCCTATATTCAACGATGAAGTATACGGCGGCGATAAGATATTACGCGGGCAGGTAACAGCTAAGTATGGCAAGTTTGTAGAAAACTGCTTTGATTTGCTCCCCCGCCAGGCACTTCATGCCATGTCACTTGGCTTCACACACCCCACAACAGGCAAAGCCATGTATTTTGAATCGCCCTTACCCGACGATATGCAACAGGTAATTGAAAAGTGGAGAGTGTATCATAAGCATAATTAGTAAGCGGTTCAAGAGTCCCATATCATAGTCCCCTCTTTTTTCTAAATTAGCACTCTCAAAAATGTATGGAATGAACTTTCTTGATTTTGAAAAACCCGTTCAGGAATTACTCGAGCAGATAGACAAAGTAAAGCAGATAGGCGAGAAAGGCAAGGTAGATACCGGTGCAACTGTGAAAGATTTGGAAGGTAAAATTATAGAGGCCCGCAAGCATATAGCTGAAGGTCTAACCCCTTGGCAAATAGTACAGTTATCACGTCACCCCGACAGGCCTTATACGCTTGACTATATAGAATATCTCACAGAGGGCACGTTCTTAGAATTGCACGGTGACCGCAACGTAAAAGACGATAAAGCCATGGTAGGTGGCTTGGGCAAATTAGATGGGAGGAGTATTATGTTTATAGGCCAACAGAAAGGAAACTCAACGAAGCTGCGCCAATACCGCAACTTTGGGATGCCCAATCCCGAAGGTTATCGCAAGGCATTACGCCTTATGAAACTGGCAGAAAAGTTTGAGATACCCATAGTTACCTTTATTGATACTCCCGGCGCTTATCCTGGGCTGGAGGGTGAAGAACGGGGGCAGGCAGAAGCCATAGCCCGTAACCTTTATGAAATGATGCGGCTTACAGTGCCTGTTATTTGCATTATTATAGGAGAGGGAGCTTCCGGGGGTGCGCTCGGAATCGGAATAGGGGATAAAGTGCTGATGCTTGAAAATACATGGTATTCTGTAATATCGCCTGAATCGTGCTCCTCTATTCTTTGGAGAAGTTGGGATTTTAAAGAAAAAGCAGCGGAACAACTAAAGCTGACTCCTGATGATATGTTGCATAACAAACTTATTGACGGAATTATAAAAGAACCTCTTGGAGGTGCGCATGTTGCTCCCCAGGAAGCTTTTGGATATGTAAAAGAAGAATTACTGAAGCAGCTTGAAAAACTAGTGAAAACCGACCCCGAGAAGAGAATCCAAAAGCGTATTGCGAAGTTCTGTGCGATGGGTGTTTTCGAAGAAAAGAAATAATTGCCTCAATGAAAGTATTTATTTTTATTATTCTCCTTTTATCCCCTTTTGCGGGATTCTCCCAACTGCTCGATTCCCTTTCACTCGACACCATGGAAGGTTATCAAAATGTGCAAGAGGCTTTGCGTGATCCGCAAAATGCTTTAAAATTGGACCTTTCCAAGAATAAACTTTCAGAAGTTCCAAAGGATATTGAAAAGTTAACCAACTTGCAATATCTTGACCTCAGCAAAAATAAAATTACCAGCATCCCCTCCTGGATTGGTGAATTGAAAGATTTGCAATTTCTGATACTTTCTAAAAACAATATAGATTCTTTACCTGACGAAATTGGTAATCTCACACATTTAAAATACCTCATTGCGGGCCGCTGCGAAAAGTTGTCCACATTGCCTCATACTATAGGAAACCTCAAAGAGCTACGCTATATTGATTTATGGGATGACAATATTTCCTCCTATCCATATGAATTGAAAAACATAAGCGGTAATTTGAAGGTTCTTGACCTTCGTGATGTATTGGTGGAAGCCGCTGCCCAGGATTTTTTGAAATCTATTCTGCCAACCACTAATATTTATTTCACACCTGTTTGTCCTTGCGAAAGATAATTCATCCGGTTTTCTTTCTCCATAAAACACAGAAAGCCTACTTTTGAAAATCGGTGAGGAAAATTCTTTGTATACTACTTTTCTGCTGCTTAGGGCTTATATCAAAGGCGCAGTTTATTGATTCCCTCCAGTCTGCTATAGAAAAAAAAGGAAGTTTTTCATTTAACGTTGATTCGCGCGACTCCTATATTGATAATAATCTGGCATACATTTTTGGTTTTAGCGTGGGTGTATGTTTTGATAAAAAAATTACCATTGGCGGAGGGATTAACATTCTTGCTTCAACCATATCTTCTATAAAATATACAGGAGGAGACACTTTAAAAGGCAAGCTTAAATTTTCATATATTTCCTATTTTGCAGAGTATACTATGGCTCTTACAAAGCATTGGACACTGGATTTCCCTGTATATATTGGCATTGGCAGCTCAAGTTATCAGTACACCAACAAAACAGAAATAGTTATTGCCAGCAATAAAATTATTATGCCCCTCGAGCCCCAGGTAGAGTTGGATTATAATTTTAATAAATATGTAGGGCTTTATACCCAGGTAGGATACCGGTATATGCTGGTTAATAAAACACTTTTGGGATATGATTTTAATTCGGTTACATATTCTGTCGGAATGCTGATTGCCCCATTGCAGATATATGCCGGCCTTTTTCCTCATTCCAAATTGGCCAGAATGATAGAAGATTGATTTTCCTACATTTGCAAAAGCTGAAACAAGTTCATGAACGAAAACCTAAACCCGGATAGTGAAAGCCTTTCTCCCGACGAGAAAGAAGTGGAGGCCGTATTGCGTCCACAGCATTTCAAGGAATTTACGGGGCAGGAAAAGGTAGTTGAAAACCTGCGTATTTTTGTTCAGGCGGCCAAGCAACGGGAAGAAGCGCTTGACCATGTACTGTTACACGGTCCCCCCGGCCTAGGGAAAACAACCCTTGCCAATATTATAGCTGCAGAGTTGGAAGTAAATATCCGCATCACTTCAGGGCCTGTGCTGGAAAAACCGGGTGACCTTGCGGGGCTTCTTACTAATCTCAACAATTTTGATGTTTTATTTATTGATGAAATACATCGCTTAAGCCCGGTAGTAGAAGAGTATCTCTATTCTGCTATGGAGGACTACCGTATTGATATTATGCTCGATACCGGTCCTAATGCCCGCAGCGTTCAGCTAAAATTAAATCCTTTTACACTTATCGGGGCTACTACTCGTTCCGGCTTGCTTACTTCTCCGCTTAGGGCACGCTTCGGCATTAATTTCCGCTTAGATTATTATCATGCTGAGTTGTTGCAAAAAATTATTGAACGCTCCTCTGCCATTCTAAACATACCTATCAGCAAAGAGGCCTCCTGGGAAATTGCCCGTCGCAGCCGTGGTACTCCCCGTATTGCAAATGCTTTATTGAGAAGGGTTCGTGACTTTGCACAAATAAAAGGAGGTGGTAGTATTGACCTCAAGATTACCCAGTATGCCCTCAAGGCGCTTAATGTAGACGAAAACGGCTTGGATGAGATGGACAATCGCATCCTCAGTGCCATGATAGATAAATTTAAAGGCGGCCCCGTTGGAATCACCACTATTGCTATTGCAGTAGGCGAACAAGCGGGAACTATTGAAGAAGTGTATGAACCTTTCCTGATTCAGGAAGGCTACCTTATTCGTACCCCGCGCGGCCGTGAGGTTACTGACAAAACCTATAAGCACCTCAAAAAAATGCCCAACCTGGGGACGAACAGGTTGTTCTAGCTGGTTGTTCCCTTTTACACTCCCTTAGTCGTATACTCCAGAATGCTTTTTATATGGTCTTTGTTAGGGGCAATTAGCCCCCTATCAGTAAGGTATTTAACTGTTTCTTGTGTGATTTTTGCAAATCTAGGGATAATGAATTTTGAATCATCATGATCGGATAAAAGTATTTCCCTCTGCTCCCATATTCCCGTATCAACGGACCACAAAACTTTTGAATAGAATAGAAAATAAATTCTAGTCAAGGTAATATCTTTGATTTTATCATTCTTGTAATTAGTATCATTTTTGGCAATTTCAATTAAATTTTCAAATGAAAGAAGAATTGAATTCAGAGTGTCCATGATTGAATTTTTTATTTCGGAATTCCATTTAAAATTATAGATTGCTTCTAATCCTTTATATTTACCATAAACAGCATTACTAATATCATCAACTATATTATTATATAAAATATTTATGTACTCAATATCTTGGGTTTGGCGATTTATGTGAGTTTCTTCATGTTGAAGGTTATACGTATATATTAATAAAATGAAACTAATAGCACCAAATATACCGCCCAAATAATCTCCAAACTCTTCAAATTTTGTAGCATCAATTTCATTTCTAAAATGAAATATGGGAACCTTCCACAAAAACATAAAAAGGGTTAGAAGAATAATAACAATGGCTATAACAATTAGTAAACGCGTTGTACGTGTTATTCTATCCATAATGTTACTTGCTAGCCACCAAAAATAATAATTTTGGAGATCATTTTTTCAATTTCTGCTTGGCGTCTATAATGGTTACACCTATAATTTCATTGTTCTTGTAGTGAATGACAACCTCATCTTCTTTCATTTTAACAGTATTTGTAAGCCCCGGCTTTTTAAAATGCAGGTATAAAATATCCTCATCATTATCATACGAAGTCCACGCCACTCTATAATTAAAGAAATATGGAGACGGTGCTTTTGTTTCCTCCAACTCTTCGGTTTTCAACTCATTTTTCCAAACTAATTTCACAGGCATATATATTTAGGTTATTTATAAAGAACAAAAATCCAATCAATTCCTGCTACCTACGCTGAATAACTCATCGGTAGCTGCGTATTCCTTAAGTAAATAATGATCGTGCGGGTGTGGCTTACCCTCTTTTAAAGATACAAATACCAGCCGTGCATCGCATATCTTTTCAATATTACCATACTCATCTTCTTTGGTTACGTGTACAAAAACACTCACCGATGTTCTGCCCAATTTATAGATGGTAGCAGTCAGTTCAACAATGTCTCCCAACTTGGCAGGTTTTAAAAAGTCAACCCGGTCAATACTGGCAGTAACTGCCGTATCGCAATCGGTATTATATAACATTCTTCTTACAGCTTTTAGAGCAGAGAGATCAATTTCAGCTAATATTTTGCCTCCGAATAAAGAGCCTTTATAGTTCAAATCATCCGGAAAAACTGTAAACGAATGTACAGCGCTTACACTTTTCAGTTCGCGGGGCAGTGTTTTAGTTATTGGTTCAAGTATTGTCATAAAGTAATAAAGTATAGTACAGTTAAAATTTGAAAAGTAAGAGAGAAAGGGACCGGGAACAAGCTGTTAGCAACAACAACATACAGGCATACAGCATCCTTGATGGATATAACGATGATGTAGTTTGTTTGCCTTCATGTTTCTCGTATACGAGTGTGTGAATGATGATGCAAAGATACATCATTTACACCTCTCCAAACAAGAGGTTTAAGAAAATTTCACAAAATGGTAATGTGAAGGCCCGGTTATACTTGTGAATAAAGTCTTACAAACGAATAATTAAATGTGGCTATCAGGCTATGCTTTCATTTTATCCATAAAGGCATAACTCAGCATAATGCTGCAAATAAGTATGCCAATAAAAAGCACGATTAGCAGAAGTTTGTTTTTGTGTGACGCCTTGCTAGCTTTCAAAAGTATATAGCCCACCAGCAAATTAAAACATGCCCATAGTACATTCGTAGTAGGTGTGGAAAGCCCTTTGCCCGGAGGGTTTGAAAATGGAGTTGGAAAAGCGTCGCCGGAAATTCCATGTATGAAATGCGGAACAGTATTTGCAAGAAAAAACCCTGCAAAAAATGCGGCTAAGTAATGATACCACTTTATTTTTGGTTCTGCTAATGGCATAGTGTTTTCCATAGTTTTAGAGTTTTATTTGGTGAATATTCCAGATGCGTCATTTCAAATGTAACAATTATTTCAATTGGTTTCTTCTAATCAATAATAGCATCACCACCAGGCTATTCATAAATATCTGCGATGCAGGATAAATCCAAGTGGCTACCAAATAATTTTGTAAAGCAAAGAATGAAAAGATATGCTTCAGAGCATTAAGCCCGAAGGATACAGCTCTTTCCTCATGCGGGAAATAATAGCTTTTGCGAAGTGTGGGCCCATAGCCCAGTACATCAATACTTGCAATCAGCACTACAGAAGTGGTAGGATTTTTGGTAAAAAACCAGGGCAGCAGAGCCAGCAATGCAACACTTATAAAAAGTATATCGGGAAGAGAATATTCTTTGTCATATTTGAATAGCGAAATAAGGCCAATTGCCAAACAAACTATACATGTAAATCCCGTTGACCAGGAGCCTGCTCCTCCGCCTTTCATTACCTGTGCTATAAATACAATAGCAGTAGTCAGCGTCCATAAAAGCCATGAGAAGGCGTGGGGTTTTATTTTATTTTTGAGGGTACTTACTATATACAGGAGATATGCTGTAAAACCCAAGCCAACAGCAATTATACCCAGCAATGGTTTAATAGATTCCATTACTACAAGGATACGAAAATATTATGAAGAGTCAGCCCCTTTAGGGGTTGGGGGACTTCCAGTAGTTTTGCATCAGCTCTGTCATCCAGGCTGGTTGGGTGGTTTCTTCTCTTGGAAGAAATTCTTTTACTACCGGTTTTATATCAATTACGGGTGTACCATTATCTGCGTCTAAGCCCTGCACAACAAGCGTTCTTCCTTTACGCGAAATAAGTTTTACAGTGGTAATGCCTATGTGATTGGGCCGGTCTTTTTTTCGTTGGGCAAACACGCCAACCTTTGGCCATGCCGTATTTCCCCTTGAATGGCCGGCGCCGTATAAAGTTTTTCCCTGGTCGGCTTTATCGAAAATAAAAATAATTTCCAAATGCGAAAATGAATCTATTCCATCCAGGCATTCATCGGGCAAATCATCTGTAATAATAATTTCAGAAGTTATACTTCCCCAATAATCATCCGTCATTCCGCTACGTTCATTTTTTACGTAGGCAACCGGAGTAACGGCAAAAGAAGCTTTCATTAATCTTTCTTTTTGTCGGTATTGTCTGAATTTCCAAACATTGACTTTCTTCTTTCTCTTCTATTTATTCCGGTTGGAGGTTCATTATATGAGTTGCTCTTTTTCTTAAAATCTGCTTTCCCTTTTCCAAAGCTTCCGCCACTTCGTTTCTCACCACCTTCACGGGGTTTGTAACTGGAATTGCTACGTCGTTCGAATCCGCCACTACGTTTTTCACCACCTTCACGTGGTTTATAAGTAGAACTGCTGCGTTTTTCAAATCCTCCACTACTGCGTCTGTCGCTGCCTTCACGAGGCTTATAGCCGGAACCACTCCGTCTTTCAAATCCGCCTCCACTTCTTCTATCACCACCGCTACTTCCTCCATCGCTGCCCCAGCCTTTTTCAAAACGCCTGTCGCTACCACCACCTGAACGACTGCCTCTATTACGTTCTCTTGGAATACCAGCTTCACGATTGCCACGAGATTCAATTTTTACAGGCCTTCCCCGGTAAGTTTGGCCTTCCAATCCATTCATTAATTGGTCTTTCATTTCATTTTTCACTTCAATAAAGGAAAAACTGTTTTTAATGTCGGCCCATACAAGAGCCTCCGCCGGAACACCCGTTGTTTCAGTGAGGTATTGTTTCAGGCTATCATTGTCAAAGCCATCCATTTTGCCCACGCTGAGGAATAATCTTATAGCACCCTCCTGTGAGCGGCGTTCGGTTCTTTCTTCTGTTCCATTAGCATCCAGGTCGGGAGCATTGCGGTAGTAATCAAGAAAGCGGTTGAACTCTATAGATACAAAACGTTTAATAATTTCCTCTTTGCTTAAGTCATTCAATTGCGTCATAATGTTTGGGAGATATTCTTTTATCTCCTCTTCATTCACTTTAGCATTATGCAGGCCCTGCACCAAATGGAACAACTGCTTTTCACATATCTGGAACCCGGTAGGGATGCTGGAACGGGTGAATTTTTTTTGCGTAAGTTTTTCCAGTGTTTTGATTTTATAGACATCCCTGCTATTTATAATAGCAATAGAGATGCCCGTTTTCCCTGCTCTCGCTGTGCGTCCGCTACGATGGGTATAATTTTCTATTTCATCGGGCAGGTTATAATGAATCACGTGTGTAATGTCATTCACGTCAATACCACGTGCAGCTACATCGGTAGCAACAAGCAGTTGCAACGTACGTGCCCGGAAACGTTTCATAACGTGGTCACGCTGTGCCTGCGATAAATCGCCGTGCAGGGCATCGGCATTATATCCGTCTTTTATAAGCCTGTCGGCTACCTTTTGGGTCTCTATTTTAGTGCGGCAAAAAACAAGCGCAAAAATATCAGGATAAAAATCGGCTATGCGTTTCAGTACATTGTACCTGTCTTTTTCATGCGTTACATAATAGGTATGCTCAATGTTTTCGTTGGCAAGGTTTTTAACGCCTGCAGTAATTTCAACAGGGTTATTCATATAGTTGCGCGAAATGGCAAGCACCTCATCAGGCATGGTAGCGGAAAACAACCAGGTGTTTTTACTGCTAGAAGTAGAAGAAAGTATAAAATCAAGGTCCTCTTTAAAGCCCATATTCAGCATTTCATCGGCTTCATCGAGTACGACATAGCGAATATTTTGGAGGTCTACATCTCTACGTTGAAGGAGGTCAACCATACGGCCCGGGGTAGCCACTACTATTTGCGCACCACGCTGCAGGTCATTCACTTGTCCGCGTATGCTGGCACCTCCATATACCGCTACAACATTTGCTCCGTGAATATGTTTCGAAAAATTCTTTAAGTCAGAAGTTATCTGCATACACAATTCCCTTGTTGGGGCGAGGATAAGCGCTTGCGGTTCCCTTTCGGCAAAATTAATTATTGAAACTAAGGGCAGCCCAAAGGCAGCTGTTTTGCCGGTGCCCGTTTGCGCAAGGGCCACTATGTCGCAGGAATCACTTAATAGAGTTGGTATTACTTTTTCCTGTATGGGGGTAGGAGTTTCAAACCCCAATTCGGTAATAGCGTCAACTACGGGTTTAATTATCCCGAGTTCTTTAAATCTGTTGCTCACGTTGTTTATAGGAATTAAAAGTCGATTTTCACAAATAGGGAAAAATCAATAGAATATAAATTCCTCACGTATAAAAATTGATTCTTCCGGGCGCAAAGGTACGCTTTTTAATTGGGATGGGGGAAATGGGTACGTTAGGAGGAATTTCCTACCTTTGGCGTCCTATTTTAAACCATATTCGTTGAACATCATCAACAAATATGTAGTTTAAAGGCACATTTTCTAGTATGTTAAAAAATAAATCTGTTCTACTACTTCCCCTTCTTTTTTTATGTATCTCAGCTTATAGTCAGAGCCAATATTATGTATTGACCCTGGCAGGAGACACTGCTAATTTGTATCAAGGCAATGGTGCTAACGCAGGGTTTCGTGATGCTGTAGGGACGAATGCATTATTTAATGCCCCTACCGGCATAGCAGTTGATTCAGTTGGTAAATATGTATATGTGGCTGATACATACAATAATGTTATAAGAAAAATTAAAGTGTCTTCACAAGTCGTAACTACCCTTGCCGGAGATACTGCTGATATTAAAAAGGGATTGGATTCAAATTCCGGCTATGTAAACGGACCAAGTTATACTGCAAAGTTTAACAATCCCTATGGAATTTGTGTGGATGCCAATGGAAATGTTTATATAGCAGATACGTATAATAATGTGATTCGTAAAATATCCACTTCGGGCATGGTTACTACGTATGCAGGAAGCGGTTCTGAGCCAACACCGGGATATGTAAATGGACCTGATTCTGTGGCTGAATTCTTCACTCCTACTTCACTGGCTATTGATAATTCAGGCAATATTTATGTGGCAGATAATGGAAATAATGCGATTCGTGAAATTGTAGCATCTACCCATATGGTTACAACCATTGCCGGAACAGGGCCTGATACTGTCGGATACATGAATGGTCTGGTTGATACTGCCGAATTTTATAGTCTTTACGGAATAGCAGTAGCAAAAGGAGGAGCCATTTTTGCTACCCAGTTTGCCAATGGGTATAATGCCATACGGAGGATATACCAGGGTATGGTTACTAGCTACTGCAGTTACGATACCTTTGGAATAGATACTATCCAGTCAGGTATTCCGTCAGGTTATATGAATGGTAACGATACTGATAGCAGAGGGGATTCTCTCGTTGTTGGAGTTTTATATAACAGCCCTACCGGAATTGCTTTTGATACGTCTGGGAACCTCCTCGTAGCTGATGAGTATAACAATGTCATCCGGATGATAAATCCCAACGGTTCAGTAGCTTCTACATTTGCGGGGGTACATACGGAAGTTGACAGTTTTCCAAGCTTTGCAAACGGAACGGTTTCTAATGCTAAATTCTCTGACCCGGTAGGAATAGCAGCTGACAAAAAAGGAAATTTTTATGTAACTGATTTAGGGAACAACCTTATACGTATAATTTCGACCAGTAATGTGTTGGGAATTCCAACAGTTAAACAACCTGTATCTACACTGAACGTTTATCCCAATCCATGCATAGATAGATTGAATATTGTCTCCTCATTCAATGGCAATGCAGAACTCATGGATGTTATGGGTAGAGTTATATGGACTGATAATGACTTTAAATCTCCTTACACTCTTTCCACTTCAGCTATTTCACCGGGTATTTATTTCCTAAGGGTTTCTTCTCCCTCACAGGTTGGCATTCAGAAGGTAGAAATTCTTAAATAAAGGCTTACAAGCGGTCCTTAATAAATGCTATTGCTGTTTTATTGGCATCTTCTGCCGATACTTTGTCGTATTTTGGATTGCTTGGATTAGCAAAAGCATGGTCAGCAGTATAAGATTTTACAATTAGTTTTTTACCCGCTTTCTCCATATTTCCCTGGAATGTTTTAACTACATCCGGGTTAATCCACTTGTCCATATTAGCAAACAAGCCAAGCACATCACAGTTTAGTGTCTGCAGCTTGCTCATGTCCGTTTCTGGCATACCATAATACATAACACATCCTGCCCCCTGCTTGCCGGCAGCTATAGCAATCTGGAGGGCATACCCGCCTCCAAAGCACCAACCGAGTGAGAATATGCGGGCATCACCTCCGGCATATGTAATGGCGCCCTTAATAATGCTCATAACACGGTCATTTGTTGCAGATCTCATATATTTTCCCGCAGAATCAGGCGATGCGGCTACTTTCCCGTCATACATATCAATGGCAATAATATTCACATTTCCCAATGTTTTTTGCAACTCATCGGCGCGTTGCTTAATATAGTCGTTCAGGCCCCACCATTCATGGGTTACAATAAGATAGTTCTTAGTGGGCTTGGAAGCCATCACTTCATAGGCCCATCCTTTTTTGCCATCAGGTGTGCTAAAACTTATCATTTTTCCTGCTTGTGCAGTATAGTTAAAAGGTAGAGGAGCTTCGTGTGCTGCTATAAATGCAGGATCGTCTGCCATGGCACGCATACCTTGAACAGGGGATTTACTGCAACACAGGGGTTGTGAAAAACCAGTGTAAGCAGCAAATAACAAAATGGGTAATAGTAGTTTTTTCATAGGATTGAATTTTATATGGGCAAATGTACTATTCTAAGTTCTCTTTTACAATAACTGGATGTTAATTCTAACCCGGTGGAGGGGTGTTTAAAATAAGTTGCTGAAATTACTATATCTTTGCAGAAATTTTAAAAATGCTGAGTGAAACGAAATCCCGCGAAACTGCTGGGGCTAAGAGGCATGACTTTTATTATACCGAAGAAAAAGATCTTCATTTCATTCGTCCTATCGAAATAATAAAAGAACACCCTGAAATAAGGGAATATATGGGTAAAAATCCCTATACCTTTATTGCTGTTACCGCACTGGTTTCCTTGCAAATTGGCATAGCTATTGCAATTAAGCAATTTAGCATTCCCTGGTGGGGAGCATTGATTGCAGCCTATGTGTTGGGTGCTTTTCTCGTTCATGCATTGTTTGTAATGGTTCATGAGTGTTCCCATAACCTTCTTTTTAAGAGAAAACAGCTAAATACCCTGGCCGGGATATTTGCTAATTCTGCTATGTTTTTTCCAAGCTCTGTCTCCTTTCAACGGTATCATTTGAAACATCATGCGCACCAGGGCATTCATGAGCTGGATGCCGATTTGCCATCGTTCGGAGAAGCTGAATTTGCCAATAATACTTTTTTGGGAAAAGCCATCTGGTTACTGCTCTATCCTATTATGCAAACATTGCGCTTGCCACGCATGAAAGAAGTAAAGCATGTTGACAAGTGGGTATTATTAAATTTTGTGGTTGTAGTTGGGGTAGATGTGGCGGTTTGGTTTGTACTGGGTCCTGCCGCATTTTTATATATGTGTGCTTCTCTTTTCTTTTCAGTTGGTTTGCATCCGCTTGGGGCTCGCTGGGTACAGGAACACTATCTCACTACAGATGATATACAAGAAACCCACAGTTATTATGGCCCGTTGAATATAGTGGCCTTTAATGTAGGGCATCATAATGAACACCATGATTTCCCTTCTGTTCCCTGGAACAGACTTCCTAAGGTGCGCAAAGCAGGGGAAAAATGGTATAATAATATAGCGTACCATAATTCCTGGACATTGCTTTGGCTGCGTTTTTTATTCGATAAAAATATTTCTGTCTATTCCCGTATGCTCAGAAAGAAAAAAGAGCCCAAGGTTTCATCCGTCAATAAGCGGGTTCCTCAAGTTGAAAGTGTATAAACACTTTATAAGTCAAATTAATGTCGCAAGGAAGAATTAGTATACTGGGTGCAGGGAGCTGGGCTACTGCTATGGTAAAAATTCTTTCGAACAACGCGTCTCATCTAAACTGGTGGGTGAGGAAACAGGAGAATATTGACTACATTAAAAAATACAGGCATAATCCGAATTACTTGGGTGACATAGAGCTGCCGGTTGAGAAGACTACTTTCTACCCAAATTTGAAAGAGGCAATTGCTAATTCTGATATACTGCTTATAGCGGTTCCTTCTGCATTTATAAGTGAAGCATTCAAAGGATTATCTAAAGATGATTTTAAGGGAAAAATGATATTCTCTCTTATAAAGGGTACTTTGCCCGACAAGAAAATAATGGTGAGCGAATATTTTCATAGGCATTTTGATGTGTCATTAAATGCCTTCGGCATGATTGCCGGACCATGCCACGCAGAAGAAGTCGCATTAGAAAAGCTTTCTTATCTCACTGTTGCCTGTTCTGAACAATCGGAAGCGCAAAAGATGGCAAGCCTGCTGAATTGCCGCTATATCAAAGCCTGCACATCCAACGATATGCAAGGCATAGAATACACCGCCGCCCTGAAAAATATTTATGCTGTTGCAAGTGGAATCTGCCATGGATTAGGTGGCTATGGCGATAATTTCCAGGCGGTGCTGGTGGCCAATGCGATACAAGAAATCCGCCGCTTCATTGATGTGGCCTATCCTACACTCAGGGATACTAATCTTTCTGCTTACTTGGGAGACCTTTTGGTAACAGCCTATTCTCAATTCAGCCGGAACCGTATGCTCGGAAGTATGATTGGCAAAGGCTATTCAGTGAAATATGCACAGATGGAAATGAATATGGTTGCGGAAGGATATTACGCCGTAAAAACCATCTATACCCTTAACCAGGACTATAAAGTGGAAATGCCGATATGCGATGCTGTGTATCGCATTCTCTATGAAAAAATGTCCCCTTCGGTAGAAATTCGTTTACTCTCTGAAAAACTTGCATGATGGGTATTGAGCACTGCCGGGATATGGAAAACCTGACAAGCTGCCCTATTTGTCAATCTTCTGAACTTAAGCCATTTCTTGAGTGTACCGATTATACCGTTAGCAAAAGTGACTTCAATATTGTGCAATGTGCTTCCTGCGGGTTTCATTTCACCAATCCCCGCCCCAGGGAAGCAGAATGCGGGAAGTATTACCAAAGCGAAGATTATATTTCTCATTCCGATACACGCAAGGGGCTCATCAATAATCTCTATCATTATGCACGTAAGTTTACCTTAAAGAAAAAACTAAAACTAGTAGCTTCTGTCACAGAAAAACAGCAAGGCAATATATTGGACTTAGGTTGCGGAACAGGAGCATTTTTAAATACATGTAAAGAATCAGGCTGGAAAGTGCAGGGAATAGAGCCTTCTGCCGATGCCCGCGAATTTGCACACAAAAATTATGCGCTCGATTTATACGATGTAAACTCCTGGGAAAAGTTTCCTGATAATTCCCTGGGTGTAGTTACCGCGTGGCACGTGTTGGAGCATGTATATAAATTAGAAGATGAAGCAAAACAAGTTAAAAGAGCGCTATCAAATAATGGCACTTTTATAGTTGCTTTGCCAAATTGCAGTTCTGCCGATGCCCGCTTCTATGGCCGCTATTGGGCAGCCTATGATGTACCCCGCCACATATGGCATTTCACACCTGCTGATGTAAAACGCTTTTTTGAAAACCAGGGTTTCAAACTCGAATCTGTTTTGCCTATGCCTTGGGATGCCTATTATATCTGTATGTTAAGTGAAAAATATAAAGGGGGAAATGTGAACTATGGCAGGGCCATGATACATGGGTGGTTCTCCAATATCAATGCCAAAAAAGAAGGAAATACCTGGAGCAGCCAGATATATATTCTGAAGCCTGATAAGTAAAAATAACCTGTATATATTTGTATTATAATATTGAATTATGGCTTTAACTATTGGTATTACAAATTGCAATGAATGGGTCAACTACGAACGCTGGGTTAAAAGTGCAGATAAAGACATATCCATAGTTAAACTGGAAGCAGGTAAGGGAGAGGATAGCTTTGTAAGCCATTGCGATGGAATTATACTCACGGGCGGTGAAGATGTAGACCCCGCTTTGTATGGCAAGCCGGAATATGCAGAACAATACAAACTGGAAAAGTTAAATCCGGAAAGAAACAAGTTTGAATTTGATATCTTAAAAGAAACGGAAGAATATAAAATTCCTGTGTTGGGTATATGTAGAGGCTTGCAATTAGCTAATGTATATTTTAAAGGTACTTTAATCCCTGATTTGCCAAGCATAGAAAAGGCAAGCCATTCCGCCGGGCCAAAGCAGGATTCCGTTCACCGGGTTAGCTTGGAAAGAAATAGCAGGCTGGGTAAAATTATAGGACAATCTGAAGGAGAAATAAATTCTCACCACCACCAGGCTGCAGATGAAATTGGCAATGGCTTGGTTGTTACTGCTCGTTCAGAAGATGGAGTAGCAGAAGGCCTGGAGAAGAATAAAAAACACGATGCAGAATTTTTCCTCTTGGTTCAATGGCACCCGGAACGAATGGATGTAAATAATCCTTTCTCAGGGAAATTGAGAGATGCATTTCTAAAAGCCTGCAGCGAGTATAACCGGTATTCTAATCTTACGCAATCCTTAAGCGTAGCGCCGTAAATATTACTCCGGTGCATTCACCTGTATCCCCAATTCCTTTAACTGCTCTTCATTAATAGTGGCAGGTGTATCCATCATGGTATCTCTGCCGGCATTATTTTTTGGGAAGGCAATAAAATCGCGTATATAATCCTCGTTCGAAATACATATAGAGCAGAAGCGGTCAAACCCAAATGCTATCCCGCCGTGCGGTGGGGCTCCATATTCAAAGGCATTCAAAATAAATGAAAACTTCTTTTCCCATTCTTCTTTTGAAAGGCCAATAGCCTGGAACATTTTCTCCTGTTTACCACGGTCGTGTATCCGCACAGAACCACTGGAGAGCTCTACTCCATTAATTACAAGGTCATAAGCATTGGCCCTTATTTCGCCCGGGGCTGTTTCGAAATAATGCTCATCCTCTTTTTTCCACGAAGTGAACGGATGGTGGCATGCCACCCATCTTCCCGTTTCTTTATCTTGTTCAAGCAAAGGAAAATCAAGTACCCAGAGGGGTTTATAAACATTCTTATCGCGCAGTCCGAGGCGGTTACCCATCTCCAAACGTAGCTCCGATAGGGCCCTGCGGGAAGTTGCTTTATCTCCCGACACAACTAATAGTAAATCTCCCGGCTTGGCTTCAGCAGCCTCTGCCCATTTTTTTAAATCATCGGGAGTATAAAATTTATCCACCGAAGATTTTAAGGAGCCGTCTTCTGAATACTTTACATATATTAATCCTTTCGCTCCAATTTGGGGGCGTTTTACAAATTCGGTAAGGTCATCCGTTTGCTTTCGAGTATATTCCGATGCTCCCGGAACTGAAATAACTCCTGCATATTCTGCATCATCTAATACTTTAAAACCTTTGCCTTTTACTACACTGGTAATCTCATGCAAAAGCATACCAAAGCGGATATCGGGCTTATCATTTCCATATAAACGGAGAGCGTCAGCGTACGTCATCCGTGGGAAATTGGGGAATTCTATATTTCTCACTTTTTTGAAAGCATATTTTACCATACCTTCAAACATATTTAACACGTCTTCCTGCTCCACAAAAGCCATTTCACAGTCAATCTGGGTAAATTCCGGCTGGCGGTCTGCCCGTAAATCCTCATCGCGGAAGCAGCGTACAATTTGATAGTAGCGGTCAAATCCTGCCACCATAAGCAATTGCTTAAATGTTTGCGGTGACTGGGGCAGGGCATAAAATTCTCCTTGGTTTACCCGCGAAGGAACTACAAAGTCGCGTGCCCCTTCGGGAGTGCTTTTTATTAAAAAGGGTGTTTCAATATCTGCGAAGCCCTGTCCGTCCAAGTATTCCCTGATGGCTTTTGCAACCTTGTGCCGGTTTAATAAATTATCCTTTACTGCATCTCTGCGTAAATCAAGATAACGATATTTCATGCGTAGTTCATCACCCCCGTCAGTTTCATCTTCCAGCGTAAATGGAGGAGTTTTTGAAGCATTTAATACTTCTAACGATTCTACCAGTATTTCAATATCTCCGGTAGTAATATTCGGATTCTTATTCGAGCGTTCTTGAACTATTCCGGTAGCTTTTATCACATATTCCCGCCCCAGTGTTTTAGAAGAATCATATAAGCTTTGTAATTCCGCATCACTCATCTGTTTGCGGTAAGCCCCTTTACCTGCCATATTTTTGGCAGGATTAAGAAACACTAACTGGGTAAATCCATAGCGGTCACGAAGGTCAATAAATACCATTCCTCCCTGGTCGCGGGAACGGAATACCCATCCGGACAGGGTTACTTCCTTACCTGCATCCTGTACTGTCAACTCACCGCATGTATGTGTTCTAAGCATGGTTTTTAATGGTTGCGAAGTTAAAAAGAAAAGAGATGCTGTAGCTTTTTCAAAATCTGGTTACATTCGTGGAATGAAAAATGCTTTACATATTTTATTCCTCTTAATTTGTTTTAGTTGCTTCGGCGGGAATCCTAAGGATATCATTTTTAAAAGCCATGTGTTGAAAGGTGGTTACACACTTGAATATAAAAGACATGACAGCATAAATTATGCCTGCCTGGTGAAAGATGGAAAAGAGGCAGAGGTTTCGGAACACGAATCGGATACCAATATGCCCCTGGATTTGTTGGGCAAGCTGTACGCTGATTTTGACAGCACTTTTGTAATGACCACCCATATAGGTGCTGACCCTATTAAAATTGAAATAATTAACAAAATAAATGGGGCAACTGTGATGTATGGCGCTTCTCCTTTTTATTTGGATACCGTTAAGAACCTAATGATGTTCGAAGGCTCCTATAGGCGCCGGGGTAAGCTTATTTTATATAACTTCAATACCAATAAAACGGAGGTTTATGTGGCTCCCCAGGATACACATTGTTTTTGCTGTTTTTGCTGGAAATTAATAAGCCTCACACCCACTGAAATTCAGATTGAGTACCTAAATATGAATCACGAAAAGGTGATAAAAACATACCAAAGGCAATAAAAAAACCCCGCCATTGGCAGGGTTTAATTTTTTTATACTTGCTTATTACTGTGCAGCCCTTATCAGTACTTCATCAATCATGCCATATTCTTTGGCTTCTTGTGCAGTCATCCAATAATCGCGGTCGCTGTCCTTATACACTTTGTCATATTCCTGGCCGGAATGCTTAGCAATAATTTCATAAAGCTCTTTTTTGAGTTTCATGATTTCCTTTGCAGTAATTTCAATATCCGATGCCTGGCCTTCAGCTCCGCCCATTGGCTGGTGAATCATAATACGGGCATGAGGCAGGGCCGTTCTCTTTTTAGATGCCCCGGCACACATCAATACAGCACCCATACTGGCAGCCATTCCGGTACAAATGGTAGCAACCTCTGGAGTAATATATTGCATCGTATCATAAATCCCTAATCCTGCATATACAGAACCTCCGGGAGTATTAAGATAAAGGGAAACAGGTTTCTTTGAATCAGCAGACTCAAGGAAGAGAAGTTGCGCCTGGATAATATTGGCTACATCTTCATTAATAGCTACACCAAGAAATATAATCCGGTCCATCATAAGACGGGAGAATACATCCATTTGTGCAACATTTAATTGGCGCTCTTCAATAATAGTAGGGGATATGTAGCTATTTACCGAAGAAGTAAAATTCCGTTTATTGAAATAGGATACAAAACGGTCGTAATTAGAGCCGCTTATACCTTGGTGCTTTACGGCATATTTTCTAAATTCATCTGGCTTTATCATAACAGTATAAATAGATTTTAAAATTATAGATTATTTCGCTGACTCCGTTAGTTTGTCATACTCGTCCCGTTTGATTTCTTTTGGTTCAATCGTATACGTTTTTCTTAACAGGTCTATCAACTTCGTTTCATACAGACGCTCATACATACGATTTACTTCTTTTTCATCCTGTAGCAATCGTTTGCTTGCCTCATCAATTTGTTCATGCGGAACACTATGTCCCATATAGCGGTGTGCAAGTTGGTGGGCATATTCCGTCACCTCTTCCTGGGTAACGGTTATATTATTCTCTTTATAAATTTTGTCTTCAATAAGCCTCCATTTCAATGATTGGGTATAGGCTTCCATCTCCATATTGAACTGGGCTTCCGACATGGGCTCTTTATTAACCCGTGCCAGCCATTTTTTCAAAAATTCGGTAGGCAATGTGATGGTAGTATTTTTTATAAGGTGGTCTACCATATCATTATTCAGTTTGCGTTCTCCCTTTGGACCGAAAATGGACATCAGTTCCATTTTAAGGCTTTTCCGGAAGTCTTCCGAATTATTCACCTTTCCCGGGCCATAAATTTTATCCCACAATTCCTGGTTCACTTCAGCCGGAACAATATGGTGTATTTGTGTAACGGTGAACTGAAAAGAGCCGGTCAATTTTTCTGCTTCTTCTTTTGATATTCCAAACATAGAAGCAACCTCGGCAGCATCCTTACTTAATTCAGCCAGCTTAAGTTCAATCTTATCTCCTTTTGCCTTACCGATATATTTCGACTTAAATTCTTCTCCAACTTTATTGATGTTTATTACAGATGGCTTATAAACCCCACCTGCCAGCACTTCTCCTTTTTCATCCAGTTCTACAAAATCTCCTCCGAGCAAATCATTTGCAACTGAAACTTCCGGGGTTGTCACCGTTCCATAGCGGTTGGTAAGCTCTTCGGTATATTCAGTTATAAGTGATTCCTCTATTTCAGGCTGTAGCAATGTAAATTTATCTGTTGCAGAAAGAGGAATAGTAAAATCAGGAACCAATCCTATTTCAAAACCAAATTCATGTTCTACTTCTTTGTCCAAATCCACCTTGTTTTCTAATGGTAAGGGTTCGCCAACTATTTGTAATTGGTTGTCTTTTATATATGTATTAAGGGAGTCTGAAAGAATGGTATTGATTTCTTCCACTAAAACAGCCTTGCCATATCTTTTATTTATAATAGATATCGGTACCATTCCGGGGCGGAAACCGGGTATATTGGCGCTTTTCCTGTAATCTTTTAAAGTTTTGTCTACTTTGGGTTTCCAGTCTTCGGGTGCAATTCGTATTCGTATTACAGCGTTAGTCTGGTTAATGTCTTCTTTGGTAATGTTCATAATAATGGTTTTCTAAATGACTTTTGAGCGCGCAAAGATAAGATTAATGAACCATCGAAAATAGGAATATTGTTCTCCTGTTCTTATTGGATTTTTACCATTTTTTGCTGGCCGATAAAGCTTTCGTCTTTGCTTAAGACCCTGATAAGGTAAACCCCGTTGGCTCTGCCTGAGATATTTATATCCAAGCTATTCTTGTCTGCAATAAAAGTATTTAATTTCTGTCCCAGGCAATTATATAACTCGGCATATTCTCCGATTGCAAGGCCCGAAATAGTAAAACGGCCTGTGTTAGGGTCGGGAAATATAGTAATGTTAGAACTATTACTAATCGTACCTATTCCTGCCGTATTCGAAATAGTAACACAGATGCTGTCAGTACACCCTTTGCTATCAGTAACGGTACAACAATAGGGGCCGGCACAAAGGTTCCCTATAGAATCATTAGTTTGATTGTTTGGTGACCATAGATAGGTGTAAGGTGGAATACCGCTGGAAGGAATAATTTTAGCTGTACCTTGACATCCTACCTTATCAGAGGTAGTAACCTTTGTAAGATTTATAATAGGATAGCCCGTTATGTAAGCTGAAAAATAATATTGGGGGCCAAGCTTTCCCGCAGCCGCATACCATATATAGGTAGTATCACATCCTGCGCCTCCATGTAATCTTGTTAAATGGGCATCTAACCAAAACGATTGGGAATTGCAGGAGGGGGTAATACAATCGGTTAAAAGATTGCGGAAATCTGCATTGGCAGGTAAGACACAAATACCCGGCGAGTTACTATTGCATCCAATAGTATCTGTTTTGCCGCAGGGAGTACTGAAATAATATTTCCCATCACTTAAAGGGATGGGTACGGTAATACTTGAAGAATAAGCATAAGTAATGACAAATGAAGCAATATTTATCCCGGCAGGAACAGTAATTAAAATGCTGTCAGTATAGTAATTTGGATATAGGCAGGAGGGTGTAGAGCCTCCTTTCCATTGACTTGTAGGCCCGACAATAGGTTGGTTAAGAACTGCACCCGGCTTAACCGAACTTAAATTACCAGGGGCTGAATTGTACCGGATAATCACTTTGCCGTCTTTTGCTACCCATGTTGAACTTGAGGGCGTCCTTTTCGAAACATCTTCAATCGCACCAGCCGGAATATTTTCATCATTCACCGGCTCAACATTTTTTAAGCTGCAACAGCTGACTACCGGCTTCGGAGTATTCTGCGCAAGTAGAATAATGGGGAGGCTAATAAAACAAAAACTCACGAAGGCAACATATTTTTTCATAGAAAGACAGGTAGTTTACTGGCACAAATATAATGACAGTTGTATAAAATACCTTTCAACTAAGAAGGCCGGTCTCTTTTTTGTGCGGATGAAGGGACTCGAACCCATACGTCTTGCGACACCGGCTCCTAAGACCGGCGCGTATACCAATTCCGCCACATCCGCAGCATTTAAAATTGGGCTGCAAATATAGGGTTTTAAATGTGTTTTTTGGGAAAGTAAATTATAGAGTGGAAAACAAAAAGGGCTTACTTTTCAGGAGAATAAAGTCCTTTAGCAACTCCTTCAACCATATTCTTAGGGAGTAAGCGGCTTGAAAAAGCCCCTACTTTATTGGCTAATCCTGGAATAACCTCTGTCTTGCCTTGCAGCATAGCTTTTATTCCAAACTCAGCTACCACGTCAGCCTGCATATTAAACTTGTCAGCCTGCTTTACAATCTTCTGCACCTTGCTCATACCCGCTCTTTCCATAAAATGGGTTTCTACCGTGCCTGGGCTAAGGCAGGTTACAGATACATTGCTTCCCTTCAATTCTTGCTTCAAAGCCCTCGTAAATGAAAGTACAAAAGATTTGGTAGCAGAATAAACTGCCAGGTAAGGAACAGCCTGGTAAGCTGCCGTGCTGGCTATATTCATAATATAACTTTTGCCGGAATATTTTTGAAGAATGGGTAATATCATATAAGTTAATTGAACACCCGCATTCATATTCAGCGCCATCATATTAAGCTGCTCTTCCAACGATAATTTTTCAAAAGCTCCATGCAATCCGTAGCCTGCATTATTTATAAGCACATTAATGTCATAGCCTCCCTTGTTACACCATCCTACTATCTCTTTAGCCGCATCGGGAGAGGATAGGTCAATGGCTTTATAATAAACAGAGCCTCCGTATTTTTTTTGTAATTCTTTCGAAAGCTCCGCGAGTAGATTTTCGCTACGTGCTATCAATAATAAATTGTACTTGCGCTTAGCCAGGCTAATGGCCAATTCCTTACCTATACCCTTGCTTGCCCCTGTTATTAATGCGTATGGCATAACAATTTATTCATCAAACTTGGCAAATGCCTGCAAATGGTGATAAATAGGGGTTTTCTTTTTGTTGGTGGTAGCCTTTGGTTTGTGCTTAGGGCCGCATAATACAGGTATATACATTATCCGGCGGCGGCTCACTCCGTCCTTATGTTCGGAATGCCCAACCCGGTGCCACATATGCCCGTGGTGCACTACTACGTCTCCGGCAGTTGCTTCTACCAATACTTCATTCTTATCTTCTTTCGTATTCCGGTAATACATCTTGGTAAAGAGCATACCAAATAAGCCTTGCCTATGGGTTCCGGGTAGTATACGCAAACCACCATTTATGGCAGAGGAATTATCTAAATAAATACCTATGTTCAGGGTTTCATAAACTTTTTTGCCATAAAATACTTCACGCAGAGAGTCTGTATGCCAACCCATTTGTTTAAAACGGCTGTGCTTGGAATTTACATAGTGGTTAAATACCACCCCGTCGCGTTCGTCTTCTGCTACGCGGGCAGTTTTTTGGTGAAGTAATTGTCTAAACCCTTGTATGCGGGGGTCTATTGCCATTTTATGGATACGCTCGCTCCATTGTGAAGTATAAGGGAAGCGCTGAACGATTCTCTTACCGTTTTCGTCGTGTCCAAAAATTACGGGTATACCGTTTACTACTTTGTCTTTTGAGGCAATCAGCTTAGCTTGTGCATCCTCATAGCCCAGTATAAATTCCTTTACCTCTTCAGGGGAGAAAACACCGGTAAAATGCACAAAGCCGTATTTAGTAAAAAAATCGAGTTGCTCCTTAGTAATAGTATCTCCAAGTGTAAACCTGGGATAGTTTTTTAAAGATGCTTTATCCATTTAACTTATTATAACGTGTTTGGCGATGGGTGGCAAAAATATACAAAAATTCCTTTGCGGCTTAAATTAATTACTTGTTGGATGACGCTGAAATGATGTATTTACTATATCCAAAATCCGGAAAAGGCACATTTTGAATTGGTTAAATTTTTTCATACGTCTATTCCTGGCTTTTAAATTAGGCAATAATATATCTATTTACACCGAAGTGGTTTAGTAGAAAAAAAACAATTATTTCTGACAATTCATTAGGTAAGGCACAAGTCGTATCAGAATGTCTATTGCCGCAAATATACAAGCACCAATCGTACCAAAAGCAATTAGACGATTATTCCGGCGGTCTTCTGCGAATTTCGCCGCTCGTATTTTCAATATGTGAGCATAACCACTTGTCCGAATGAAAAATTTACCTCGTAAAGTTATTTTCATAGCTGCAAAAGTTCCTACATCATATTGTTTGGATGTTGCTATAGCGGAATCTCCGAAGTCAAATACTTCAATCATTTCATTTATGTTTTTAAATGTTCTTAATTCAATATATCCATCCGCTTCGAGAATAGTTAATAATTCCACAAATTCTTTTCCTGATAAATGGAATCTTTCAAAAAATGGGTCAAATTCTTTATCGGTAGCAAATAGCTTTTCTTTATGTTGAGACAAATATGTAAGTACATAATCTAAAGATTCTTCGATGGTATTCATGGTCGTGTGATTTAAGCGTTAGCGACTGTGGACTATGGGCGGTGTTTCAGCACCGCCTTTTTTTATTTTTTATATCCTCTCTTACCTGTATATGGGTTAGTATTCCCTTTATGGGAATAGTTGTCCTTTGTAGTGTGATTTGGTGAAGTACGTTTATAAGACTGTACGGCAGTTCCGTTTTTCTTGTGATAGGTACGTACACGAGTGCTTGATTGCCCAAAGAGGCAGAAAGGCAATAGGAGTAAGATTAATATTTTCATAGTTAGTTTTTTGTTGAAAATGGGTCGTTTGGGTCATTTTTCTTTCTATATAAAGGGTCTTTTAATGTTACTCTACATAAGTATTTAAGCGCATTTAAAACGTTTTGTCCTACTTCTTCGTCACGTGAGAAGTATATATTTAAGGAGTCAAGATATTGATTCCCATATCCAAAATCTAACGTATCCTCATGGAATGATGCTTTCCGTAAAATACAATCTCCATTTTTACAGCGTATTGTTATACATGCTACTGTATTATGATAGCTTAATTTTATTCCATTGGTATCAATATCTGTAAAGTAAATTGATTTTGTTTCATTATACCATTTGTTATCACCATAATAAAATGATAGTCTAATATCTAATTTTATATCTGTTTGTTTTTCAAAAGTTCCCATATCAAGAGCCGCAAAGTAATCAACTGTATCTATCGCCTCTACATCTGATGATAAGTAAGTATCTTTAGCTATATTATCTTTGGGTTGGCTGACATAAACAAAAGCAGCACTTTCCAATTTTCTATTTATGTAATCAATAGTTTGTGATGAATTTAATTTCTGTTTTTGAGCCGATACGTATAAAGGAATTAATGAAACAAGAAAAACAAGTATTTTCTTCATTGGGTTTTAATTGTCCCCAATATCCCGAACAGGATGTTGTAAATAATCGGCGTGGGATATTTATCTCATCTGGTCGAGGCATTTCCACACGCCTAATCATAAACAAGAAAACTCCCACGCCTTAACGTGAGCAGTATTCTCTCTATGATTGTTTTCGGGGAACCTTATAAAGGTAGCCGGGGACGTGGAAATTTCCGAACCAAAGAAAATAACGCTGATATGTTACTTTACTCTATGTATGTTTCATTGTAGTGATTTAAGCACCACAAATATAGAAAACTTATGATATTTACTTATTTTCTTCCTTCCGAGGTGGCGGAACCGCCAATAAGCCCTTTAGTTGCTTATCAAAGTTTGTTGGATTTATTATTTTGGGCGTTTCAACAATATCCAGTTCCTCAAATAATAGCTTCAATTGTTTATCCTTATCCCCAAACTTTTGTTCCATTAGGCTTTTAAATTGCTCCTTAGTCTCACTAATAGAAGCTAATGTTTCAACTGATTGAACTATTTTTTTCAGGGCTTCCCTTCCAGCGTCTTTTGTTAACGATTGATGTAATCTGTATCTATAATTACCTCCTTTAGTAAGCGGTGTTTTTTCTTTCAATTTCTCTAATATTACTGTTCCTTTAGGCATGTTCTTATAAACTAAGTCATTCGTCAATCTACCTATGAACATTGGCTTTTTACGAATATTTTGAGCGGTAAATGGTATATTCCATAACCTGAATATTTCTTTATAAAAACTCAATTCAAATATTCTTTTCCAATCTAATATTTCCTTGGAAATAAATAATTGAAGTATTGCTTGTAATTCATGTTTCTCTCTTTCATATTGATACCCTGTTGCTTCATCTATCAATGATATAATCCCAATCTTAGCAAAAGACCGTACCAATATTTCGCATTGTTCAGCAATTATTTTCTGTCTTGGACTTAAATTGATATGTTTACGAGCTTCTAAAAAGCCATCACATATATCTACAAGTGTAGTTGCTTCGTATCCATTAACTTTCAAACCTCCTTTTGTCTCGCAATTTATAGGCGCAAAATGGCCCTGTTCAACATTTCTGAAAATGAAAGGGTTAAGCGTCTTTTGGTTTAAATATCGTGTTAATCTGGCCCCAGATTCTTGTTTGCCTTTTTCATTTTCATCGACCATTTTTAATGCTCTTTGCATTTGCCTTCCTGCTAATACCCTGGTTCCATCTTCAAGCACATAGCAAGGGATTTCATTACCTTCACCTAAACGAAGAACGCCTTCGTGTGTTATTTTCTTAGTCATGCTTAATAAGTGTTTGATATTTTAATCTTTTACCCGCTACGTTACCCAAAATTAAATCAAAGCGGGTTGCGGTGGTAAATTTACGGGTATTAAATCGTAAAGCAAACTCATCTACATACGATTGTAAGTGCGGAACGCTAACCCAATGGTATATTCCGTCAATGCCTCTCTTTAAGTGGCTCCAAAATCCCTCTATACCCTGTGTGTGCGTCATACCATTTACATATTCATTACCCGAATGATGTATAATATTGTGTTCGTATTTTTTATGAAGTCCCGTATATCCTGCCCATTCATCGGTCATAACTTGCGCCCCTTCCTGTATATTTTGCATTACAATAGGCTCAAGTGTTCGTTTCTTAGTATCCTCAACCACTTTAGCTATTACATTACCTTCCCGTTCCAACATACCGACGACTGGCGTTTTAGTCTTTGCGCTTCTTCCCTGATTGCCTTTAGTTCTTTTATTCATGTGTTTATTTTTTTCATTACCACCTATATAAGTCTCATCTACTTCCACAACATTACCTAATACTTGTTTAAATGCGGGATGGTCGAACGCATGGCGTAAACGCATCAGTAAAAACCATGCACTCTTTTGGGTGATACTAATATCCCTTGCTAATTGATGTGAGGATATTCCTTTCTTGTGTGAACTGAATATATACAGAGCCATGAACCATTTTTGTAATGGCACTTTCGTATCTTCAAATATAGTTCCCGTGCGAACATTGAAATACTTGCCTGTATTCTTACACTTATATTTATTGCCTTTACACTTGTATACTTTGCTCGTTTCGTCAAATGGAGATATAACTACTCCATCCCAACGCATAGCCTCTAAATGATTGATACAACTTTGCTCGTCGGGAAACTTATTTAATAGCTCTATGATTGATGAAAATTCTGTAACTTGCAGCATAATTTCTTAATTTGATACTGCAAATATAATACACAATGAGACGTAAAATACACTTGTTAATAACTTTTAGTGTAAATTAATATATCATTGCCTTAAATTATACCATTATGACTCCGTATTTCCCAAATATTTAATATTTGTTTCATGCTTTACTTCAAAATTGAGGGAATTAGCTATAAAACACATTTTGTTTGCACGGTGGTGTAATTCAGTTGCTTTTGCAATCAAAGAAGTATCACTTATCAAAACTTCAGGATAAAGAGTTATCTCTTCAAATCGGCCACTGCCATCGGGGTTTTCAATCATTTTTCCTATGGGCTTATCAGAGTAATCAATAACCACCACCCCATTATCCGCACACAGGTGCAAATACCAAAGCATATGGCACGATGCAACAGAGGCCACCAGCATTTCTTCCGGCGTATATTTATCTACATCACCCCGGAATAATTTATCAGCGGACATCTCAATCTCTTCTTTGCCCTCGATTGAAATAATATGGTTCCGGCTATAGCCCCGGTATGTTTCTGTTCCTTTACCCAGGTTACCTGTCCACTTAAGGTTTATATAGTACTCGTGGGTATTGCTCACAAAAGGGTTTGTTAATCATTTTGATAATAGCCTACGAAAATGCCATTTGTTAGCGGGATATTTCCGCCTGTAGAATTGTATAGTGTGCAATTAAATGTGGCCACTATTTTCACCTCGTAATAGCCATTTGTAAAGCTCGCTTGTTTAGCTACTATCGTAAATATACTACCCGTTTGCACCCCCGTACCTTGCGAAGTTGTGTATAGGTTCCCGTTTGGGTCAATCCAGTCAACTTCAATACCATTTGTATAATTAACCGAATAGGGGTAGGATTGCAACCCAAAAAAGGCATCAAAAGAAGCAGAATCTGGCGTGTTGGATGATAAAGGAAACTGTATGGTCCCTTTCCAAATACCCAAAAATGGCTGGTTCGCAGTAGCACTAACCACATTCGACTGGTATGTAGCGCTATTATAAGTATTTGAACCACCTCCTACATTTCTATTGGAAGTTGAACCGCTGGAATAGGAAGTAGTCCCGCCTACCATGCTATATGCACTATTATTAATTGTTGCTGAAAGTTGAGGGGGAGAAGTTATAGAAATTACCGCAGGGCTGTTTTGAGCCGGTGCAAGAGGGTCATTTTGACTGCATGAGGCAAATATAATTATTAATATCGTAAATAAAAATGATATTCTTTTCATGGTTTTTATTTCAAAGTACAAAGTAATGAAATAATTATTTTGAATACGTTAGCTTAAAATTGTATTTTGAAATAACCTGCAAACAAAAAAGACACCCCATTGCTGAAGTGCCTTTGTATTGATTTATCCTTTTAGCTTACTTGGATACTTCTTCTTCCACCAGCTCGTTCTCTTTCTTCGATTCCATGAGGCGTTGATATTCCTCCATAGAGCCAACGATGAGCTTTTCGTATTCGCGTAACCCTGTGCCTGCAGGTATCAAGTGTCCCACGATAACGTTTTCTTTCAAGCCTTGTAAGTAGTCAACTTTACCGCTGATAGCAGCTTCGTTGAGCACCCTTACTGTTTCCTGGAAGGAAGCAGCCGAAATGAAGCTTTCTGTTTGCAGAGAAGCCCTGGTAATACCTTGCAAAATCGGGTTCGAAGTAGCCGGAACCGCATCTCTGAACTGGATAAGGATTTTACCTTCCCGTTTCAGGCGTTGGTTTTCATCGCGCAACTTACGGGCACTTTCTATCTGGTGAATTTTGTAGATGGTCGAATCTCCAGCATCAATAATTACTTTTTTGCCATACAGGTCATCATTGTTACCCATAAATTCACTCTTAGGTATAAGTTGTCTTTCAAGGAATACGGAATCTCCCGGGTCCTCAATTTCAACTTTACGCATCATCTGGCGCACGATAACTTCAAAGTGCTTGTCATTAATCTTCACACCTTGTAAGCGGTAAACTTCCTGTACTTCGTTCACAAGATATTCCTGAACTGCTGTGGGCCCTTTAATTGAAAGGATATCAGCCGGTGTAATAGCGCCATCTGAAAGGGCTTCACCGGTTTTTACAAAGTCATTTTCCTGTACCAATATATGTTTGGAGAGTGGAACGAGGTAGGTTTTCTTTGCTCCTGTCTTCGATTCAATCATAACCTCGCGGTTACCTCTCTTCACTTTTCCAAAGGAAACTACACCGTCAATTTCCGATACTACTGCCGGATTAGAGGGGTTACGTGCTTCGAATAATTCTGTTACACGAGGCAACCCACCTGTAATGTCACCCGACTTACCGGAAATACGAGGTATCTTAACCAATATTTGTCCTGTTTCAATACTATCACCATCAGAGATGATAACGTGTGAGCCAACAGGAATGTTATAAGATTTGAGAGTTTCCTTTTTGTTTACAATCTTGATGGTAGGATTCTTGGTTTTGTCTTTTGTTTCAATAATTACCTTTTCCTTAAATCCTGTTTGTTCATCCGATTCTTCGCGGAAGGTAATACCTTCTTCTATAAATTCAAATTCAGCCTTACCAGAGAATTCCGAAATAATAACGGCATTATACGGATCCCAATCGCAAAGCAGGGTTCCGGCTTTAACAGTGTTACCACTCTTCACATATAAGAACGAACCATAAGGCACGTTAGTAGTGGTAAGCACCAGCCCGGTATTCGAATCAAGTATTTTCAATTCTGCCGAACGGGATATTACTACTTCCTTGTTGCCATCAATACCCTTGTTAGTAACGGTACGTACTTCTTCTATTTCAACAACACCGTCATATTTAGCTTCAATTTTTGATGAGGCCATAATGTTAGCTGCTGTACCACCCACGTGGAATGTACGGAGTGTAAGCTGTGTACCCGGCTCACCGATAGATTGTGCTGCAATAACACCCACGGTTTCTCCTTTTTGAACCATTCTGCCTGTAGAAAGGTTGCGCCCGTAGCACTTAGAGCATACGCCGGAGCGCATTTCACAAGTAAGAACGGAACGGATTTCAACGCTTTCAATAGGTGAGTTCTTTATTTTTTCGGCATGGTATTCGGTAACCTCTTCCCCGGCACCAACAATTAATTCACCGGTGGCAGGATTATGAATATCGTGCAAGCTTACACGTCCGAGTACCTTATCATAAAGGGTTTCAACTATCTCATCATTCTTACGAAGAGTGGTTGCTGTAAGTCCGCGGAGTGTTCCGCAGTCTACACCTGTGATGATAACGTCTTGAGATACGTCAACCAAACGGCGGGTCAGGTAACCTGCATCAGCTGTTTTCAATGCTGTATCGGCAAGTCCTTTACGCGCACCGTGCGTAGAGATGAAGTACTCCAATATGGAAAGACCTTCTTTAAAGTTAGATATAACTGGGTTTTCCACAATTTCCTGCATGGTAGCACCCGATTTTTGAGGCTTAGCCATAAGTCCGCGCATACCCGAAAGCTGGCGGATTTGTTCTTTAGAACCCCTTGCACCGGAGTCAAGCATCATGTAGATAGCATTGAAACCTGCACGGTGGCTACTCAATTGGTCCATTACCTGCTTGGTAATTTTCGAATTGGTATGTGTCCAAATATCAATAACCTGGTTATACCTTTCGTTATTGGTAATGAATCCCTGGCTATAGTTTTCTCTTACTTCGTCAATTTGTGAGTTGGCATCGGCAATCATCTTTTCTTTGTCAGCCGGAATTACCACGTCATCCAAGCGGAATGATAATCCGCCTTTAAATGCGTAGTAATATCCTAAATCCTTAATGTCATCAAGGAATTTGGCTGTTTTTGCCATACCGGCAACTTTCAGCACATCAGATATAATATCACGAAGGTTTTTCTTGGTCAAAAGTTCGTTGATATACCCCATTTCCTTAGGTACAACCTGATTGAACAGGATACGTCCCAAAGTAGTTTCAATGAGCTTTTCAGTGAGCACATCTTTTTCTTTCACTAGTGCCTTCACTCTAACAATCGCGTGGAGGTCAATTTTCTTTTCGTTGAAGGCTATGATGGCTTCTTCTGCCGAATAGAAAGTCAATCCTGTTCCTTTTACTGGGAGTTCTGCCGTAGTCTTTTTTGCCTTGGTCATGTAATATAAACCAAGCACCATATCCTGCGAAGGAACTGTTATTGGCGCACCATTGGCAGGGTTCAACACATTATGCGATGCGAGCATCAGCATTTGTGCTTCCAGTATGGCTGCATTGCCTAAAGGTAAATGCACGGCCATTTGGTCACCGTCAAAGTCGGCATTAAATGCTGTACATGTCAACGGGTGCAATTGGATAGCCTTACCTTCAATAAGCTTAGGCTGGAATGCCTGTATGGACAAACGGTGCAGGGTAGGAGCACGGTTTAGCAATACAGGGTGTCCCTTAATTACATTTTCTAATATATCCCATACGGCAGCCACCTTTTTATCTACAAGCTTGCGTGCCGATTTTACTGTTTTAACAATACCCCTTTCAATAATTTTGCATACTACAAAGGGCTTGAACAACTCCAATGCAACGTCTTTTGGAAGGCCGCATTCGTGAAGTTTTAATTCAGGGCCTACAACAATTACCGAACGGGCAGAGTAGTCAACACGTTTACCGAGCAGGTTTTGACGGAAACGTCCTTGTTTTCCTTTTAAGCTGTCGGCAAGTGATTTGAGGGCGCGGTTCGATTCAGTTTTTGTAGCTGTTGATTTGCGTGAGTTATCAAGCAATGCATCAACCGACTCCTGCAACATACGCTTTTCATTACGTAAAATAATTTCAGGAGCTTTAATTTCCATAAGCCTCTTCAACCGGTTATTACGAATAATAACACGGCGGTAAAGGTCATTTAAGTCAGATGTAGCAAACCTTCCACCATCCAGTAATACGAGGGGGCGTAATTCCGGCGGAATTACAGGCACCGCTTTTAATACCATCCATTCAGGGCGGTTTTCAACGTGCGTGTTTGCCCTGCGGAATGATTCTACAACTTGCAGCCTTTTCAACGCTTCATTTTTGCGTTGTTGGGCAGTTTCTGTATTAGCCTTATGGCGGAGTTCATAGGCAAGCGATTCCAAATCAATCCTCTTTAAGAGGTCGTTCAGGGCATCACCACCCATTTTAGCTATAAACTTGTTTGGGTCGTTATCATCCAGGTGCTGGTTTTCTTTCGGAAGAGACTCCAGAATTTTTATGTACTCATCTTCCGTTAAAAAATCAAGCGGCTTAATATTATCGGCAGCTTTTGGCCCCGGCTGAATAACGATATACTTTTCATAGTAAACCACCATTTCCAGTTTCTTGGTAGAAAGACCAAGCAGGTAACCTATTTTGCTGGGCAGTGAACGAACGTACCAAATATGTGCCACAGGAACAACCAGGGAGATATGTCCCATACGTTCGCGGCGTACTTTCTTTTCAGTAACCTCCACACCGCAACGGTCGCAAATAATACCTTTATAACGGATTCTCTTGTATTTTCCGCAATGGCATTCCCAGTCCTTAGTAGGGCCGAAAATACGTTCGCAGAAAAGCCCGTCACGTTCCGGTTTGTAAGTCCGGTAGTTGATGGTTTCGGGCTTTAGTACTTCACCATGTGAACGGCTCAGTATCTTCTCCGGAGAGGCGAGACTGATGGTCACTTTGGTAAAGTTACTTCTTTGTTTTTGTTCTTTAAAAGAAGCCATATGTATATTAATTTCTAATTATTAATTCTTCCTAATTCTCTTTACTCCATTTTTATTTCCAGTCCTAAGCCGTGCAACTCATGTAGCAATACGTTGAAGGATTCGGGAATTCCCGGTGTTGGCGGGTTTTCACCCTTCACAATAGCTTCGTAGCTCTTGGCTCTTCCTATCACATCATCCGCTTTTATGGTTAGCATTTCCTGCAGGATATGCGATGCACCGAATGCTTCGAGTGCCCACACTTCCATTTCACCAAAACGTTGTCCGCCGAACTGTGCTTTACCACCCAGCGGTTGTTGTGTAATAAGTGAGTAAGGACCGATGGAACGTGCGTGCATCTTATCGTCAACCATGTGTGCAAGCTTAATCACATAAATTATGCCCACAGTAGCCGGCTGGTCAAAGCGTTCGCCTGTTCCTCCATCACATAAGTAAGTAGTTCCGTAGGCAGGTACACCTGCTTTCTCTGTCCACTCGCTGATTTGTGCAAGGGTAGCCCCGTCGAAAATAGGAGTTGAAAATTTCACACCTAATTTTTCTCCGGCCCATCCTAAAACAGTTTCATAAATCTGTCCGAGGTTCATACGCGAAGGCACACCCAACGGGTTGAGAACTACGTCTACCGGTGTTCCATCTTCAAGGAATGGCATGTCTTCTTCTCTCACAATACGTGCTACCACGCCTTTGTTACCATGACGGCCTGCCATTTTATCACCTACTCTCAGCTTACGCTTTTGTGCCAAATAAACTTTTGCAACCTGGTTTACACCGGTTGGTAGTTCATCGCCCACAGTGATAGCAAATTTTTTCCTTTTGCTGATACCGAGCAACTCATTGTATGCAAGGGTATAGTTATGGATAATTTGCTCAATCATCAGGTTCTTGTCCTTGTCGTGGGTCCACCTTCTGGGGTTCACTTCCAGGAAATTAACCTTTTCGAGTATCTTTTGGGTGTACTTGGTTCCTTTAGGAATTACTTCCTCTTTCAGGTTGGTAACAACCCCGTTAGATACTTTACCATTCAGGATAACGAACAACTTATCTACTACCTTGGTGTGAAGCTGGGCAGCAGATTGCTCATGTTCCTTATCAATCTTTTCTACCAAAGCCTTTTCTTCGGTTTTGGTTTTCTTGTCTTTTAAGTATTTCGAGAAGAGCTTACGGTCAATCAGCATACCCTCAACACCCGAAGGAACACGCAATGATGCGTCTTTCACGTCGCCGGCTTTGTCACCAAATATGGCGCGCAATAGTTTTTCTTCCGGTGAAGGATCGCTTTCACCTTTTGGTGTGATTTTTCCGATAAGAATATCACCTTCTCTCACTTCCACACCTACGCGGATAATTCCCATGTCGTCAAGGTTCTTGGTAGCTTCCTCGCTTACGTTAGGAATATCAGGTGTAAGTTCTTCAGGACCCCTGCGGGTATCGCGAACTTCAAGAGCGTATTCATCAATATGGATGGAAGTAAAGAGGTCTTCTCTCACTACGCGTTCCGAGATAACGATAGCATCCTCGAAGTTATACCCTTTCCATGGCATGAATGCCACTTTAAGGTTTCTTCCGAGTGCCAGTTCCCCGTCTTTCGTCGCATAACCTTCACAAAGTATTTGGTCTTTCGTCACCTTATCGCCTTTTTTTACAATAGGGCGAAGGATGATCGAGGTACTCTGGTTAGTTTTACGGAACTTGGTGAGTTTATATGATTTTACATCATCTTCAAAACTCATCAGCTTCTCATCATCCGTACGGTTGTATCGGATTACTATTTCAGTAGCATCTACACGCTCAACAGTGCCCGGGCCTTCGGCCGAAACCAGTACGCGGGAATATTGGGCAACTTGTTCTTCCAACCCTGTTCCCACAATAGGAGCTTCGGGGCGCATAAGCGGAACAGCCTGGCGTTGCATGTTTGAACCCATGAGTGCACGGTTAGCATCATCATGTTCAAGGAACGGGATGAGTGATGCCGCTATGGATGCAATTTGGTTAGGAGCAACATCGAGCAGGTTTACCTGCTTTCTGTCAATAATTGGGAAGTCTCCTTTCAAACGAACCTTTACTTTTTGGTCCTCAAACTGCCCGCTTTCTGAAACAGCTGTATTGGCAGGAGCTATAATCTTATCATCTTCTTCTTCAGCAGTAAGATAAACCGGGGCTTCATGCGGATTAATCTTA
>JABDAL010000008.1 GCA_013289165.1 Bacteroidota bacterium
GTTTGGGCCATTGGTCTTTTGAAAGGTTTTGCAAATAAGGGTCCGTACCCTTCATTTCAATAGTATTACCCTGGTTATCCAGTTGGGCTACAAAGTGATTATCCATCTTATCTACGGTCATTGAATCAGATGAAACTATTTGCAACATACCAAATGGTTTGGTCCATTTTACTCCTGCCGCAGGCATGTCGCGGTTTGTGTATTGGTCTGCCCAAATAGTGAGGGCCGTACTGTTTTGATTATAAATTACCCAAAACACAATGCTGACAATAAAAAATGAGAATAAGGCTCCAAGTCCTTTTTTATCATCCTTGTGAGCTGTAAAATAAAGACGGGCATAGAAAAAGATAATAGGAATGCAGGCAAAAAAGAAAGCATCATTACTTACGGTGTGGAAAATATGAAAACCTATTAGTTTACTAAAATTCCAACCGATGGTGCCGGTTATTATTGCAGGTAAGAAAACATATCCAAAAATTTTACTCATGGGCATATCTTCTTTTTGTACAGGCTTAACTACGTCCCCATCTTTCACATGCTTCATCATGGAAATAAAAATGGTTAACCCGATAAGCATTCCCACGCCGGCCGCTGCAAATGCGTAACCCCATCCATAGTAATTGCGCAAATAGGCTGCCACAAAGTTGCAAATGAAAGCTCCTATGTTTATGCCCATGTAAAATATATTATAAGCCACATCCTTCTTGGGTTTCAAATCCTCTGCGCTATAAATATTTCCTAAAAGGGTACTAATATTCGGCTTAAAAAAGCCATTCCCCACAATAATGAAAAGTAAAGAAATGTACATGGATAAATCGCCCGGCATAGCCAATCCAAAGTAACCACATGCCATAAGGGAGCCTCCTAAAATGATGGCTTTTCTATATCCTAAAAAACGGTCCGCAATAAGACCGCCTATAAAAGGGGTAAGGTATACCAGCGCTATATAGGAACCTACAACATCTGATGCGGTAGTGGAATCAAATCCTTTTCCTCCATGCCTTCTGGGATCTATCAAATAAAGAAAGAATATTCCCACCATCAAGTAATATCCAAAGCGTTCCCACATCTCGGTAAAAAAGAGAACATATAAAGCTTTGGGGTGGCCTTTTCTTACAGTAGTTTCTGCCATGGGTTTAATTTTTGTTTCGTCAAACATACAAATAATATGTTACGAAAACATAGGTTTTATAAAAATCAAAGCAGTGATTATTGACCGTTTATAAGCCGGGCTTCCTGCACCGAAATTCTTCTTCCCTTGTAGTATGCCACAATAAATGCCTGCTGGAATCCTTCATTTAAAAGTTTTTGCTGCAGTGCATGGGCGGTTTCATAATTAGTGAACTTACCGGCGTAATAGGTTGTGTACCCTCGGTTATCCTTTTGAGGTTCTATTCCTTCGCTTGCATACTGTAATATTTTATTTACGGTATCTACTTGCAGGGTACCTGAAAAGGAAGCTATACGAACGGTAAAAATCACGTGCATCATGCTGGCTGATGCAAATGGCCCCTCCTCAACAGCCGTGTCCTGGATAGGTGGTGGCACAGGATTCGAAGGAGGTAATGAAGTGGGCGCTGAAGAAGGTGTTTCAATATTCTTATGTACTAGTCCGGCTGCTTTGGCAAGGCCAATCCTGCTGCCGTTATAATAAACCGCAACAAATGCATCTTTTATAGGTGTTTGGGCAACAATAATATCCCTGGCTGCCCGTGCATCAGCAATGTCCTTATATATTCCGCAATTGTAGCGTACAATGCCATTGTCATCGGTTAATGAATAAAGGTGTTTTAGCTTACTCAACTTGGTGAAATTTTTATGTTTTGAAAATGCTCCAACCTGTACCGTATACACCAGGCCTTTTACTTTTTTCAACGATTTAGCTACAGGAGCTACAGTGTCTTTTATTCTTCGCCCTTCTTCACCAATTATTGTTTTTTCAGAAGGAGTAATAGTGTGTTTTGCAACAGTAACAGGTTCGTTATTTTCTAGGGTGTTTGTATTATCCGGTGTGGTGTTTATTTCTCTTCCCTGTGTATTATTTACTGCAACCGCTGTTGGATTCACAGGTTGGCCAGGCAAAGTATTTTGAACAGATTGTGGAGTTTGTGTTGCAACAATAGGAGCAGAGATTCCCAGTTTTGCGTATGCTTCCTGTATAGTAATGCGCTTGCCATCATAAAACGCAATGATGAATGCATCTGAATAACCCAAGGCATGTATCTTTCTAAGGGCATCCTTGGCAGGGTCAAGTGTTTTGAATAATCCTGCCGCATAACGGATGTATCCCTGCTTTGAAGTTAATCCCATAATAGGTTCAAAGCCTTTGAAAGCATTTTGTGCAATTGGATTTCTGAACGCACCTATTTGTACAGCAAGAATCAGGCCTTTCGGCAGAACAGGGTCAATAGGTATAGGGTTTGATTCAGAGTAGAATGATTTATGTATTTCTTTAAATATACTTGGTTCCGGGGAAGGGTCAGCTATAGCCGGGCTTCCGGGGGTGGCATTTACAGCGACTATTTTGTTGTCAGCGTTATTGGTAGTATTCCCGGTAGTAGTATTTACAGGTACTTCGGCTGTTTTCTTTTCAGTTGATGATGAAATATCAGTTGATAACGGAACAGAAACAGTTGAATTGTCGGATGCACTATTGAAATTGTTGGAGGAATTATTATCAACGTACGAAATATTTTTACTTCTTCCATTTTTTTCTGAATCTGCCTGGAAATACAAATGCTCTGCCTGTTGCTGTATAGAAACAGCCTTAGCAATATTTTCTTTTGCCGATTCAATATAAACTTGTTTAGTGGATAAGTTCTGTTCATTATCAGCCTTATCTTTTTCCGACAAATATTGTTGATAATTGTTATCAGCATCTTGCATCATCTTTTTTGCCAAAACAATCTTCTTGTCCCGGCTTTTATTTTTCTTTATATTTTTAATCCGGCTCGAATTAGCCTGGTATTGTTCATTGACAGCTTCCGTAGTATTTTCATCTCCTCTTAAGTTCAGTTGGGAAGATAATTCGTCTAATGAATCCGCTTGACGATACAACTGCTCCGATTTATTTCTATCACTTTCACTTCCCGCCTTGCTCCGCATTTCTTTCGCTGCATTGGTCAGAGAACTTCCTGCTGTAAAATAATTTTGTGCCTTTTGATTGAGGTTGACTGCAACGGTATCCGTGTATTCGACGTTTGAAACAGTATTGTTCCCCGGGTGTCCGCTATTACCGGTTGAAACGCCGGAAGACTTGGAAGCGACAGCTACATTAGCAAGAGAATCTAACAGGGTATTAGGGTATATAGTTGATTTATGTTCTTCTCGCGAGGATTGTAAACTTGCAGGAGTAGTAAATGCTTCACTTCTATTGGTATTTGTAGTACCGGATAAATTATTACCTACTTCTTTTTGTATGTTGCCCGCCGAAGTATTGTCTTGCTGGTTACTATTTGCTGTTTGATTTTTACCTGAATTTATTTGTGACTCGCCTGAGTTTGTAGAAACAACAGTGTTATTATTTCTAGCATCAGGAACATTACTAAAAGATGAATTGGAGGAATCGGGGCGGCTATTTCCATTATCTGAAATGGCCGTTGAATTATTATTAGCTACCAGTTTTTGATTGTTGGTTTCAGTTCCACTATTATCTCCATTCGGATTTTGAACTTGATCCGTGCTCGAAGCTTCATTGGTTGTATTGCGAGGGAAGGGATCATTGGATGCATTCTTGCTTGCTTCAGTTGCGGAATTATTTGTAGTTGCAATTTGTTGACTCGTATTTGGAGCCTCAGTGTTAGTCACCGATGTATTATCCGGTTGAGAAGTGAAATGGAAATTTTTTTGATAATGATGTAAAGTATCAGCGCCTGCCACTATTTCATTTCCGGAAGGATCACTGGTTGTATTTTTACTTGTATCGGCAATAGCCAATGCATAAGTATCAATATCCTGCTGCAATTTCGATTGTATAGCAACATCTACTTTATTGGTATTATCACCCTTATTACGCTGTGCGATAAAAGCGCTGTCTTCTTTTTTTGCTTTTGTACTTAACCAGGTATACTCGGCATGCAGTTGAATAAGCTCTGCATTATTTTTTTCTATTTCTTGTTTCTTTTCCTGCTTGCTTTTTGTTAAGTCATCAGCTTGTTGCAGTAAGGCAACTTTCTGTTGGGCATCGGTGGTCTGCCCTGCCTGGGTAACAAAATCCTGTGTTTGTTGTTCGAGTCTGTTTGTTTCCTGTGCCAGCTCTTCATTATTTTGCACTACCTGGAAGGAATCTTCCTTCACTTGTTGTGCCTGTCTTCTTATCAAATCCCCCGGGCTTACCCGGTCGGTTGAAATTTCATTGCCTGAAGAATTTGTTTTTTCATTTTTTTGAATTTCCAGATTTTTCGATGCTGCTTCATCTTTATACTCTGCAGCAAGTTGGTAGGCTTCTAATCCTTTTTCTTCCAATTCTTTAGATTGATTTATCAAGCTTTTTGCATAAGCTATACTATCAGGAATGCGACTTTTCGCAGCATTATTATGTTGATTATTTAAAATATTTTCTGCTTGTGCCTGCAACTGCTGAGCCTCTTCCATTTTATTACGTGCATAATCAATAGCCTTAGTGGCATTATCATCCAATCCTTGTGCATCGGTTTTCAATTGCGTAATATCAGATGAGCCGGTATTTGTTTCTGTTTGTGTGTTGTTGTTAGTGGCAGGGGTGTCAGGAGCATTCAATTTAGTTTCTGATACAGATAAACGTTTTTGGCTATCAGTTGAACTATTTGTAGCGTTGTTATTTGTCGGAACAGATTTGTTTTGAGCAAGAAGGTTTTTTATGGAATTAGTATCTACATTAATATTCATTTGCGCCTGTTCCTGCAGATGCGTAACAGCAACCTGGTTGTCCGAATCATTGGAAGTTTCAGCAGTGTAATTTTGAATTTGAAGATTACCTGAAGGGTCAAATGTAATGTCCTGTTTTACCATACCTCCGCTTTGCTCTGCAGGCAGAGTAACAGATTGGGACTGTGTTTTGTGAGTAGTAGATTCTATGGTGAAATTATAATTTCTGCCTTTAGGCAAGTCAAAAGAATAGGAACCATCTTCAGAAGAGGTATAAACACCAATAGTGGAATCTGTTACAGCATCCTTAACAGTTATTTTACAGCTCGTAGGTGTTATGCCCTTATCTGAATATGTTTTCCCTCCAACAATAATTGATTCCAGTGGATGAAGATGCAACGCAATTTTATAAACAGCTATTCTACCCTGTGGGCTCGCACGACCGGATGCAAAAAATGCTGTTTGTCCCAGGCTATCCGGAACAAGTAATATGTCATCATCAGGGGTGTTGATGGGAAAATCAAGGTTCTCAGGTTCTGACCATGTTTTTGCCGAGTCGTAATAAATAGAGCGGAAAATATCGTATCCGCCCATACTGTTATGTCCCTTGGAACAGAAATAAAGAGTGTTCCGAGGAGCATCATAAACAGGATAGTCTTCATCAAAAGGAGTATTAACGGCATTTCCTAAATTTTCCGGGCTTCCCCATGTTCCGTCCGGTTTGCGTTCAACCATGTAAATGTCTTTTCCGTTGGCCTCATTATTCCCATAACTGGAAAAAAATGCCTTTGATTTATCAGGTGTTAAATACATCAGGTTGAAAGGGATTTTTTCCTTATCCAACTTTGACTTAAAATCAATAGGCTCCGCGATTAAAGCCCCTCCATTTTCATGCATATCATACGTCCGGAAATAAACCATAACCCCCAATTCTTTTTTTCTTAGTACGTCCAAATCGCGTGTACTGGCCAGTAAATTTTTTCCACTCTCACACATTTCAATGAGTCGTGTTACCGGATATTTTTTCAATTCGGACGAGGATGCTAGTTGTTCAAATTTTTTGTATGCCTGGATAGCTGCGTTAAACTTGTAATTTAAATGAAACCCCCTTGCCAAATAATAATAAGCAAGAGCATCCACGGTTTCGTATCTTACTGAAAACCTCAGGTAATCCATTGCCTTAGTTTTATCCGCTTTTGTAAATAAAATGCAGGCCCCGAAACGATAATTATAATTAGGCTCCTTTGGGTAAAGACTTAATAGTTGCGAATAGAGGGGATAAGCCTCCAAGTAGTCCCCGTCTTCAAAATACTTGGTGGCAGCTTTCTTTAAGCGATTTTCTGTTTCATGTGCTGCATCACTTTGCGACCGTAGTAAAAATGGCTGGGAGAATAGTACAAAAACAAAAATCACCCGGAGAAAAAATCTCCAAAGTTTTACAGGCAACTTAACATGCAAGCGGTATTTGTTTCTCATCAAATAGTGTACACCCTGTTAGTATGTCATTGTTACGATGCCTTGATTTTTCCACCGACTGCCACAAAGCAGCTCTGTATCTACGATTTTTTAAATAATTGGATTTTTGACTCCTGGTGTTTTAGTAACCGCATTATATTTTTCCGGTGCATAAATACGATGAGCAGCGGGAGAAAAATAGAAAATGCAACAACCCATTTATATTGCCAATTCGACATCACAGCCATCCATATTGGAAAGCTAAGGGCAGCAGTCATAGAGGCAACTGATACATAGTGAAATATAAGGAAAACGATGACAAAAACCAGTGTGCAAGACAGGGCCACAGCAGGCGAAAAGGCCAATATTATTCCCAACCCGGTGGCAACACCTTTACCACCCTTAAAACCTACATAGATAGGGAAAATATGGCCTAAAATAGCAGCAGATGCCAAAGCCACTTCTAAATGGATACGTTGGGCACTGCCGGAAGGGTAGGAACTAAAGAATACCAGTATGGCCACCGCCAACCAGCCTTTCAAAATATCAATAAATAAAACAATAACACCTGCTTTTTTGCCTAAAACCCTCAAGGAATTAGTTGCCCCTGAGTTGCCGCTTCCATGCTCACGGACATCTACCTTATAAAAGCGTTTACCTATCCAAATGGAGGTGGGAATGGAACCAATAAGGTACGCAATTATGGCAAGTATTATATCTTGTAAACCAACCAAAGCAAATCTGTGTTAGCTTACAAAATTAACAAACAATACGCTATGTCTGGCATTCAGAGGTATCAGCCCAGGTAGGTTTTCAGTATTTTACTTCTCGAGTTATGGCGTAACCTTCTGATAGCCTTGTCTTTTATCTGTCTTACCCGTTCGGGTGATATTTCAAGCCTGCGGGCTATTTCCTCTATTAATAGAGGGGGTTGGATGTTGCTTAACCCAAAATAATATTTCAATACGTCAGCTTCTCTGCTTGGAATGGTAGATAAAGTGCGTGTGATTTCTACTTTCAGTGATTCCTTTAACAATTCACTTTCCGGACTCATAGCATCCTCATCCTTAGTCACGTCATACATATTGCCATCATCATCTTCTCCACCTAAAGGGGCATCCATTGAAATGGTTCGTGCATAGTTTTGCATAGAAAGCCGTATATCATCCTCAGTAATTTTTGTTATTACTGATATTTCTTCCGCAGTAGGTTCCCTTCCATATTCCTGTTCAAGGCGGGAAGTAGCTTGTGAAATTTTATGGATGGCATTTATTTTGTTTACTGGTAAACGTACCAGCCTTGAGTTCTCAGCTAATGCCTGGTGAATGGTTTGGCGTATCCACCACACGGCATAAGATATAAATTTGAATCCTTTGGAATGGTCAAATCGCTTAGCCGCTTTTAATAAGCCTAAGTTACCTTCATTAATCAGGTCTTGTAAACTAAGTCCCCTATTTTGATATTGTTTGGCTACTGAAACCACGAAACGCAGGTTTGCCTTAGTAAGTTTTTCTAGGGCGCTGTCATCACCGGCTTGAATCTTTTTAGCAAGTTCAACTTCCTCATCCGGGGTTATCATATCTACGCGGCTAATGTCGTGTAAGTATTTATCTAATCCGGGGGTTTCGCGATTGGTTACTTTTTGTGATATTTTTAACTGTCTCATAATTTTAAAATCTATATATGTTAGAACGACAAAGGCATAAAATAGTTACGTTAATAAGTGTTAATATTTCATATAGCTTTGAGCTCCTTTAATTAGACGAATGAACCGTAAAAAACCTTTGATTTTAGTGACTAATGACGATGGTGTGACTTCCCGCGGTATTAAGGCTCTTGTAGAAGTTGCCGGAGACTTTGGGGAAGTATGCGTCATAGCACCTGATAAGCCCCAGTCTGGGATGGGGCATGCTATCACTGTTCATTCCGGTATCAGGATAACACCTGTTGATTTTCCTGGTGCGAAAACTGCATTCAGCTGTACCGGTACCCCTGCTGATTGCGTGAAATTGGGTAAGTATCATTTGTTGCAGGAAAAGCCTGATATATGCCTCTCGGGAATTAATCACGGCGCCAATATGTCACTCAATGTAATTTATTCCGGCACTATGTCTGCTGCATTGGAAGGGGCACTGGAAGGAATCCCCTCAATAGGGATTTCCTTGTGTAATAACCGGGATATGGTGAGTTTAGAGGCCTCTAAAAAAGTGGCAAAAATTTTAATAGAGACATTCTTGCATAATAAACCCGATAATAATTTATGCCTGAATGTGAATGTGCCGGATATAGCCTTTGATGAAATTAGAGGCCTGCGCTTCTGCAGGCAGGGTAAGGGAAATTGGAAAGAGTATTATGAAGAGCGGGAAAGCGAAAATGGGGAAGAATTTTTGTGGCTTACCGGCAAATTCGAAAATTTTGAAAAACGGAAAACCGATACTGACCTTTGGGCACTGGAGAATAATTATGTGTCCGTTGTACCCATTCATGCTGATATGACCCATTATGAAGAACTGGAAAAAGTGAACCGGTGGGAAGTAAGCTGGAATGAGCGATAAAAGTTAACTTATACCTGGGGAGGTGTATCAGGTAATTGTGGGATGATTTCAACTGACGGAGCAACTCCTCCGGGACCAATATAAGTTGCTTTGCCAAAACCAAGTATTGGATAAAAAATAAAAGGAAGGAAAATCAGCCCGACTGTAAACCCCGCATCTTTCCCAAAACTTTTAGAAAGCCCATTTATTATAATAATGCAAAAAACCAGGCTGGTAACGAAAGATAAGAATACTAATATTCCTGTAACAAGCCCGGGAGCAATAAAGAACAAAATCTCAAAAATAATAATCTGAAAAATCCATATTAGCCAGGATAAAGGCCTTCCTACAATTTTAAGAAGCACTATTTCATTATAAATAGGGATAAGAACTGCCCATCCTGGTTGTTTTGCTTTGGCATAAATAAACCAGTAGGCAACTATCATAAGAGCAGTTAGCCCCAATCCCAGAATCATCCAAATTGCAAAAAATGCACCTAAAACTGCAAATACACCTGTTTGCGAGTCCATGTCTTTGTATATTAATGGTTAGTATTAGTTTTAATAAAATATCTATTATAATATGCATCAAATATATAGAAAAAATAATGTAGAATAACAGGTTTAACAATTTGTTCATCTTTAAGTTTATCCAATAAAAGACAATTTTAAAACATGTAGCAAATACCTACGTCTCTCCTAGATAAGGAATATTAAGTAAGCTATATGAACCTTAAATGAACTATCTTCGTACCCTTTTTAAAACAGGCAATATTTCATAATACTCATGGTAATCATCATATTTTTTCTTTCTCACTGGTTCTTATCCCTTTTCTGCCAAACTTTTTTCCAGCACAGGTATGCATCGCATAAAATGTTTACCATGAGCAAAGGTTGGGAAAGGTTCTTTTATTTCATAACATTCATTTTGCAGGGTTCTTCGTTTCTGAATCCACGAGCTTATGCCATTATGCATCGTATGCACCACACCTATAGTGATACCAATAAAGATCCACATTCACCACACTTCTTCAAAGATGTATGGCACATGATGCATGAAACCAAAAAAATATATGGCGGATATGTAGCCCATAAAATAGAACCTGAAGAAGCTTTTCGTGGCAACTACCCCGAATGGCCGTTAATAGATAAAATTGCCGACACTTGGGTTGTGCGTATATTTTTTGGCTTGGCTTACACTGCTTTTTACATAGCCTATGCAACGAATCCTTTCTTGTATCTTTTACTGCCTGTGCAATGGTTTATTGGCCCGGTACAAGGGGCTATAGTTAATTGGTGCGGACATAAATACGGGTACGCTAATTTTGATAATAAGGACCACTCTAAAAATACACTCCCAATGGATATTTTCCTCCTGGGGGAATTATTCCAAAACAATCATCATAAAAGCCCTAACCGTCCGAACTTTGCCAAGCGCTGGTTTGAGTTCGATCCTACATTTCCTGTATTGCTTTTGCTAAGCAAATTGGGAATAATAAAAATGAGAAGGGTAAGGTCAAAGTAAAAGCCGAAATTATTTCTTTTTAGGTACGGGCTTCGGTTTCAGGCTTTCAAAATAAGCTTTAGCATTTACATTATCAGGGTCTAAGTTTAGTATCTTTCTATAGCTGGCAGAGGCATTTACTTTGTCTTTTTGTAAAACATAATAGTATCCCAATTGAGAATATGCCTCAATTAGCCCATCCTTGTTTTTAATAGTATCATTACCCACTTTTTGAATGTATTGTTCGTAGTAAGGCTTTGAAAGAGCTTGTGTGGAGTCTAACTGGCTATTAGCTCTTGCCCTCCATTGGTAGCCTATCGGTAAGTTAGGATTGCTTGTTGTAATCTTGCCAAAGGAAGAATCGGCTGCCTGGTATTGCTTGCTGTTATATAATGCAAGTCCAAGGAAATAGTAATCGTTTGCGTCTGCTGCTTCTTTTCTTGCAACTACCCTTTTCTTGTAGTAAACGGCAGCCATTGCATAGTTTTCATCCTTATAATAAAGTTGCCCAATGAGCTGGTAAATGTCAATTACATCCTGGGAACTTTCATTATTTATAACGGAAACAGCCTGGTTAAGATTAACTATTGCAAGTGAATCTTGCCCGTTTTTTGAAAGGAGCTTACCAAGGTAAGTATAGTCGCTTCCAAGAAGTTTAACCTTACTTCCTTTCGATTTAGCAAAGAACTTGTTCATGTTAACCAAACCATTTTTGTAATCTTTCTTTTCATATTCGGAATAACCAAGCAACCTGTAGAGTATAATATTACTGGAATCTTTACTAAGTACATTTTGCAATTGGGTGATGGCATCATCATACTTTTTAGCGAGGAAGAGGAATATCCCATAACGTGACCTGGCTGAAAGTGAATTATTTAATTGAAGGTATTTGGTGTATTCAGCAATAGCTTCATCATATCTTCCCTCCGAATATAATAGCTCAGCTAATTCGCGGTGGGCGGGAGCATAAGTAGAATCGAGCTTAATAGCTTTGGTAAAATAATCATAAGATGCTTTATAATCCATAGCATTTTTCCATAATCTGCCCATGTGGAGCATGGCATTCACACTTTTAGGGTCGAGTGACTGGGCTGTATTGTATTCCTCAATAGATTTAGAACCATCGCTTGGATTTTGAGCAAGATATGCATCGCCCAAGTCCAGGTGGTAGTTGGCATTCGTAGGATCTAATTTTATAGCTTGGCCTAGTAAGTCTACAGCCTGTTTCAATAAATCGGAAGTTTGGTCCTTTCCTGCAAGTATAATATAAGCCTCCGCAATTTTATCCAATACTACCGGGTCTTTTCCTTTTGATATGGTTTTTGCTTTATAAAAATTATCCATGGCTGACTTGCTGTCTCCATTCGCCATTTGCACTTTGCCAAGCCCTATATAATTAAGGGGCTCCAATGCATTTACATTAATACCCTTTTGATATGTATTTTGTGCTGAATCTGTCTTCCCCCAATTGTAAGAATTCTCTCCGCGGTAGAAATAAATATTTCCTACAGTGGGTTGGGCTATTTGTAAAGTATTGAAAGCTTTATCTGCCTTTTCAAATTCCTCATTATTGGTAAGCTTTATAGCATCTTGCAAAGTTTGAGAATGTGCTATTACAGAGATAAAAATGGCACTTGCAGCCAAAAAGAGTGTACGAAAACCGGGACTTTTCATTTTTAATAATTTGAAGGTGTGCAAAGGTAAAAAGAATACTTAACGGAAAGCTGTGTATGGTGTGCCGTTTTTAGCCGTTTCTATTGTGATGATAAAATGTTAAAACGGAGGTATTAAAAAGTTATTATATGGGTTGGAACCGTAGCAGGTAAAATACCATCGCGGAAGATAATGCGCTGGCCCTTATCACAGGTAACGAATGAAACAAATCCGCTCCCGAGTCCCATATAAGGTTCTGTTTTAATCATATATACATCCCTGCATAGCGGATAATCGCCCGTCTTTATATAATACTGGTAAGGCTGAAAGTGCCTGCCACCAGGAGTTGCAGAAACCCAAACAATCTTTACCTTGTTTAGAAATCCTTGTGTAGCAGAATCATAATCATTGCTCACCCAGTTTACACCGATTATTCCCAACGCTTGTTTATTCTTTGAAACATAATCAATTACTTGTGGATTACCATGCAACGCAAAACAATAAGAGGGAAATGTAGCACCCTTCATCAGGTTTTCCCGGATGTAGCGGGAATTACCCGAGTTTTCATGGTCAAATACTACCGCTATTTTGTCCTTCCCGGGGGAATCCCAAAGGCTGTCTCCATTAAATATGGCTTTAATCTTATCTATTGAAAGCAGAGTGTCCGGATTGTCATTGTTCACTATTAATGCAAGTGCGTCTGTTGCAATTTTATCCTGTTCGGGAAAGAGCTGCCTGCTTTTGAAAAAGTTTCCTTCCTGTGTATTTAGTTTCCTTCCTGCAACAATCACTCTTGCAGAATCATGCAATAAATCGCTAAAAAGGGAATCTTCCGGCTCATATTTTACATGGATGCTGGCATTTACATAAAGTGCCTGGAATACTTCTATCTCGGCATCAACGGTAGGCTTATAGGAGTCGTCGGAAGCCATGGTTAAAATACCGGAAGTAGGTGTGTCTGTATGAACTTTTCCAGGCTGGCCACAACTAGTAAAAAATAAAGTGCCAAGACCAAAGAGGAGAAATAGTATGGATTTAATTGTTTTCATCTTCTCTTCCAGCCCTAATTTTTCGATAGAACATATAAACCCTGAAAATGCCATAAGCAAATATAGCGCTTCCCATAGCAAGACGCATGTTTGGGTCAAGGCCGAAATTTAGCTTGTCTGAGATAAGCGCTATTCCGGCAAAAACATAAACGAATGAAAATACGGAGCCGGTTAATAAATAAAAACTTTTCATAAAAATCGCATTACGGAATTAAACTATCGTAATACAAAGTGGATAGGAACATTGAACAGCTGGCGCACAGAATGCCCATTTTGCTGCCCGGGAGACCATTTAGGCATTTTAGTGATAACACGAAGTGCTTCATTATCCAGGTAGCTGTTGACCCCTCTTAAAACTTTGACTTGTGAAACACTTCCATCTTTTTCTACTACAAACGATACGAAAACCGTTCCCTGGATGTTTGCATCCTTAGCTTGTTCAGGATAATCAATGTGTTCAGATAACCACTTATTGATATCTCCACCCGGGAATTTTGCCTGCACTTGTACAATAGTAAATATTTTATCAGCATCGTCTCCTACCGTGCTGGGAGGTGCAATAGGGGCAATAATCATAGTATCCTTGCCCTTTTGATTGGTGACACCTGCATTGGTTACCTGTATTTGCTTAACGGTCGCAATGTTTGTATCTACGTTTACCTTAGCAATAACCGGTGGGGTAACTTTTAATTGGTTTACCAAAGGCTTTGGTGGAGGTGGAGGAGGAGGTGGTGGTGGTGGTGGATTAGGATTAACAGGTGGTGGAGTTGTTAAAGTTGCTTTTATAGTTACTACCTCTTCTTTTTTCTTAAGATTTAATACTTTTAAAATTAAAGGCACACTTATACCAAGAAGAAGAACCCCGCTGGAGATACCCAACGCTAGAAGAACAATTCTGGAGTATTTTTTTCGTACAAGATAAGCACCATATTCTTTGTTCCTGCCTTCAAAAACAATTTCATTACGAATTTCGCTCGTAACATCCATCCAACCGCCCATTGTCTTATGTTCAGCCATGATGCACTACTTTTTATGTTTCTGTTTATAGTCCTCTATCATCTTCAAGTCATCATCTGATTCATTTATAAGAGAATATTTGCCCACGTCGCATATAGTCATTTCATCCAGTGTCATTATCACGTTTATATACTTTGTATTGGTATCTGTCTTTATAATTACAAATCTGGCATATTTATTTCCCTCCGCTTTATCCAATAACCTGCTATAGGCTGAATCGGGTATTTTATTAGCATCGTGTTGTTTTTGCAACTCTTTTATACTGTTTAATACATATTGGTTACGGGATAATACTAGTTTACGTAACCCGTCATCAGAAAAAGTGGTTGTTGTAACATTATTACTATCTAGTGTAAGATTAAGTTTCCCATTGTAATAATAAACAGTATCACTTTTACCTAATATCAGCGTTAATGCAAGAGTATCCTGAATTTTGGTAGAGTCATGTGTTTTAACAGGCGGAGTAAGTTCAATCACTTTAGGCTGGCTGAAAGTAGTAGTAAGCATAAAAAAGGTAAGCAAAAGGAAGCCAAGGTCTACCATAGGGGTCATATCTATCCTGGTAGATAGCTTTTTAGCTCTCTTCTTCTTGTGTCTTCCGCCACCACCGCCGTCGCCCGCGTTTACTTCTGCCATCTTATGCTTTCAATTAGGGTTTAGGCATTGATTTTAAACTTGTGATGAGCTCAAAATGCTGGATATTAAACTTTTGGCAAATATCAATCACCTGTTTTACAATTTTATATTTTGCCCGCCCATCTGCTTTAATTGCAAAATGAGGGGGTTTCATTGTCGGGTTCTTGACTACTTTGGTAGTATAGTCATCCATAGAATAGCTAAGGGCAGCACTTACCCAGTCTGCCAATTGATTATTGTTATGGAGCGTATCCATGGGTATGCCTGCTGATGCGTTGCTCATAGCTTTGCGGTGCTCGTCATCTGTTTCAATATATTGCTTAACCTGGTTAATAGGAACACCAAACGTTCCCATAACGGCGAACCGGCTCAAATCTTCAGCCGAAACAGTTTGTTTATATTTTTCCATCACTGACTGGAGCACTCTCGGCCTTACATCTTTTCCATCCATATCAAAAAATACCCTGCCTGCACTGTCAATAGATATGGTTGTAACATTCTCGGGTATTTTGAGAGACGATACGGAAAATGGAATAACCACTTTCACCGGTTCTTCCGGGCGGAATTTGGTGGTCAACATAAAGAAAGTAACCAATAGAAAAGCCAAGTCCACCATGGGAGTCATGTCAATGGAGGGGCTGTTCCTCGGAAGTTTTATCTTTGGCATCTTCTTCGCTATTAGCTGTTAACTAGTGGCTATTAGCTTATTTGTGGGTGGAAGAATAAGTCTGAACAATGCTAAATCCGGCTTCATCCATGCCGTAGGTAAGTGAGTCTATCAGGTTGGTGAAGAGATTGTAGAAAATGATACCAAGCGCTGCTGCACCAATACCAAGGGCTGTATTGATAAGCGCCTCTGAAATACCATTTGCAAGTCCAATAGCATCGGGTGCACCGGCTTGAGCAAGTGCGGCAAATGCTTTAATCATACCAAACACAGTACCGAGCAGTCCTACCAGTGTGGAGATAGAAGCGCAGGTAGACATGATTACCAAGTTTTTTGAAAGCATAGGAAGTTCAAGTGTAGTAGCTTCTTCCAGAGACTTTTCTATGGCAGCAATTTTTTCTTCTTTGCTCATGTGGGTGTCGCCTTCCATTTGTTCGTATTTAACAAGCCCGCTGCGGATTACATTAGCTACAGAACCTCTTTGTTTGTCGCATTCTTCGATAGCTTCTTTAATATTGCCATTTGAAAGCATTCCGCGAACTCTTTTTACAAAAACTTCAATACTGCCTTTGCCTTTCGCGGTTTGTATGGTAATAAAACGCTCAATGGCAAAAGTGATAATGATGAGCAAAATACCGATGAGGAAAGGAACGATAACTCCTCCTTTATACATGATGGCAAGAAAGTTTCCGGGCAATGGTTTGTTGTCGGGAGAACCTCCTTCAAAATTGCTTCCATTTCCAAGGATAAACTTATAAATTATTTCTCCGAGGATAATTGCTGCAACAATTACTATTCCTGCAAATGCGGGAATATTGCTTACTTTTTTTTCTTGTTCCATGACAGGTTTTTTGAGAATGATTGTTACTGTTTGTTTGTATTTTGACGATACTCGATTTTTAAACTTGCATTTATTGAGGGTGGCAAATATAGAAAAAGATATGAATGCAAATAATAGATGCTATATTATGGTTTTTTTAAGACTTTATTCCACCCCTATCATCTCGGCCTGAACAACCTGATAAGTTGCCTCATTAAAGACAAAAGCCACGATACGGCAACGTTCCATATTCCATCCGGCGGCCCTTCCATTTTCTCCTTTCGTAAAGTCGTAGGTTTGATACGATATCCATGAACTATCACTGGTAGAGGTAACCGATGGTGGAATAGCACTTCCAAAAGGAAGTCCTCCCATATTATTTCCAAACGCTCCTCTTAATACATTGCGATGTAGAAATAGAGAATCGTAACCGGAGGCTTTCAAGCCATCTTTTTGCCAGTCAACGATGCTATCTTCTATAATCACTACTTCCAAACTATAATTACCTGAAAGAGGGCGTACATCAGTTACCTGTATCTTAACTCCAATAATCTTTTGTAGAGTCCAACAACTATCGTGTATATTAATTTCAATAGATGGAGTGGAATTGTTAGGAATAAGAGTATCATTAATGGTATTATCCCAATTAAGATAATAGATATTGGCTGGGCCAAACCTTCGGTCAATCAAACCTGCCGGATAACCTAAGGCTTCAATGCTTTGAAATTGATTGTGCCAGGTATTACCTGCGAGGCAGGTATAATCTACTGCAAAGGCATAAGGGGGATATCCTGCCACAGTTCCTGCTTTTGCGAAGTCCCCCATATTTTCTTCCATCACTATTACCTGTCCCGGGTAAGTAGCTGTTGGTGCTATTAGAGAATCGCCTACGAAAACGGCAGGAGGACAATTGGAGCAGAGATGCCCCATGCAGTCTTCCACTAAAACCTTATAGTTTTTATAGCTGGATGGCCCACTGGTCGCGCTGCTGTCCCTGAAATTAGGGGGGGTATTCGGAAGAGTAGAATTGATAATCTTGCTCTGCAAGGGTTGGGAAATCTTGTCGCAAGCCGATAATACGACAATGCATAGGAATATTGTCCAGTATATTTTTCTTGGTGCCATTTTCATAATTCTAAAATGCTAAGTTATGAATTAATGCAGCATCAGAAACTGTTTGTTATAGATAAGGTAAACCCATCGGATGCAGGAATGTTTCTGCAAACACCCCCGATGCAAAGGATGCCTGCCCTTTGTTTTCCATATCCTAAGGTGATATGAAGGGCATTATGCATATATCCCCCGGTGACTGTGAAATAGTGTATTCGTAGAGTTGGGTCAGGGTCCCCGTAATTGTATTCGTCCAGTGCACCGAGGAACCAGTCAGAGCCAAAATTATATTCTGCCAATGCAAACACCCAATTGCCCTGGTCTTGCTTAGTTGATAAACCCTGTAACTCCATATGCAGGGTATGTGATGATGAGAACGAATAGTATCCGTCCAGGACTCCTACGTCAGAAATAATATTTGTAAATCCTGTTTCACCCTGAATTACATCCTTATTATAGAATTCGTGGTCGTACTGGGCTATTAGCTTAAAATCAGGTGAAAATTTATGTTGTACTTCAAAGGTAAGGTTATCAAAGTATCCTGTTTGTCCCACCTTGAAAAACTTAGAACTGTAGCCTTGGTCGGTTGTAGTTTGGTCATTCAGATTTATGGTATCAAGCGATGTGATGGCAGAATATTCCACATCCACATCGGTGCCATATTTTCCACCCAGCAGGCTTTTTTTCGGGATTTTATATTTTAACTCTGCATCCATGCCCTCCTCTCCATTTGGCTGAGTGGCGTAAGGATAAAATGCCGCTAATTGGTATGTTTCATCACGGGGTAGTGCCGGCAGATAATTTATATCCAGGTTATTAGCCGTAGCAGTGCGGTCTGACTTGAAACTCATATTATCAATATGTTCCCCGGTAAGTAATAAGGAAAACCCTTTTTGGGAATACCCTGCTCTTGCAAGGATAGCATCTCCCGGTTTAAATATATTTCCATTTATAGCGTCCGGGTCATTAATTTTATAGGCATCTTCCGTATAGAACGAAAATCCCCCATTGGTAATAGTTATTCTTCCGGCTCCAGCTCCCACATTTTCCGGGAAATTATAGGTAGGGTCGCTTGCAGCCTGGTACTTGCTTACAAAGCTCCCACCCAGAATAATTTTTGTTTTCATATTTCCCAAAGCGGAATCCAATTCATTTATATTTATTTCTCCATCAAATCCTCTTACCAATCCTGCGCCCTGGCCCCAGAAGTAACGTTGGTTTCCAATAATCCCTTTTAAATAAATACCTTTCGTAGGATTAAATTTCACCCTGACTCCATTTAGCGAATTATCTACCCCAAGCTGAGGTTGCCAATAGGTTCGCAGAATCATTCCACTTCCAAATTGTTCATAATAGTTACCAACGGTAACCTCCATATTATCCTGCTTATAGTCTATGTACTTGTATGGAAAGCCACTCCCGTCGTATTGGGAGCTGTATCCTTCCAGGGCATCCTGGTAAGCTTCGTATCGTATTCCGGATGATATTCTACCATTCGTATAATCTAACTGGTCATAGGTGTTCATCAGCATTTTTTCCGGAACTGCAGGTGCCCCGATAAGTGAATCGGGTTTATAAAACTGGGCATCTATTTCAATGCTCCCGTGTATCTGGCCTTCCCCATTTAATATTTGTGCTCCTGCATAAAATGCAGAAAAAGTAAGAAGGGTTATAGTGATGAGTATATTTTTCAAACCGGGTAGAATTTGAATTCTTGGGGAATCTCAATTATTTTTTATGAGCTACTTTTAACAGGGCTTCATGAAGTTTTTTTTCATCCCCTTGCAAATAAGAATTATGAACATATACAATTTTGCCGCTCCCATCTATAATAAAGGTGCAGGGGCAGTTAATAACCTCCATAGCATGTTGAAAATCCTGGTTAGGGTCAATATATACCTCGTACTCCCAGCCTCTTTCCTTAATAAAAGACTGGACCTTTGCCATGGTACGGGCATCATCAGTCGCAATAGCAATAAGTTTAACGCCTGTTTCTTTTTGCCAATCCGCATATTCATCATTAATAGCATCCAGCTCAGCAATGCAGGGTTTGCACCAGGTGGCCCAAAAATCAATGATAATAGGTTTTCCGTTATTGGAGAAAGAAGAAGTATTGAAGTTAGCTCCGTCCAGTGTTTTTATTTGGGTGGATGGAACTTTAGAATTTAAAAGAGTTTGTGCAAACGTTGAGGTAGATATTGAAAGCAGAGTAATAAGTGCAGGGATAAATAATTTTTTCATGGCTTTATTATAATAACAAGAGTTCAAATGTATAAAATATTAATAAACAGAAATATATTAATAAACAGAAATAAAAAAGTCCCGTTAATTAACAGGACTTTAGGCATGTTTGAAGTATTTTTTAGTGCGACACTATCATTTTCTGATATACCGGTTGGCAACCGCTTGCTTCCACTTCGCAAACGTAAATCCCTGAAGGCATAGCTTGCACATTAATACCAACTTTGTTTTTTGAAGCATCCAATGCAATTGTTTGAATGCAATCTCCTAGCAAGTTAAATATTTTTAAGTTGGCTGCCTGAACACTGCTAGTAAAGCCATAGTTGAGGGTTACAAATGTATTCGCAGGATTTGGATACGGTGCAGAAAACTTAATCGCATTATTTGCAATAGAAGCTACCCCGGTAAGGGTTGCATCATACCTCACGGTAATTCCGGACGTATCTGTTGGATTGTTAACATCGAAAAAGATATAGTGAACAACTGTTGTTCCCACATTTCCCTGGGGTAAATAATCACCGTTAAACTCGTTACCCAGGGTAGCTGTGTCATGCGCTCCAATAGTTTCTGTATTAGGTGATTGGTTAACACCAGGGCCATAACAAGTACCTGCCCAGCATATTTCATTTTCAGTACCTGTCACAGCAGAAATTACTACGCGTCTTACATTAACGGTCATGGGATTACTGGTTGTATTTACCACATAAAAAGTCGGGCCAAATTCAACATCATTTGAAAGTCCTAAGGATGTTACCGTAGAATCATTTAAAGTGTTTTTGCCCCCCGGGACAATAATTTTTAAATTCTGTGCAGTAACACAAGTAAAAACAAAGCTGCCTAAGCATAAAAATGAGAGTAACTTTTTCATTTTAGTATGATATTTTCACAAAGGTATACTATTTTATTTAAAGAAACAAAAAAAACCCTGAACTAAAATTCAGGGTTTTTTTGTTTAAAAAATCAGATGTTATTTCTGAATAACTAACTTTTGAGTACTTGAAGAATTGTCAGTTGTAAATCTTACAAAATAAACTCCCGATTGCAATGTGGAACCATTGATAGTTATCATGTGCTCGCCGGAAGACATCAAGCCTTGATTAGCGGTATAAACCTTTTCTCCTAACATATTATATACATCAACAGAAACGTTTTGGTCCTTATCTAATTTAAAGGTTACCATTGTGTTGTTGTTGGTAGGATTAGGATACAGTTCAAAATTAATACCACCGGTAGAAGTTTCAGGTACGTCTGTAATAGAAGACGGAACCTGAGCTCTTGCAGATTGGTAAACATATTTTGCAGGAATACCCATAGAACTGTTCCCATTATTATCCTGTATGAATATAGTAAAGTGCTGTGACTTACTTGAATCATAAGGATATGAGGTGTATTTAGCAGCCCATGGATGGGACTTAGGCCAAGTAACTGTGACAGTTTGGGTGGAACCGGGAGTGAAACCTGTTAATGTCGTACCATTTACCGAAGGCAGAAGAGCTTCAACAGCATCAGGAAATTTGAGTACAAAAGGATAGTAATAATCAGGGTTTGAACCACTACCCAACGGAGGAGCAAAAGAATTAAGCGGATCTTCTGTACTTTGGTCTGTTTTAAAGTTTACGCTATCTTCAGTAAGTGCAACTTGTGCAATTAAGCCTGCGGAGAATGTACCATACGACTTAATGGTCGCAGTCATTGAATAGGTTTTAGTAGCCGCGGTATAAGTAGCACTGTTAATGGTAATTTTAAACGGAGAACCTACAGCTTTTAATGATTGGATAACTCCGGAAGAAAGATAGCCTGGCCCATAACCGGGGTAGTAATTTATTCCGTCAACTTGAGCATCAGGAACACCATCTTGTCCATAATAATTCTCGAACCTTGTATTGACTAATGTAGCAGTTTCCTGGTTTATCATATCCTGACCCGGGAAATACCAATGATAACGAATAGTATTGCAATAAGGCTTAGTATTCAAAGAAACAGAATCAATGTTTGGCATAGCATACATGCAAGGGTTGCAGGAAGCACAAGAAAATTCTTCGAACATAACTTGTTTAGATTGTATGGTATCAACCACCATCACATTAACAGTCATGGTATCATTAGCATGGTGCTGGTCAACGTTACTACCATTTAAGTTATTAGCATAAAATTTAATGGTGTAGACACCCGGAGTAGCTGGCGTAAAGGCGGTTCCGATAGACCAGTTGTAGCTGGTCAGCCCATTAAATCCGGCTATCCCTGAAATAGGATAACTAACAGGAGTTTGATTATTTACCTTATAGTTCATGTCCATTGAAACAATGCTATCTCCGCCATAATTTAAGATAGTACCATTAAATGTATATGCTGTTCCAACTTGCAACAGGTAATTGCTATTTACAGCAGTTACACCAACGTCGTAAGAAAGCGGCTCGTAAATGTCAACATTATCAATGGCCATTCCCCATCCCGGGTAACCTTGCTTTACAGCACCTGCATTATTCCATGCAAATGCAACCTTTACATTTGATTTACCCGCTGCATATTGAGATATGTTAAAGAGGGTAGAATCTTGCCAAGCTGTAACACCGTATGCTGAAGGCAAGGTGGCAGCTGGGGTCCAGGTTTTGCCTCCGTTTGTCGATACAAGAAGTGTTCCTACTTCTGCATTGGTGTAATTGTTAAAATTTAAATCCATTGACAAAAACACATGTCCATTTGAGGGACAGTTAAAAACAGCTGAATATAATGTATCATAATCTGTAGACGGTGTGGTATTGTAATCAATATCATCAAAATAAGCCACATAAGTGTGGGTAGGAGTAAAGTGTTTAAACAATGAATCCTTTCCAATACCGCTGATTGGAAATGCATCGTTAAATCCCCATCCGGGGTTTCCCGGGTGACCGGATACTAATCCTGTAGACCAGCCGGCAGGAGCAACTAACTTTGAAGCTTCAAAGTTTTGAAAGTAAATGGTTGTTTGCGCATTTATGCCAAAAGCATATCCAAGGGTAAGAAATGCGCCTAATAATAGTTTTTTCATATGTTAATTTGTTTTAGGGGTTCAAATATATTATTAATACCAATGCAAAATACAAAAATTTGCAAATTTTAAAGTATATTTAAGTATTTATGGGTTTGCAATGAAATTCTCCACTGTGGATTATCCTTTATGTATTCTGTAATCCAATGCATTACATGGTTAGCTTTCCCCCACTCAGGTTGCAAAAACAAGTTGCATTTTTCAGCTGTTTCTTGTGCGTTTTTTTCTGCCCAGTTAAAATCATCCTTATTATATACTACAACTTTCAGTTCGTCCGCTATATTTAGCGACTCCTTTAAAGGTGGTTTTGTTTTTTTAGGCGAAACACATACCCAATCAAATTTACCTGTAATAGGGTATGAGCCTGAGGTCTCCAAATGAACGGCAAATCCTTCCCGCTTTAATGCTTTTGTTAGTTCATCTAAAGAATACATAGTTGGTTCGCCGCCGGTAATTACTACTATAGGTGCCTTTGATAATTTTACCCCTGAAACAAGTTCTTCAATTTCTTTCAAGGGATGCTTCTCTTTATCCCAGCTTTCCTTTACATCGCACCAGTGGCAACCCACATCGCACCCTGCAAGGCGTATAAAATAAGCAGCCTTGCCGGTATGCATCCCTTCGCCCTGGATACTATAAAAGCATTCCATTACGGGAAGTCTCCCTCCCATGTCCAAGTTTCCTTGAGTTGAAGTCACGATGTTTAAAAATTAAAATCGGGCGGCTCCAATAATAGTTCCCTTCCTTTTGTAATAGCCGTTCTCCATTCCTCCATCTCCAACACTATTTCCTTGGTGTTCTCCGGTTCATAGGAGATGCCAAGTTCTTGTTTTTGCAAATAGTCTTCGTAAACTAAAGGAAGAAGTTTTATTATCTGTTTACGGCGATATTCTTCCCAAGTGTCAATAAGTGCTTCTCTCCAGTCGGAAGAAGCTTTTATCGGTATTTCCTCGTTCAGGTCCCTCAATTCTTTAAATGCCATTTCAGCCAATTCATCAGCAAACTCCATAGGTTTATGGCTTTTTTCATAGGACAAAAAATATCGTAATATTTCTTTATCCTCATACATGCGTACAAATTTTTCAATAATTGCCGGATTATATACCGAAAGATAGTCGCTATCCTTTTTTTCTATTTTGAGTATATCTGATTTTTCGCCTGGTAAGTGCTTATTTGCATCTTCATAATAAGCTTTCAGGTATTTACTTTCTTTATCTCCTCTTATGTCGGGGAGTGCCATTAAAGAGTCCGTTCCCATACGGTTATCATAAAATTGATACCATAAAGGAACTATCAGTTCTTCCTCATCCTTTGCTGAATTATACTCATCAGAGAATCGTAAATAATCCTGCCATTCAAACTCAAAATCTGCTTCTGAAGGGTCCAGTTCTACTTCGTCACTTTGAATATAATCCAGGTATAATTCAAATTCCCATTGGGTGATAGGCGAAATAAATGTACATTGTTTTATATTATTTTCCCAATACCGGAAATCGATAGTAGCTAAAACACCGGGGAGCTTAATTTTCTCGGACCTCCACTGGCATTGAAGATTAAATAATTTTTTTTGCTGTATTTGCCACAGGCATTGCAAGGCTTGGTTATAAAAACGTAACTGGTGGTCTTCGTTATGCTCATAATAGAACTTTCCCCAGTTTATCCACGTTGTTTTTCTTGCCGAGTAAGCTTTTATAAACTCCTCTACATCTGACGGATGGTAACCGGCAAAGAATTTTTTGTACTTCAATTCATTGCGGAGGTCATATTCTATTTCCATGCGCGCTATAGCTTCTTTTTGCGCCTGGTCTACTTCCTGCTTTAAGTGTGCAGGTAAATTCTCTTTGTTATCCATTTAATGTATATCAAATAATATTATTCGCCTTTTTGTTCAGTTGCATCATATAATTATGCGTAGTACCGACAACAAAGTCGAGCTTTTTGCTTTCATCTGCCTCTATCATGACGTCGTAAAAGTCTGTATATTTTTCCATATACCGTCCTACTTTGCATTTTGCCTTAGACATGGAGCTTATAAACATGATGGGTAATTGTGTAGGTATGCCGAAATCAAATAAAATATCAAACTCATCATTCACAAAGCTATTAATAAATTGTGAAGATGGCTTGCCATACCAGTTTAATTCTTTCCTGGCAAAGTATTGATGCATCATCGAGCCATTGAGTCCTAAAGGGAGTTCTTTTACGCGCATAAATCCCAACGACTTTACTTGTTTCCCAATGTTTCGGAGGCTTTGAATATAGCTTCTCATCAATTCTACATCATCGGGATTGTCACCACAATAAAGTATCCCAATAGTATTAGCACTATCAATGTTGAGTATTGTTCTTGTACGGGTATAACCGGCGTGTTGCTTCCTAAGCAAGTATTCGCCTACTCTATTACGTATGTTTTGAAAATATGCCAAGTTCTTAAAGTTTCGCCTTGCGATTTTTAGCTGAAAAAGTGCAAGGTAAGAAACTTATAAAACATATTTTTTGTTATCCTTTTGTTACTAAGGATAAGCAGGCTTAAAAAACATATAAAATAAAATCAGTAAACAGGTAATGTTAAATTTTATAAAAATTTAACCCTCGTATTGAAAATGCAGTATATTTGCAGTTGCTTCCTTTAACGAGGAGGGTGAGCCGGGAGGAACTTGTTTCCTCCCGCCATCCTCTGTTACCTCTGTTCACGACCTGTTATGTGTGTAATTTGCGAACGAGGTTTCCCCTATAAAAAGTTAAAGGAACAGTAGTAAGGTTTCTATTGTACACAATCCTTTTGTGTTCATTCTCTGTAGTTTCTAAATAGTCGGTGATGCTTTTCCAGGAGAAGCAAATACTGCAAATGGATTAAATACCCATACTTCTGTATTGTATCTGGTGGAATATTTCTTTTTAAAGAAAAGCGAAAGAAAACTTGCACTTTTTTTGCCTTGATTTTTAGAGAAACTTACTACTGTGTTCTTCATAATGTATTAATTGTTAATATTTTAGTGAATTATCATCGATTGATTTCTTGCATTTGCATAGCGCTCATAGACTCAATCACTTCTAAGGAATAATTATCCTTGGCTTGCATATAGCCTACAGATTCAATTAAAGTGGCTCCTACTTTCCTCTTTTCGAAGGAAGCAGAATACCCTAAGTGAACAAGTTCTTTATCTAATTCCTTTGCACGCATTAACGCTTGAAACATAGCTTGCCTATATGGTTTATATTCTTCCTGGAAAGTATACTCTATACCAACCATCATATAGTTGTATACCTTTTCTGTAAGAAAACTGAACATGGCGGCAATAGGCTTTCTTTCAGAGCGGCTATCGAACTCAGGTTTTAAGGTAAGGGTCAGTATTTCCCAGTTTTGATTTTGAACCATATTCTCAAACATGTTATATGGGAGTGTAAAAGTGTTTAGCTCAAGGCTTTTATTTTTTACATTCATATATAATTGATAGAGGTGTTGGGTCTCTTCCGGAGTTGGGTTTTTACAAATACTTAACTCAAATTTATCTTCATGGTGCAAAACATCTTGTCTTATATGTTTCTGCATCCTTTTTGATAAAGTTGACATAAATTCTGCTCGATTGCCCCATTTAGATATTTCTACAGTATGGTTCTTAGGCATATTAATTTTAAAATACCCATTTTCCATCATAAAGCCATCCACATCCTCATCGCCTTGCGGAAGATCTCTCAGCATAGTCGAACTAGTATGGTATTCCTCCTGAAGGGCAGTGATTTTCTTTAATAAGATATCCAGTGCATCCCTCCACAAAGCGGAAGAACGGTCAAGATAAAGATGGTTACCTCCTGTTACCGTAGAGCCGGTAGTTAGGACCTTTGAAACTAAATAATATGGGTCGCCCGCTTTACGTTTCAACTCAATTTGGGAGGAAATGCTTTCCGGTGCAAGCATATCATCTTTCCACATAGAAGTGGTTAAAAATGTTGCTAAAACAGGATTTTGGAGAGCATCTTTAATTATGATATAATCAAAATTCCAGTTGTCCTCCTCCTTTTCGTTCGCTGTGAATGATTTCTCAAGAAATTTCATTCCTTCCCAATTGTAAGAGCCTCTTTGTCCTAAAAGCTGATCCCACAATTGCTTATCAACTTGCGCAATAGATTTACAATGAATAACTTCAAAATTTGTCTCTGTTATTTCAGCCGGGGCTAATTCTGCAGGCTTTTCTACTTTGGCAGGATTCATTTTGAATGCCTTATAGATTTGCTCAATAGTGAAATCTTCTTCTATCAGCACTTCCTTCAGGTTCTTAGAAAGGGCTTGAATCATCCTTTCAATCTCTTTGAAACTTTGATTCCTGGTAATAGTAAACCTTACCCCGGTATTTTTCATGGGAACTGCCGAGAAAATACCAAGATTAAGGAAGAACCCATCATTAATCATCCTGCTTATCATTTTGTACCCAATCTTAGGTAAGCTGACACCGATGAAGAATACAGGAGAATCAGATTCAGATATTAGGGGCAATTCGTATTTTTTTATCAACGAGTTAGCATGTTTTATGCTTGCATGCAGCTGCTCCTGAAAAAGATTAATTTCCTCAGAAAGGTGAATTTTAGCACATGCAATAGCAGCACCTAATTGCGAAGGCTGCATAGGCCCGGAGAAAATCATTGGACCTCCGCATGTTCTGAACCTTCTTGCCATTTCCTCGTTTGGGAATATAAGAGCACCCCCGCCAGTAGCAAAGGCTTTGGCAAATGAGGTGGCAACTATCATTCTTTCATGTATGGCTTTTTTGCCTAATACATATCCTCTTCCATTTTTACCAAAAGAGCTCATGCCATGGGCATCATCTACATAAAAATGGAACTCAGGATATTTCTCCAGTAATTCATAAATTTTTTCTACTGGGGTGGCATCTCCAAACATGGAATAAATGCCATCTGCCATATACCATACTTTCTTATAGGTTTGGCGCAACAGTTTTATTCGTTCTTCGAGCAAATCCATACGGTTATGGCGAACCAGTTCTGTATGAATCCCTTTCGATTTAATAAGGTTTACTGCAGTTTGCACTGAGTGATGTACCTGGTGATCAAGGATAACAGCGTCATTACTACCAACAAATAAAGGTATGGCTCCTATATGGCCTAAGGTAGTGGTTGGTGTAACTACTGCATGGGCCTCAAATATCCTGGAAAGCAGAGCCTCAAGCTCTTTATAATACTTTGCCGATATATAGGTTCTGGAGCAGGAAAATTGGGTTCCATAACAGTCAATGGCATCTTTTGCGGCTTGTTTCAGCCTGTTATCAAACTCCAGTCCTAGATAACTACAGGAACCGAAATTAATAACTTCCTTATTTATTTCCCCGTTCAGGAAAATTTTGCTTCCATTGAGTTTGAAATTGCCTGTGTTTAAGTGGAATACACCCTTTTTTGCTCCATAAGTAGCAATTTCGTCAATGGTCTCAATCATAGAAATAGTTTCTTTCATAACAGTTTTTGTGGTTTTAGTTTAACAGGCAATATAGATAAATTCCACAACGCAAAACTATATTGGCTATAGAAATTGTACATCAGTACGTTTACTGAATTTTGAAAATATATCTGCGTGATTTACGTACGTGTTTTACGTATTCGTGTAACCTTTCCCAAATTCTTACGTATACAGTGTTTCATGTTTAATAATTAAAAACAGCAATATAATACCTATAACACATTAATAATTAAGTGAATAAAGCTCCCCTTATCACCCCTTACATACGCGCCGAGATAAAGGATGATATTTTATATTTCACCTATCTTCCCGGGGTAGTTATAACATCAGATATTGCTAAAGAAATCGTTAAAGAACGACTCGAATACGTGGAAGGAATAAAATACCCCGTACTAGTTATGGGTGAAGGTTTACGGTCGATGGATAAGCAGGCTAGGGATTACTTTTCAAATGAAGGAATTAGGGATATCCTTGCAGGGGCATTGCTCGTAAACTCCGTATATACTGAATTTTTCGGCAACTTTTTTCTACGGATAACCAAACCTGCTATTCCTGCAAAGATATTTACCGATGAAAAAAAGGCGCTCGAGTGGCTACAGCAATTCAAGCCCCAAGCTGTGGCGGCTGTTTCGTAATTATAAACTATATTTGCAAAATTAGAAAGGAATAAAACGATGGATTCCCGGCTTGAGGATATAAATAATTTATTGATTCGGTATTCCTTAGGAGATTTTGATTATAGTATCCAGCCCTCCGAGAAGTATGATGAAATTGATGCCTTCATCACCAACATCAATATGCTTGGTGAAGAGCTCAAGACTTCGGTAATTTCCCGTGATTATTTTAATAACATATTTCACTCTGTTTCCGATATGCTATTGGTGTTGGATAATAGGGGGGAGATTACTAGCGTAAATAAGGCTGTTGCAGAGAAGCTTCGGTTTTCTGAAAATCAGTTAAGGGAAACTTCCATCAATTTCATTGCCGGTGAAGACAGCAAGCTTTTTGAATATATAAGAAGCATGCTCAGTAAAAACAGCTTCCTGAATAATTTAGAAGTCGTTTTTCATTCTCTTGATTTTAAGCCTGTTCCCGTAAGCCTGTCATGCAGCTACTTATATAACCAAAACCAGGTTCGAATAGGATATTTGATTATTGCCAGGGACCTTTCAAAAATAAAACAGTTTGAAAATTCCTCCCGCGAAAATGAAAAGAAATTCCGGAAGGTATTTGAAGACTCCTCCGATTGTTTTTTCATTGTAGATACTGCCGGGAAATTTATGGAGTTAAACCGTGCCGGCTTTGAGCTCCTTAAATGTGCAGATACAGCACTTAATACAGAATCGTTTTTCGATTATATATATGACGGTGCTGAAAGGGAATCCTTTATTCAGCAGATAAATACCAAAGCAGTAGTACCCGATTTTAAATTAAAAATCAGGGATAAGGAAAACACTATTGTTGATTGTCTTGTTTCAGCCAATAAAATAGTGGATGAAAATGGGCAAATAAAGGGTTTCCAGGGAAGTGTAAAGAACATGACCAAACAAAAGGAAATTGAAAACCTTTTTGTAAGAACTATTGTAGATACGCAGGAAAAAGAGCGGAAGAGAATTGTAAAAGATTTGCACGATAGCTTAGGCCAACAGCTTTCCGCAATTAAGTTTTTCCTGAGCGCATTAAGAAGCGCCAAAGGAAAAGTTTCTGCAGAAAAATTTGATGAATTGCTTTCAAAATCAGATAATTCATTGAATGAAGTGATAGCTGAATTGTCCAATATTTGTTTCAACATTATGCCGGGTACCCTTCAAAAATTCGGGCTTAGCTATGCCATCCATGAACTATGCAATAAGATTAAGCTAAGCAACACTATTGATTTTAGGACAGATATAGCCACCGATTTTCCTGTGCTTGATAAAAATTTGGAGGTTACATTGTTTCGTATAGTGCAGGAGTTCATTAACAACTCTATTAAACACGGAGGAGCTAAGAAAATCAGCATTAAAATGATTTCTGACCCCGAGGAGGGTAAATTATTTATAGTATTAAAGGACACCGGGAAAGGTTTTGATGTAAAAAGAGCCGAAATTCATGGAGGAATGGGCTTGCGAAATGTAAAATCACGAATTGAATCGTATGCCGGTATTGTGAAAATCACCAGTACAGAGTGGATGGGAACCATGTACGAAATAATGGTTCCGTACAAAGATTATTTACCGAAATGAAAAGGGATGTAAGGATACTTATTGTAGATGACCATAAAATGGTGCGCGATGGTATCCGTTCCATGATTGAGTTCCAGGATAGTAAGTTTAAGTTCTTTATTAATGAAGCTTCCGATGGGGAAGAAGGTGTAGAAACAGCAAAGAATAATCCATACGATATTATCATCATGGATTATCAATTGCCCGGAATTGATGGGGCAGAGTCTGCACGCTTAATTTTAGAAAAGAACCCCGATGCAAAAATTCTGGCTCTTTCCAATTATAACGAGTACATGTACATTGACCGGATGATAAAGGTCGGTGTCAAAGGATTTGTATTGAAAAATGTTACTCCAGAAGAACTTATTAAGGCAATTGAAACCATACTGAATGGCAGCAATTATTTTTCGAATGATGTGGCAATTAAATTGCTGAACTTCGGAAATACAAATAATGATTCTTTTCGTAGCCGCCTGCGCAGTTCTAAGACTAAAATATACAGTGACCTATCCAATCGTGAAACGGAGGTGTTAAAGCTCGTAGGCGAAGCCAAATCAAACGATGAAATTGCAGAGCAACTGAGTATAAGCAAACGAACGGTGGAATCTCACAAGCAGAACTTGCTCCGGAAAATTGGAGTGAAAAACACCACCGAATTGATAAAGTTTGCGGTGGAAATGTTCCAGGACTGAATTACCAGCTTTTATTCTCTAACAAATGTCTTGCTATCCCTTCCTTCATAGCATAGCGCGATAATTTCATTTTTTTTATGGAAAGTGTTTTAAGTACTATATCTGTCAGCACTACAGAATAAGGGAACATGGGAGCCCGCATGGTGATAAGCCCCGGCATTTGCAGGCGTTGCTCCACGGTGGAAACTAGTACATCATTATAGAGCTTTTGAAATTCATCCAAAGGATATTCGTAGCCATTTACAGCTTTCTTTCCGGAGGATGTACGTTGAATAATCATCTCGGCAAAGCTATCAAATGAGCCTGAGGAGCCTATCAATTCAGCAGGTTTAAAGGTTTCCCCGGCTCTGAACAGGTCCCTGAGCATAGTTGAAATATGATGTTCCACTTCTGCCTTTTTATTAATCAAAGGGTCCGCAGGATTAAAGATTTCAAATAGCCTGGATACACCGAGAGGATAGCTCTTTTTCCAAAATAATTCCTTCTCATTGGCAAGTATAAATTCAGTGCTGCCCCCCCCAATGTCCATAATTAAAGAAGTCTCATTGCCCAGAACGGATGCATGTTTCACTCCTTCATAAATCCATTCTGCTTCTTCATCACCTGACAGAACTTTTATTTCTATCCCAGTTTCAATTCGCATTTTGCGGGTAAACTCTTTCCCGTTTTCTGCATCCCTCACTGCCGATGTAGCAAAGGCATAGTATTCATCAATGTCATATTCACCCATTTTTTGCCGGTGAGTGTGCAAGGCATGTATTGCCCTCTGTATAGCCTCTGCCGTAATCTCTCTCCGGTGTATGCCTCCTTTGCCAATTTCAACGGGCAACTCCTTCGAATAAATAAAAACGGGATTGCCATCCTTGTCTTTTTCGGCTATTAGTAGGTTAAATGTGTTAGTTCCTAAATCGAGAATGGCAATACGCGGCATACTACATAAAATTGGCTGCCGGCAAAATTAATTATATTGGTACAACACAGGTATAACTTAAGAATGGTTTTAGTCCATTTTCCACGGCGTAAGCCGTGGGAGCCATCTCCTCACATAACTGCAATAGGTTTTATACTCTTCTCCAAAACTTGCTTTAAGTGTGGGCTCTTCATAGAGTAATACAAACAAATGAAATAATAAGCACACAACGCATCCATATTCCAACACCCGTGGACTTCCGAAAAACAAACCCTGCCCAAAAATAAGACTTGCCACCGCTACATACATAGGATTACGCACATAACGGTATAGCCCCGTAACAACTAAATGCTTAGTAGGTAATACCGGGGAAGGAGTACCCAGGCCTTGTAATGGAAAACGGGCAAATGAATCTAGAAGCCCAATAGCCCCGGGTACAAATAATACTACTCCAACAATACGTACGAACGTAAAACCAAAAAATGGAGTCTTCATTTGCCACTGGCAGAGCCACCAGGGAATCAAGCCCGTCACAAACCCCGGCGCAATAACCAGGAAAACTAATGAACCTATAACTGCGACAGTTTTTTTCATTTGTTAATTCATTTTTAAAATGAAAAAACCCCCACATTTCTGCGAGGGTTTTCTTATTTGAGGTTTGTTTACTTCTTATCGTCTTTCACTTCTTCAAAGTCCACATCGGTTACTTCACCTTCTTTCTTGTCTTGCGATGAACCGCTATCGGCATTGGGTTGTTGTTGCCCTGCACCTCGTTCCTGTGAAGCCTTGTGGAGTTCTTCTCCTGCAGCCTGCCATGCGGCATTAAGGGCAGCTACTGTGGTTTCCAGCTTAGCAAAATCCTTTTCCTTGTGGGCGTCTTTCACGTCGCTCATAGCCTTCAGTATGGCTTCCTTCTTTTCCTTTGGCAGTTTGTCGCCATAGTCTTTCATCTGTTTTTCCACCTGGAAGATAAGCCCGTCAGCAGCATTCAGCTTTTCTATTTCTTCTTTCGCTTTCTTGTCGCTTTCAGCGTTGGCAGCAGCTTCTTCCTTCATCCTCTTTATTTCGGTTTCGCTTAACCCGCTGCTTGCTTCAATGCGAATGTGCTGCGATTTGCCTGTTGCCTTGTCCTTTGCCGATACATTTAATATACCATTGGCATCAATATCGAAAGTTACTTCAATTTGAGGCGTACCACGCATAGCTGGTGGTATACCATCTAATATAAAGCGTCCGATAGTGCGGTTATCTTTTGCCATCGGGCGTTCGCCTTGTAATACGTGTATCTCAACCGATGGCTGATTATCAGCAGCGGTAGAAAATGTTTCCGATTTCTTGGAAGGTATGGTAGTGTTCGATTCTATCAGCTTGGTAAATACACCTCCTAAGGTTTCAATACCCAACGAAAGCGGAGTTACGTCAAGCAATAACACATCTTTTATTTCCCCGGTAAGTACTGCCCCTTGTATGGCTGCGCCTACGGCCACAGCTTCGTCAGGGTTTACCCCCTTGCTGGGCACTTTACCGAATAGTTTTTCTACTATGGCCTGTATGGCAGGTATACGTGTAGAACCACCTACTAATATTACTTCGTCAATCTGGGAGCTGTTCAGACCTGCATCGCTCAGTGCTTTAGTGCATGGCGGAATACAAGCTTGTATCAGGCTGTCGCACAGTTGTTCAAATTTAGCCCTGCTTAAGGTTTTTACCAGGTGCTTGGGTATGCCATCCACCGGCATAATATAAGGCAGGTTGATTTCAGTAGAGGTAGAGCTGGAAAGTTCAATCTTGGCTTTTTCAGCAGCTTCTTTCAGGCGTTGCAGAGCCATAGGGTCTTTGCGGAGATCCAAGCCTTCATCTTTCTTGAATTCATCTGCCAGCCAGTCTACAATCTTTTGGTCAAAATCGTCACCACCTAAGTGGGTGTTACCGTTGGTAGATTTTACTTCAAATACACCTTCTCCCAATTCAAGGATAGATATATCGAATGTTCCTCCACCTAAGTCGAACACCGCAATTTTCATATTTTTATGTTTCTTGTCCAATCCGTATGCCAATGCAGCAGCCGTCGGCTCGTTAATGATACGGCGTACTTTCAGCCCGGCAATTTCACCGGCTTCCTTGGTAGCCTGGCGCTGTCCATCATTAAAGTATGCAGGTACGGTAATAACTGCTTCTGTAACTTCATGCCCTAAGTAATCTTCGGCGGTCTTCTTCATCTTTTGAAGTATCATTGCCGATATCTCCTGGGGAGAGAATTTGCGGTCGTCAATTTGTACGCGTGGCGTATTGCCTTCCGCTACAACAGTATATGGAACCCTCTTAGCTTCTTCAGTTACTTCGTTAAAAGTATGCCCCATAAAGCGCTTAATAGAGTACACAGTCTTCCTGGCGTTGGTTATAGCCTGTCTTTTAGCAGGGTCGCCCACTTTTCTTTCGCCGTTTTCTACAAAGGCTACTATCGAAGGGGTGGTGCGTCTGCCCTCGCTGTTGGCAATTACAGTAGGCTCGCTTCCTTCCATCACTGCTACGCACGAGTTGGTCGTTCCTAAGTCTATTCCAATTATCTTACTCATAATGTTAATTTAATTAATAATCTGTTAATTAGCAATTAGTAATTATTGATTAAAAACATTTGTTTTCATTCTTAATTATTAATTCCTAATTGGTATATATCAACTATCATGCCAAAACCCTGCCAAAGGGTAAATAAGGATAAAATGTCAGTGTATTTGGGCTATCGGCCACAAGCCAACAGCTACTTTACTGGTAATTCGAAAGAGTAATCTTCTTTTCCAGTTCAACTATATACCCTTTGAAACGCTTGTCGGTATCAATAAGGTTATTTACGGTTTTGCAGGCATGTAATACGGTAGCATGGTCCTTGCCCCCGCATTGCATACCAATATTAGCGAGAGACGACTTGGTAAAGCTCTTGGCAAAGTACATGGTTATTTGGCGTGCTTGTACTACTTCTCTCTTACGCGTTTTCGACTTTATCATGTCGATAGGCAGGCCAAAATAATCACAAACTACTTTCTGTATATAATCTATAGATACTTCACGGGCGGTATTCTTAACAAACTTGTCAATCATTTGCTTGGCAAGTTCCAGCGTAATGGCTTTCTTGTTCAATGATGACTGGGCAACTAATGATATGAGTGCACCTTCCAATTCGCGTACATTGCTGTTGATGCTGTATGCCAAATATTCCACTACGTCATCAGAAATGTCAAGTCCTTCCGTATATATTTTCTTTTTCAGGATAGCGATGCGGGTTTCCAGGCTTGGTATTTGCAGGTCGGCTGCCAATCCCCATTTGAAACGAGACAGCAAGCGTTGCTCCATCCCTTCAATTTCTACCGGGGGCTTATCGCAGGTAAATACCAACTGTTTCCCATTTTGGTGCAGGTGATTAAATATATGGAAGAAAACATCCTGCGTTTTTTCCTTCTTTGCCAAAAATTGAACATCATCTACAATGAGGGCATCAATCATCTGGTAAAAATTGATGAAATCATTTTGGGTGTTGTTCTTGGTGGCATCTATAAATTGGGTCGTGAACTTTTCAGATGATAAATAGAGGACAGTCTTACTCGGGAAATTATTTTTAATCTCTAACCCAATAGCGTGAGCTAAGTGGGTCTTGCCTAATCCAACACCTCCATATATAAACAGAGGATTGAATGAAGTGCCTCCCGGTTTTTGTGCAACGGCAAATCCTGCCGAGCGTGCCAAACGATTACAATCTCCTTCAATAAAATTTTCGAAAGAATATCCAGGGTTTAATTGAGGCGCTATATCTATTTTCTTTAAACCGGGAATAATAAAGGGATTCCGTATCGGGTTCTTATTGATATCAATGGGCATAGTAACAGCTTGTGACTTGGCTCCTTGCTTGTCTGTGCTTGGGGCTTTAACATTGTATGGTTTAGAATTGCGGTTGTTTTCCATTACAATGCTATACTCCAAACGGGAGTCCGGACCGAGTTCCCTTTTCAAAGCTTTCTTGAGTAACCCTATGTAATGTTCTTCGAGGTATTCGTAAACAAACTGGCTTGGAACTTGTATAGTAAGAACCTGGTCGCTCAATTTAACCGACGAAATGGGTTCAAACCAAGTCTTAAAACTTTGAGGTGTCACATTATCTTTTATAATGGCCAGGCAGTGTTCCCAAATTTTAAGGTGTGTTTTTTCCATTAGAGGCGACGAAAGGATAGATAGTTCTGTACTATATAAATTTTTAAATGTTACTTTTTACTATTTCAATTTTGGGGTTGCAAATAAACAACACATTCGAATACGAAAGTATGTTCGTCTTCGTTTTTTTGAAAATAATTTATGTGTGTATTTTGTTTGCATGTGGGCTATTTGAGAACCCCAATAAATTCAGGCATTTTCAAAGATGCCGATTTTTTTCTGAATGTTGGAATTCTTCGGCAATGATAAATAATAATTCGCAATGTCCGAACGAAAAATGAAAAAATATTTTTCTTTTATTTTTCTGATGAAACTATTCGTGATTCCAAAAATTATTTTATGAGTACATAACTTGTGTCATAGACATCGAGTTTTACAAACTTTAATCAGATATTTTTCACAAAATACCTGGTTTGTGTTAGTAAAGAAATGGGGATGTTCTGTTATGTTTGAGTTACAGGAGGATGAACTCTAAACGTGCAGTTTGTTCTTATCTAATTCGGCAAAAACAGAATTATTGCTAATGTATTCAGGAACAATCTGTTTCATTTTACCTACTATATCCATGTCATTTTTAGCAAGAGCAAGTCCCGCAAGTTCATCTATATAGGATGAGATAGTATTGAAATCATATTCCTTCACTTTGGCGATCATGATTAAGGGATGATGTGTTGGCAATGTGTTTTCAGAAGTATGCAAAAGTTCTTCATATAATTTTTCACCGGGGCGTAACCCGGTAAACACAATCTTGATGTCTTTATCTAATGTAAGCCCGGATAATTGTATCATCTTTTTAGCAAGGTCAAGCACTTTAACTGATTTACCCATATCAAAAATAAATACCTCACCACCCTTACCAATGGCTCCGGCTTCCAGCACGAGCTGGCATGATTCGGGGATTGTCATAAAGAACCGGGTAATTTCCGGGTGGGTAATGGTTACAGGGCCTCCCTTTTCAATTTGCTGCCGGAATCGCGGTATCACTGAACCGTTTGAACCAAGCACATTTCCGAAGCGGGTAGTAATGAATTTTGTTTTTCCTTTTGCGGTTAGTGACTGTACATAAATTTCGGCAATACGTTTTGATGCACCCATCACACCAGTCGGGTTAATGGCCTTGTCGGTTGAAACCATTACAAAGGTATCAACTTCATATTCCACAGAAAGGTCAGCCAATATGCGTGTTCCTATGATGTTTACATTCACGGCCTCCACCGGGTTTTCTTCCATCACCGGGACATGTTTGTATGCTGCTGTATGAAAAACTATCTGTGGGCGGATATCTTTAAAAATAGCTTCCATACGTGATGTGTTTGAAATATCTGCCAAATATGTTTTACAGGGAATAGCAAGTTTCATTTCATTTATTTCCAGTTGGAGTTCGTAAAGTGCAGATTCCGCTTGGTCAACCAGCACAAGCTTTTCAGGCCCATAGGGAATAATCTGCCTTACAATCTCGCCGCCAATAGAGCCGGCAGCGCCCGTAATAAGTATGGTTTTGTTTTTCAGTTGCGATTCTATCTTATCTTTATCCAATACAATAGGTGCACGCTCAAGCAAATCTTCAATCCTTACCTTTTTGATTTGCTTAAAACTCAACTCTCCATTTATCCAACTATTTATAGGGGGAACATTAAGAACCTTCGTTTTATAGTTCAGGCAGATATCTGTTATTTCGTTTTTGCGTTCATAGGATATATCAGAGGTAGAGAGCACCACATGGGCTACATTATGATGATCCAACAGTTCTTTTAACCTGTCGGGGGAATAAATAGTAATTCCCTCTAATCTTTTTCCCCAGTTGTTTTTGTTTTCATCCAGAAAGGCCACCACTTCATATTTTGTACCGGCATCACGGTCAACTGCTCTTTTGGTAATAAGCCCGGCATCATTAGCTCCATATATAAGAATGCTGCGCCTTTTTTTAGAGGAGCTAGTGGCTTCGGCATAAATACCCTTATAAATCATACGCACTGCAACTAATATGAAAGCAGTAGAAAAGCATTCTATTATAATAATAGAATAGGGTACTATAAAACGCTTTTCGGGAGTGAAATAGAATATCACATTCGAGATGGCAAAAAATACACTTACTGTTGAAATTATCAATACCATTTGTACTACATCTCTCGAACCCATATAGCGGATAATGTTTCTATATGTACCCGTGATGTAAAAGCTGACACCGCGACTTATCAGTACAAAGGGAAATACATATATGAAAGTAACCCTCTCCGAAAGAGGAATAACAAAATTGAAACGCAGCAAGTAGGCAAGTGCAAGGGAAAGAAAGCAAAAGAATACATCTATAAGAAGTATGGACCAGCGTGGAAGAAGACTACGTATTGCGTTCATAGCGGAATATCTACAAAAGTAACGTATATTTTAAATGAAATGGTAAAACGGCCTGCAGCCAAGCCCCGATGCAATCAGTAATAACCTGTTGAATCGGCTTCATCCGTGTTCAATTAGTAAAAAATATATCCCGCTATTTCTTGAAAAGCTTTTTCCCTTTAATAATAATCCGCATGCTTTGCTTGCGCATGGAAATAGCAATGCTTTCTTCTGCCGATTCTTTTTTTTTCAATTCGTAAACTTTTAAAATATCTCTGTATGTAAGTACACCTACCAATTCGTTCTTGTTTTCTCTGCTCACTACAGGAATAATATCGGCTTTGTGCTCCAGCATTTTATCTACAGCCGACTTCAGTACTTCATCTTCGTGGACAGTTACCTGGGTTTCTTTCACCAGGTTTTGCAAAAGTTCATCCCCAGTATGATGAGTATTAAAGAGTTCATTCAGTCCCATAATACCCAATAATTTATCTTCGTCATCAATTATAGCAAAAGCAGAATAAGTGCTATTTTTTCCTTCGTGAGAAATAAACTCCCTGGCTTCTTTAATGGTATTATGCCCGTTTAATACAGTTAATTCTTCTGCTACTACATCGCTTACATGAAAACTATTCAACACATCAGGAACATAAGTCTCAGGCGTATTCACACCGCGACGATTGATTTTTTCCGTCATAATGGTACTTTTCATTAAAACGAAAGAACTAAAATAGGCAGCAGCACACCCTCCCAAAAGTGGCAGAAAAAAATGGGGTTGTCCCGTTGTTTCCAATGCAAATATGATGGAAGTAAGAAATGCCCTGGAAGCACCTGCAAACATAGCTGCCATACCTACCAGTGCCGCAGCAGGAAGGCTTAACCCTAATGAGGGAAAGAAATAATTAAGGCATAGCGCAGCCAAGCTTCCCATAGCTCCGCCTATGGTTAAAAGGGGAGCCAGGGTGCCTCCCGAAGTACCACTACCCAATGATATAGCCCAGGATAAAAGCTTTAAAAAGCAGAGCGTGAATAGCACATGCAGGGTAAGATTCCCGCTTAAAATATTACGGATATTATCATATCCTACTCCCATGGTGGCGGGGGCAAAGTATCCAACTATTCCAACGACAAGTCCACCTACAGCAGGCCACCACATCCAATGAATGGGTAACTTTTCAAATCCGTCCTCAATAGCGTATACTGCCTTGGTAATAAGTACGGACATAATCCCGGTAAAAATTCCTATCAGTGTGTAGATGAATATATCTCGTACACCCGGTTGTGCTATTTCTTCCATACCAAAAACGTGTCGCGTACCGAAAAAGAGAAGATGCCCGGCTGCTCCCGTTATACATGCCAATGCCACTGGGATAATAGAACGTGGGGAAAATTCAAACAATAAAAGTTCTATGGCAAGCATGATAGCTGCTACAGGGCTGCCGAAGATAGCTGCCATGCCTGCGGTAGCACCCGAGGTAAGTAAGATCTTTCTTTCGTATGCCGTAATTTTTAAAATCTGCCCTATCAGCGAACCGAAGGCTCCGCCTGCTGCAATAATGGGGCCTTCTGCCCCAAAAGGGCCTCCTGTACCTATAGACATGGCTGCTGAAAGAGGCTTTAAAAAAGTTACTATTGGTTTTATTTTACTGTCGTTGGTTAAAACCTGTTCCATTACTTCCGGTATTCCATGCCCACGTATAGCCATAGAACCATATCGTGCCATAATACCTACAATTACTCCTCCAATCACTGGAATAAAAATGACATAAATACCCAGGTGGTTCCCAACCGGGGAAATATCTGAAACCGAAAAAATTCCATAAAATGAAACCCCCGTAACAAAGCCTATAAGATTTACCAGAACTTTAGCTATGACCGATACAAGCATAGCATTCAACACCGCGAGTGAACATATATAAAGAAGCCGTGATAGTTTGATACTATGCCTTCTTGCCAGTTCTTCTGATTCTATAACCGGTCCCATGGAAACAGATATGGGAATACCATCATTAGTGGAAGCTGAATTAATAGTGGGTGTCATCCAATAGTAATGTTAAAAACGTTTGCAGCCATATACATTACGGGGATGGATAAGTAGGCGCGCCGCAAAATTAGAAAATAGATTGGGAATTTATTGTAACCTTTTTGCAATCTATTGTGATATGATGGTGAGCCGCGTCATGAATGAAATAGAAAAGATAGCCCTAAAGCTTTCAATTAATTATTGCCACTGCCCGCACAGGCGAGCCATCTGCTTTTTCTATTTTTAGAGGAAGGCATTGGAAAATAAATTCACCATCGGGTATGCTTGCCAGGTTAGTCAGGTTCTCAATAATCAGGATTTCCTTTTTCAGGACAATTTTATGATTTGGCAGGGTCATATCCGGAACTGGGTCTAGGGAAATAGAATCGAGCCCGATACCCTTTAAGTTAAATTGAGCAAGCCATTCAGTGGCTTCAGTTGTTAAAGTTGGAAAATCTTCAAGGTAGGCATCTGTTTTCCATTTTAAGGACCAGTCTGCCCGTAAGAGAACAAATTCAATATTTTTAATTTTATCCTTATAAGGCATAAGAAATTCCTTCGTGATTTTTTTACCCGCCAGATGTCTGCAATTAATTACCATTCCTTTACCCATAAACCTGTCTACCGGAAGCTCGTCCAGGCAACGGGCACCTTTTATAATATGTATGGGTGCATCAATATGCGTTGCAGTATGTGTGTACATGGTTATTTTCAGTTCCGGGTATTCTTCAATCTCTACCCGGTGAAAAACAGGTTTTTCAGTCCCCGGGAAAACCGTAATATCAGGATTGATAACATGTGAAAGGTCTATAACTTTCATAAAAGTAAAAGGGTGTTTTCAAAAGTAGTGTTTATAATGATACATCCTTAACCCATCCATCTGAGAGGACAATTCATAATTCATAGTTCATAATTCATAACTCTATTGTATTCTTATATATCTTTGGAACATTACGCCGAAAACAGAATGTCCGATTTTGTAGTATCAGCCCGTAAGTATCGCCCATCCACCTTCAAAGATGTGGTAGGCCAGGGGGCTATCGTGAACACCCTGAAAAATGCTATTGCCAATAATCACCTTGCACAGTCTTTTTTATTTTGCGGCCAGCGGGGAGTAGGTAAAACAACCTGTGCCCGTATTTTGGCAAAGACCATCAACTGCCAGAACCTCACTGCAGATGCAGAAGCCTGCAACGAATGCGACTCCTGCAAAAGCTTTAATGAAGGGCGTTCTTTTAATATCCATGAATTAGATGCTGCTTCCAGCAATTCGGTAGATGACATCCGCGCACTTATTGAGCAAGTAAGATTTGCTCCCCAGGCAGGAAAATATAAGGTATATATAATAGACGAGGTACACATGCTGTCTGCGAGTGCCTTCAATGCCTTTCTTAAAACGTTAGAGGAGCCTCCTGCTCATGCCATCTTTATACTGGCTACTACTGAAAAACATAAAATAATACCAACTATACTTTCCCGCTGCCAGATTTTTGATTTCAAGCGGATACAAATAAAAGATATAGCTGCTCACCTTGCTTACATAGCCAGGGCAGAACAAATACAAGCCGAGCCTGAAGCTCTTCACATTTTGGCTGAAAAGTCAGATGGTGCCATGCGCGATGCACTCTCTATGTTCGACAGAATGGTGAGCTTTGCCGGGAAGGAACTTACCTATAAAAAGGTTATTGAAAACCTGAACATACTCGATTATGATTATTACTTTAAAGTAACCGGGGCTATACTTAATGCTGACATATATTCAGCTCTCTTAATCTTTGATGAAATACTTGCCAATGGTTTTGACGGGCACCTTTTTATTAATGGACTTGGCGAGCATTTCCGGAACCTTTTAGTGGCAAAAAATCCGGATACTGCAATTCTGCTTGAAAAGGGAGGTGCTTTAAATGAAAAATATATGGCACAGGCTTCTGCATGTACTGAAACACTTTTATTTAAGGGACTTTCCATTATAAGCCGTTGCGATATAAGCTACAAAGCGGCAGTCAACCAGCGTCTGCTGGTGGAGGTAACACTTGTAAAGTTAGTTAACTTGTTGTCTGCACCCGAAAGCCAAGCTCTGGTTCCAGCTAAAAAGGTAGAAACACCTATTGTAAAACCTACGCCTGTTTCGGAATATAAACAACCCGTCCCTCTTCCCCAAAAAGTGGCGGAGCCCAAAGTGGAGAATCCATCTAAAGCTCCGGCTTCTAAACCCAGCTTTACTTCGTTTACCAAAATTATAAATGAAAACCCTGCCGCCCAATCTTCAGAAAAGCAGTATGGAGGAGAAGCTGAGAAATCAGAGCCTCTGCCTGAAGCTGCATTAACTGCTGCCTGGAATGAATATGGCCAATCAATTAAAGAGAAAAAAATAAGTCTTTATACTATTCTGAATACTATTGTCCCCAAAGTCCTCCCTGATATTCCTTTCACGTTTGAAGTTACTATAGAAAGCACTTTTCATCAGCAGGCCTTGGAAACAGAAAAGGCGGCCCTTTTAGATTTTCTGAAAGAAAAAATAGGAGTGAAGAAGCTAAATATGGTAATTAGTGTATCAAAGATTGAGACCAAGAAAAAGCCCTATACTGCCCAGGAAAAATACGCTCACATGAAGAACAAAAACCCTGATATTGAGAAGTTAGTTGACCAATTGGGGCTTGGCTTGGACATGTAAGCCAATTCTATTATATTTGTCTTCCTCAAAACTCAGAACTATGAAAAAGTTGTTTCTATTTCTGCCGGTGGTATTACTACTGTTTGCAGGTTGTGCAAAAAAAGATAAATACACTTATGTTACGGTTCCGAATGACCCTACCAATGGGCGTATTTATACTTTGCCAAATGGTTTGACTGTGTACATAAGCCAATACAGTGCAGAGCCACGTATACAAACTCTTATTGCTACAAAGGCTGGCAGCAAATTCGATCCGCATGATGCCACCGGATTAGCACACTACCTGGAGCACATGCTTTTTAAAGGAACATCAAAATACGGTAGTGCGGACTATGCTAAAGAAAAGCCTTTGCTGGATGAAATAGACAGCTTGTTTGAAGGGTACAGGCACATTACAGATACGGCTGCAAGAATAAAAATGTACCATCAAATTGATAGTGTTTCTTATTTGGCGTCCCACTATGCTATTGCTAATGAGTATGATAAAATGATGACTGCCATCGGTTCAAAGGGAACCAATGCATTCACTTCCGTTGAACAAACTGTTTTCCAGGAAGACATACCTTCAAACGAGCTTGAGCCTTGGCTGCAAATAGAATCGAACCGTTTTACTGACCCGGTAATGCGGTTATTCCATACTGAGTTAGAAGCGGTGTACGAGGAAAAAAACAGGAACCTCGATAATGATGATGAAAAAGTTTTTGAGGCACAAAACGCCATGCTGTTCAAAAAGCATCCCTATGGAACACAAACAACTATAGGTACAATACATGACCTGAAAAATCCTTCGCTTAAAGACATCATCAGCTATTTCCATACTTACTATGTGCCCAATAATATGGTTATTGCATTAAGCGGCGATGTAAATCCGGATACAGCTATACGCTTAATTGATAAGTATTGGGGGGCAGTTCCGTCAAAAGAAGTTCCTAAGTTCGACCCTCCGAAGGAGGATTCAATAACTGCACCTGAATATAAATCAGTTGTTGGGCCGGAAGCAGCTTATGTGTCTATTGGGTATCGTTTCCCCGGGGCAGGTTCCAAAGAAGCAGATATGCTTGATCTGATGTCACAGATGCTAAATAACAACCAGGCTGGATTGTTTGATATTGATTTGAAACAACAATTTAAAGTGTTGAATGCAAATGCCTGGGACAATTCTATGAAAGATTATACCGTGTGGGCTCTGCAGGCATATCCTAAAGAAGGTCAAACACTGGAAGATGCCAGGGACATCCTGTTAAAAGAGCAGGACAAACTGAAAACAGGTGATTTCCCCGACTGGCTTATCGGCGCAGTAATCAATAATATGAAGTTACAACAGATACAACAGTTTAGAGAATACCAATACCGTGCATACATTTATATACAAGCATTTACAGCAGGCGAAGATTGGGGCGATGCAGTGGGTGAAGTTCAACGCTTGTCTAAAGTAACCAAACAGGACGTAATGGATTTTGCAAAAGCCAATTTTAAAAATAATTATGTAGTGGTTTATAAGAGGGTAGGGAAGGACTCGACAGTCGAAAAAGTAAGCAAACCGACGATCACTCCTATTCAAACAAATGCTACGGCAGGTTCATCTTCTTTTGTAAAACAAATCGAGGATGAAAAAGTGCCTTCTGTTCAACCTGTGTATATTGATTACAAAAAAGACATACAAAAGCTGACAGTTGGTAATAAGCTGCCTGTTTATTATGTAAATAATAATGAGGACAGTATTTTCAGTGTGTATTATTTATTTGACTTTGGTGGCAGAAACAGCAAGCTTTTGAAGCCTGCCATGAAGTACCTGGAATATGGAGGCACTTCTAAACTTCCCCCCGCCCAGGTTCAGCAGGAATTCTATAAGCTCGCTTGTTCATTCAATACATTTGTTGATAAGGATAAGTTATATATTTATATGACGGGGCTTTCGAACAATTTTGTCCCTGCTGTTAAACTGATGGAAAATCTCCTTTCCGATGTTCAACCTGATACGTCTGTAATGAGAAAGCTTATTGGGGCTAGTCTTAAACAGCGTGAAAATGATAAGCAGGATAAAAATGTTATTCTCTTCCAATCTATGTATAGTTATGGAATTTATGGCGCACATAATCCGTTCAACTATGCCCTTTCAAATACTGAGGTAGAGAATTTAAAACCTGAACAGCTTACAGATATTTTGCATCATCTCACATCCTATCCTCACCATGTTCTTTACTATGGTCCCGAAGATGCAAAACAATTGCAAAGTGACCTTGAGCAGTATCACAAATTGCCGGCTACATTCGATGCGTTGCCTGTGGCAGAGAAGTTCGAGCAACAAGAAGGTTCAAACCATGTTTATATAGTTGATCATGATATGAAACAGGCAGAAATTATTATTCTTTCCCGTGGCGGACATTACGACATTAATCTGGCACCTTTAGCTTCTATGTATAACGAATATTTTGGTGGTTCAATGGCATCTGTTGTCTTCCAGACGTTAAGGGAATCCAAGGCACTTGCTTATGCTACATTTTGTCGCTATGGTAATCCGGGTGATTCTACTGAATATTACTATGACCTTGCTTACATAGGTGCCCAGGAAGATAAATTGCCACAGGCTTTGGATGGTATTTTCCAACTTCTAAATGATACGATGCCCAAATATGATCAATTATGGAGTACATCTAAAGAGGCAGTTCTTAAAAACATCGAGTCGAATAGAATTATTCGGGAAAGTATACTATTCAATTATGATAATGCCCGCAGGCTTGGAGTGGACCATGATGCTCGTAAAGACGTATATGAAAAAACGCCCGGACTTACCTTTGCTGATATTGAAAAATTCCATGCAGAAAAAATAGCTCATCATCCATATACAGTTCTGGTAATTGGAAACAAAAAGGACATGGATATTGCGGCCCTTCAAAAGTACGGTAATGTAGATTACCTTACTATGGAAGATATTTTTGGCTACTAAGCGTAGGATAAACTGTTAACTTTGCGGACTTAAAAACTATATATGAACCCACAAAAAATAAGTATTGAAAAAGGTGTTTTAAAAGTTCCCGATAACCCTATTATCCCATTTATAGAAGGCGATGGCACAGGCCGCGATATTTGGAAAGCATCTGTTCGCGTGATAGATGCAGCAGTGAGGAATGCCTATAATGGCAAGAAGCAAATTGTCTGGGAAGAAGTTTTGGCAGGCCAAAAAGCTTTTGACCAAACGGGTAACTGGTTACCCGATGAAACCCTTGCAGCATTCAAAGAATATTTAGTGGGTATTAAGGGTCCCTTGACTACTCCTGTGGGTGGCGGAATCCGTTCACTCAATGTAGCTTTGAGGCAGATACTTGATTTATATGTATGTCTTCGTCCGGTTCGCTGGTTTGAAGGAGTTCCTTCACCTGTAAAAAATCCGGGTGCGGTTAACATGGTTATTTTCCGTGAAAACACCGAAGATATTTATGCAGGTATTGAATATGTAGCCGGCAGCCCTGAAGCTCAAAAAGTACTTGATTTTATTGCTAAGGAATTTCCCAAGGACTTTGCTAAAATACGTTTTGGAACAAAGGAAAAGGCAGCTGCTTTTAACAAGGAGGCTAATATGAACAGGCCGGATGATGTAATGGTAGGTATAGGTATTAAGCCGGTAAGTAAAATAGGTAGCGGGCGGTTGGTGTATGCTGCTGTAGAATATGCTATAAAACATAAACGTAAGTCAGTTACCTTGGTGCATAAAGGCAATATTATGAAATATACCGAAGGTGCTTTCCGCGACTGGGGATATGCGCTTGCCGAGAAATCTTTTGGCGATAAAGTTTATACATGGATGCAGTGGGAAAAAACAAAGAGTGAAAAAGGTGAAGAAGCTGCCAATGCTGAACAGAAAGCTGCTCTGGCTTCCGGGAAAGTACTTATTAAGGACGCCATTGCCGATATTACCCTTCAGCAAGTTCTTACCCGCCCCGAAGATTTTGATGTAATTGCAACCCTCAACCTGAATGGAGACTATCTCTCCGATGCACTTGCTGCACAAGTAGGAGGTATTGGTATTGCACCTGGTGCAAACATCAATTATATTACAGGCCATGCGATATTTGAAGCTACCCATGGAACAGCACCCAAGTATGCTGACTTAGATAAGGTGAATCCCGGTTCAGTAATTCTATCCGGTGCCATGATGCTCGAACACATGGGCTGGCTGGAGGCTGCTGAATTGATTTACCGCGGCATGGAAGCATCTATTGCAAACAAGCATGTTACCTACGATTTTGAAAGATTTATGCCAGGTGCAACCTTACTTAAATGCTCCGAGTTCGGTACCGAGATAATAAAAAATATGGAGGCAGTGAAAGTATAATCTTTCGAAAAGAAGTAAAAAATGATAACCCCGTCGGAGATGATGGGGTTATTTGTTTTGGGTATTATATCTTTGAAAGAAATGAACGGGCAAAATAAAGTGATATGGACCATAGGCCATTCTACCCGCTCCCTGGAGGAGTTTATAGGTATTCTTCATTCCTTTCAAATAAAACTCCTTGCCGATATTCGTAGTTATCCCGGTTCAAAGCGCTTTCCTCATTTTAACAAAACAAATCTTGAACTTTCTCTGCCAAAAGAGGGTATAAACTATATCCACTTAGTCAATCTGGGCGGAAGAAGAAAACAAGGCCCAAACTCAATTAATACTGCCTGGCAACATACAGCTTTCAGGGGCTATACGGATTACATGGAAACAGCCAACTTTCAAACTGCTATTCCAGAACTTGAAAGCGAAGCTCTTAGACAAAGAACTGCTTACATGTGTTCCGAGGCAGTCTGGTGGAGATGCCACCGCTCATTAGTTTCTGATTACTTAAAATTTCAGGGCTGGGAGGTGATTCACATAATGGGTAAAAGCAATGGTGTGGAACATCCATATACTAAAGCTTCAAGAATTGTAGATGGCAGGTTAACGTATTCAGAGAATGACTTGTTTAGCTAACAAAAGATAAAAACGTATTTTTGCCAATATGTCAGTTTCGATAGAGCACATTACAAAAATTTATGGAACCCAAAAGGCGCTTGATGATGTGTCTTTTAACATTAGGAGTGGAGAGGTAGTAGGTTTTCTTGGTCCAAATGGTGCCGGGAAAAGTACCATGATGAAAATAATAACCTGCTTCTTGCCACAAACTTCCGGTAAAGTTTCTGTATGTGGCTATGATGTGGCGGAACAATCACTGGAAGTAAGAAAAAATGTAGGATACCTGGCAGAAAGCAATCCCCTCTATCTGGATATGTATGTAAAGGAATACCTTGCCTTTATTGCAGGGCTGCATCACATAAAAAACCCTGAAAAACGTATTCAGGAAATGATTGATATTACAGGGTTGCAGGTAGAGCAGAAAAAGAAAACAGGGGCTTTATCAAAAGGGTACCGCCAGCGGGTGGGCCTTGCACAGGCACTAATGCACGACCCTAAGGTACTTATCCTGGATGAACCCACCAGCGGGCTCGACCCTAATCAACTTCAGGAAATACGGAATCTTATTGTAAGTATAGGCAAACAGAAAACGGTAATACTTTCTACGCACATTATGCAAGAGGTGGAGGCTGTTTGTGATCGGGTAATTATTATCAATAAAGGAAAAATAGTGGCTGATAAGCTTACAGGGGATATGAAAACCCTTGCAGGTAATATGACAGTTATTACAGTAGAGTTTGATAAAGAACCTAATCAGGCAGAATTGCAAAAACTACCAGGGATAGACAGCATGGAAGTTGTTAATCCAACTACAGTAAAACTCCATATAACAACCAATATAGATATCCGCCCTGAAATATTCCATTATGCGGTAGAGCATAATCTTACCGTTCTTACTATGCATAAAGAAGAAAAGAAATTGGAAGAGGTATTTAAAAACTTAACGCAAGAATCATCTGAAGGTATTTTATCATAATTGGTATAATCATATTTAAGTTTTGATAGAATATTTTATTGAGAAAAGTTGGTGAAAGAAAGGCGATTTTTATTTTCAACCTTGCGTTATTAACCGTGGGTCTTCTTAAAATACCGAAAAATACCTCTACATAATAAAATTTCCCAGGTTTCCAAAGTTTTCAACAACTTTATTTACCGTCTTTTGCACGAAAACGCCGTATTATTGCCATTTATCCCGATTTTTATTAATATCTTTGCAGAAGTTTTGTGGAAAACTCTAATCAAGCAGTTTTGCTGTACTCACTGATGTTAATATTACCTTCTGACATTCAATCATCTAACTCCTAATATTTATTAAACCTCAACTATTCTATGAAAAAAGCTAGAGTTTTATTCGTTTCCCAGGAAATCTATCCTTATATGGATGAGAAGCCAATTTCCATGATTACGCGTAACCTCCCCCAAGGTATACAGGAGAAAGGCAGGGAAATAAGAACTTTCATGCCCCGTTATGGTTGTATTAACGAAATTCGGCATGGGTTGCACGAAGTTATCAGGTTATCAGGGATAAACCAGATTATTGATGACAATGACCATCCATTAATTATTAAAGTAGCATCCATCCAACGCGCTCGGATGCAGGTGTATTTTATTGATAATGAAGACTATTTCCAACGTAAGGCTACCTTTACCGACGAGCAGGATAGACCTTTTGCTGATAATGATGAAAGGTGCATATTTTTCTGCCGTGGGGTAATTGAAACCGTACGTAAATTGAGCTGGAGCCCGGATATTATTCACTGCCACGGATGGTTTACCAGCCTGCTTCCTTTATATATTAAAAAGGCATGCCAGGAAGACCCCTTATTTGAAAACTCCAAAGTAGTATATTCCCTTTATAATGACAAGTTTGAAGGACTACTGGATAAAAATATGGCCCGCAAAGCCGAATGGGAAAATGCAGAGCCAGGCGATTTATCAGTTATAAAAACCCCAAATTACAATACCCTAAGCAAACTTGCCATTAATTGGGCCGATGCAGTAGTTAAGGCTGAACCCGGATTAGATTCCGATATAGTAAAACATGCTGTAAAATCGGGCAAGCCTATTCTGGAACACAGTGGGGAGGATTATGCAGATGCTTATTCTGAGTTTTATAATGAAATAATGGAACTCGAAGAAGCATTGGTAGATGAATAATCCTTTTGTTGTACGTTCCCGGTTTGCCAATTTTTTTATAATTGCTCTTGTTCTATCCATATTTTCTTTGTTGAATTCCTGCAAGGATGATACGGGAGGGGTAGGAGCTAATGTTTTACCCCAAAGTGACTTGATAAATGGTACTCAAGTAGATACCACGACAGTGGTTACTTCTATGTTCGTGAAAGATTCCTGTTTAACAAATGATATCATAAATTGTTTACTGGGTAGTTATAATGACCCCATTTTTGGAGAGGCAAAAGCATCTTTATACATGGATGTGCTTTCACCGGCATACCCTACCGCCCCGCCGTGGACTTCGGGAACCGTTTTAGATTCAGCAGTTTTACTCCTACCATTTATTTCTAATAATTGGTACGGAAATTTGGATCCACAAACTTTTGTGGTAGATACAATGGAAAATTTTGTAATAGCCAATAAAACCTATTTTTCCGATACTAATATTAGTTGTGGGCCTTCTCCAATTGCAATACAGCAGGTTACTCCTGCCTCTGACAAGGATACACTTGAAATCAGGTTGAGTAATAAATGGATGAATTACATTGCCAATAAGGTTCAAGTTAATAACAATTATTACTGGAGTAATTTTGGTGGCCTTGTTAAAGGGCTTTATGTAACAGTTTCTAATCCACCCCAACTTCCGGGCCAGGGGGCTATTTTGTATGTTCCTATGTATCCTGCTCCTTTTGGGGGTGTTTATTTTTATTATCACTATATAGCTTCACCCGATACAGAAAATTATGTTCAATTTCAAATTGGGTACCAGAATAGTGTTTTAGCACCCTATTTTAATCACTTCGACCATAATTATTCCACATCTCCTTTTGGTGCCGTTCGCCCTTCTGGCAAACATGATTCGGTAAGTGCAAATACATTAATGTATGTACAGGGCATGGGTGGAGTAGCAGGAAGGATAAATTTCCCTAACCTGTATAATAACTGGAAAAACAAGGGCACCGTGGCAATTAATGATGCAGAAGTAATATTGCCGGTTGATGCACAGGCAGATGCCTCATATGGTCCTCCGGGTAGCCTTTATTTGAATGGAACAAATTATGACTGGCAGGGTTATAATTTGCCCGATAATAATGGTCAGGGATGGTATAATGGTAATTTCAATCCATTTAATAATACCTATACCTTTAATATAACTCAGTACATTCAACAGGTAATACAAGGAAAAGATACCGACCGAGGTTTATATGTAGTTCCCATAAATTCGGCAATATCGGCTAACAGGGTAGTGTTATATGGTGCGGGGAATGGCATACAGACAAGCAAAAAAACACAATTAGTACTTTATTATACTCCATTAGGGGCTAAAAAATAACAATACAAGTATGTGCGGAATTGTAGGATATATTGGTGAAAGAGATGCTTACCCTATCCTTATAAAAGGATTGCATCGTCTCGAATACAGGGGATACGATAGCGCCGGTGTAGCGTTGCTTACTGACCACCATTTGAATGTATACAAATGCAAAGGCAAAGTGTCTAAGCTGGAAGAATTCGTGCACCAAAAAGATATTTCCGGCACAGTAGGCATAGCACATACCCGCTGGGCTACACATGGCGAGCCTAACGATATTAATGCCCATCCTCATTTCTCTGAGTCGGGAAACATAGCCATCATTCATAATGGGATAATTGAGAACTACCTCTCCATTAAAAAAGAACTAAAAAATAGAAATTATAAATTCAAGAGTGAAACCGATACGGAAGTATTGGCGCATTTAATTGAAGATATTAAGATAAATGAAAGTGTTTCGCTTCCCGAAGCAGTTCGGATAGCGTTGAACCAAGTAATTGGCGCATATGCCATAGTGGTTATTTCAAAAGATAACCCGAATGAAATTATTGCTGCTAAAAAGGGTAGTCCATTAGTTATTGGAATCGGCGAGAAAGAATTTTTTGTGGCTTCCGATGCCACTCCTATTGTTGGCTATACTAAAAATGTGGTATACCTGGCAGATGAGGAGTTTGCTGTACTCAGAAGAGATGGCACATTTACCATCAAGACTATTAAGAACCAAACCACTACGCCCTATATAGAGGAACTCGAAATGAATTTGGAAGCACTTGAAAAAGGTGGGTTCCCTCATTTTATGCTGAAAGAAATTTATGAGCAGCCGCGTTCTATACGCGATAGCTTTAGGGGTAGGTTGGATGTAAATGGGGCGTCTGTGAGGTTGGGAGGTATTGCAGAATATGAAAAGACTTTTGTAAATGCCCAACGTATAATAATTGTTGCATGCGGCACCTCATGGCATGCCGGGCTGGTAGGTGAATACTTATTTGAAGACCTCGCAAGGATTCCGGTGGAAGTGGAATATGCTTCTGAGTTTCGGTACAGGAATCCGGTTATTCATGAGAATGATGTAATAATAGCTATTTCTCAATCGGGAGAAACGGCTGACACACTTGCTGCCATAACACTTGCCAAATCAAAAGGTGCTACTATTATTGGAATTTGCAACGTGGTAGGGTCTTCCATAGCAAGGGCTACGCAAGCGGGAAGTTATACCCATGCTGGCCCCGAAATAGGAGTGGCTTCTACCAAAGCTTTCACGGCGCAAATAACCATACTTACACTAATGGCATTGCAAATTGCAAGGGCTAAGGGAACATTGTCCAAATCGAAATTCCATGAACTATTGCAGGAATTGGATGCTATTCCTGAAAAAGTACAAAGGGTGTTAGAGAAAAATAGAGAAATAGAGGCCCTTGCAGAAATATTTAAAGATGCCCGTAATTTCCTTTACCTGGGTCGTGGTTACACTTTTCCGGTTGCATTGGAAGGAGCATTAAAGCTGAAAGAAATTTCCTATATCCATGCTGAAGGCTATCCTGCTGCTGAAATGAAACATGGCCCGATTGCACTTATAGATAAAGATATGCCTGTAGTAGTAATAGCTACCCAGGGGCCATCATACGAGAAGGTAGTTAGTAATATCCAGGAAGTAAGAGCAAGAAAAGGTAATATTATTGCCGTAGTAACAGAGGGCGACACTACTGTAAAGGATCTCGCTAATTATGTACTCGAAGTCCCCGAAACAGATGAACACTTATCACCTATTATTTCTGTTATTCCGTTGCAGCTTCTTTCTTACCACATAGCTGTTATGCGTGGCTGCAATGTTGACCAGCCAAGAAATCTGGCTAAGTCAGTAACAGTAGAATAATCACTATTTAATAAGAGCGCCTATTGTTCGTATAAGCTCTAAAAAGACAAGCACGAATGGAGTAGATAAAACAACTCCGTCAAACCTGTCTAATATGCCACCATGCCCGGGCAATATTCCCCCCGATTCTTTAATATTAAGGCTTCTTTTAAGAACAGATTCCACAAGGTCACCCATGGTTCCGGTTATGCTGACAATTAACCCCATTATCATCCATAAAATAAAATGCAGTTCAGGATAAAATAGAGAAATCACGTACCCGATAATTAGACTTAACAATATTCCGCCAAAAAATCCTTCCCAGGTTTTTTTAGGAGAGATACGTTCCCATAATTTATGCTTTCCAATTGCCATACCTACCAAATAGGCGCCTGTGTCATTGGTCCACATAAGGAAAAGGTATCCAAGTAATAAATGAGGGTTATAGTTCCCGGTGTCAAAGCTGTACGCTTTTAAAAAATTTACCCATAGAGCGAATGGCATAACTGTATAGATGATACCAAGAATGGTGTATCCAATATTTTGAAATGGATTTTGTTTGTTTCTGTATAATTCGTTAAAGAAGATTGTGGCTAAAAGGAGAAAAGATAAGTACAATACGGCATGCTCCCCAACGAGGCTTGAAAATCCTATTAATAAAAATATAGTGGCACCACAAAGCAATCCCAATTTACGTTGTGGTTCATTGCCTGATTTGATTAGAAGTTTATAAAACTCATCAAGCCCAAGTATTGAAATCAGAAAAAATAAACCTGTAAGGGAGTAGATGTTCCATATTATTCCCCCAATCATAACGACCAGGAATATGGCTCCTGTAAGGCTTCTTTTGAAAAAATTACTCACATTTAGGCTGTTTAAGCTTTATCATCCAGCAGGAAAAGAAATACTTCCTTAGGGCCATGTGCCCCATTTACCAGTGTTTTTTCAATATCTGCTGTTTGGCTGGGGCCGGTAATAGTTGTTACCTGCGATGGGAAATTGGATTCGTATTTCTTTTTTAATTCCCTGAAAGCATCTTTCAAATTATAAACCAATTGGGAAGTGTAAGCAACTGTAATATGAATATTGGAATAAACTGGGAGTCGCCTGCCCGCTTTCTGTCGTGAGCTTACTATAATACTGCCTGTTCTTGCCACTATGTATTCACAAAGAGTAATGCCTACGTTACAAGCGAGAAAATCCTTTTCATCCGATGTGAACGGTATGCCTCCACTCTCAAGCATGCTTATAATTTCAGGCTCCAAACAAAATACATTTTCCCATTTATTTTCATTTATGAGTGAAGAAAGATTCCTTTGAAAGTCTTCTTTGCTTTCACAGAAAATAAAATTTCCTTTTAAAG
>JABDAL010000009.1 GCA_013289165.1 Bacteroidota bacterium
TCGAAGTCCCAATACCCTCTCCAAATAATTTTACTCCGACAAAATTTTTAAATAACCCATGTGCATTGGTATCCATAATATTCATATAGGCATCTTGGGAAAAGCAGTTAAAAGAAACCACCATGAACGCTAAAACCAGTTTTATTATTCTCACCATGAACTACTTTTAATCAGTCTCAAAGTTATACATCCTCAGTAAAATAGGCTTTTGCCCGGCTGCGCATATTGTAGTCAAGCGACATGCTTTCTGAATAAGCTCCCGCCGTGCGAATGGCAATGATGTCTCCCCGCCTGGTTTCCGTTAACTCCACTGCCTTCCGGAAACAATCAGATGATTCACATATGGGGCCTGTGACATCATATAGATATTTCCCTTTTCTTGTAGCTCCTAAAAGATTCTCAATAGTATGGTAGGATTGGTATAATGCAGGACGTAAGAGTTCAGTCATTCCGGCATCCAATATTACAAAATTGGTCTGCATTCCCTTTTTCACAAAGAGAACACGGGAAATAAGCGAGCCGCATTGAGCCACGATAGCCCTCCCGGGTTCAAGGTGCATTTTTATATGCGAGCCTGGTTTTAAAAATTTTCTAAACAAACCGAAATAGTTTTCAAAGTCAGGTATAGGGTCTTCATCAGGGTGATGATAATCCACACCCAAGCCACCACCAAGGTTTATGTTTTCAATAAATATGTCCTTGTCGGCAAACCATTGCAATAATTCATTCGCCTTTACACATAAGGTTTTATAAACCGATAAATCTGTTATTTGGGAACCAATATGAAAATGCAGCCCGATTAATTTTATGTTTTTGCATTTGCGTAAAACATTCAGGCTTTCGTCTAATTCCCAACTGTTAATCCCAAATTTATTTTCTTCCAATCCAGTAGTAATATAGCGGTGGGTATTGGCATTTACATTGGGATTTATACGCAATGCTACCTGTGCAGTTCTATTCTCACCTTTTGCAATTTCATTAACTACTTTCAGTTCTTCAATAGATTCAGCATTAAAGCAAAAAATATTCTTTTGTACAGCAAATCTGATTTCCTTGTCTGATTTTCCAACCCCGGCAAATACTATTTTACCAGCTTTAAATCCAGATTCAAAAGCCCTTTTCACTTCGTTTCCACTTACGCAATCAGCACCAAAGCCGGAATCTTTTACCAGTTTGAGTACTCCTTTATTAGCATTCGCTTTAAGAGCATAGTGTAATTCAATATCCTGTTTTTCGGCAGCTTTCCGGGCAGCTTTTAAGGTATCTGATAACAGTTTTGTATCGTAATAGTAAAAAGGAGTTTCAATTCCCTGGAATTTTTTAAGTAACGACGGACTAAACATATCTTATTTATTGATTTTAAATACTCCCCTATTCAACGCCAATAGTGCTTCCTTCTTATACTCGGCAGCTATTAATACGGAGATATTGTTTTTGCTTCCTCCATATGAAATCATCCGGATGGGGACATCTTTCAACGAATCAAAAATACGGACGGCATAACCATGTTTATCGGCGAGAAAATCGCCCACTATACAAATTATCACCTGGTTCATCTCTACATCCACGGTGCCATACATTTCTAATTCGGTAATTATTTCTTTCAGGTTAGTTACATCATCAATGGTGAGCGAAACAGCAACCTCTGAAGTCGTAATCATATCAATAGGCGCCTTATACCTCTCAAACACCTCAAAAATACTTCGCAAAAAACCGTAGGCCATCAGCATACGAGTAGACTTTATTTTGATAACCGTAATGCTGTCTTTGGCAGCAACCGCCTTTATTTCGTCTCCTGAAGCAGCCTTGCTGATAAGTGTGCCTTTCGCTTCAGGCTGCATGGTGTTGAGAAGCCGTACGGGTACATTCTTCTTTTTTGCCGGAAGAATACAATAAGGATGCAAAATCTTTGCCCCGAAATAAGCCAATTCCGCAGCTTCATCAAATGAAAGCTCTGCTATAGGATAGGTATCGGGAACGTAACGGGGGTCATTATTATGCATGCCATCAATATCCGTCCATATTTGAACTTCTTCCGCATTTATAGCAGCCCCTATAAGCGACGCCGAATAATCACTTCCCCCCCTTTTAAGATTATCTACCTGCCCGAAAGCATTACGGCATATATAGCCTTGTGTAATAAATAATTCAGCATGCGGATATTTTGCCAATTCCTTTGCCAAATGCTCTTGCATATATTCCAAATCGGGTTCTCCATTCTCATCAATCCGCATAAAATTAAGAGCAGGTAAAAGAACCGATGGAATTTTCTGTTCCTCTAAATAATAATGAAACAAAGCGGTTGAAAGCAGTTCACCTTCCGCAAGAATGCTTTTTTCTTCGTTATGGGTGAACATATCCTGTGTAAAAGACGCGAGGAAATTAAAATGCTCAGTAACTATTTCATTCCCTTTTTTCTTGTATTCATTCGTCGTAAAAAGCGTTTCAATCGTATCCCTATAAAGGGGTTCCAGTTCCTTTACTATGCGGGAAGCCTCACTGGGTAATTGTTCGAAAAGGGCTTTTGTTATTCTCACTAGTTGGTCAGTAGTACCCGACATAGCAGATAATACAACTATTTTTCGGCCGGGATAATTTACCAGCTTAGCAACCGCCTTCATACGCTCTGCCGAACCTACCGATGTTCCTCCAAATTTTAATACCTGCATTTTATTCTTTTTGGGGGTGCAAAAGTAAGAAAAGGAAAGATGTAGTAACTTTACACTCTGTTGAAAGTCATTATGCAACTTGATAGAGCCATAAATAGTTTTCATTTACTGGGAGAAGAAATAGGCAATTTCTTGTATGGGAAAACTGCAAACCGGGAAAAGTGGGAAAAAGCATTACTATTAACTGAACAGGAGAACCCCTGGTTCACAAAGGAAAATATTATATCGGCACTGAATGGTATAACTCCCTGGCTTGAAAAGGATAAACTAAATGCCTGGCTGGCCCAATACCCTCAACCGGATAACAAAAAAGTACTAACCGTTGGGGTTGTGATGGCAGGCAATATTCCTTTAGTTGGCTTCCACGATTTCTTATGTGTCCTGTTAAGTGGGAATATTCTTCATGCTAAACTATCACATTCCGATAAAACACTACTCCCCTTTCTTGCTAAAATACTTATCGGGATTGAACCGGAATGGGAAAACCAAATACACTTTGCTGACAAACTTTCTTCCACCGGTTTAAATGCCATTATTGCAACAGGGAGCAATAATACGGCAAGACATTTTGAATATTATTTCCGGGACATTCCGCATATTATTCGAAAAAACCGTAATGGCGTAGCCATTTTGGCTGGCTTGGAAATAACCCATGATTTATCTATGCTTGGGGAAGATATATTCAGCTATTATGGGCTTGGCTGCCGGAATGTCTCTAAACTATTTGTTCCCAAAGGGTATGATTTTAAGCTGTTCTTTGAATCTATTGAGAAGTATAAGGATGTAATAAACCATAATAAATACCATTCCAACTATGTGTATAACCGGACTATTTATCTGATGGATGGAAAAAAAATTACCGATAATGGTTTTCTTGCTGTTATAAATAGCCCTCATGTCGCCTCTCCTATTGCAGTATTAAATTTTGAAGAATACGATAACCTGGAAGTATTAGTAAAAGAGTTGAATAGCATAAAGGAAGAAATACAATGTGTAGCTACTTCGAACAGTGTAAATAAAAACCTTGGAAACCTTGCCCCTCTTAAAGTAGAATTAGGTGAAACCCAGTCCCCATTATTGACGGACTATGCCGATGGAGTGGATATTATGAGGTTCTTATCGGAGCAATAGATAGCCCGACAAGCCCATTTTTTGTAACTTTGTAGCAAACCATGAACAGCACGATAAGGGAAATAACGCATCCCCTGAAAGGGTTACATTTAAAAAATGGCACTTATCTGTCTATGGAATCTCCATTGGTTATGGGGATCATAAATATAACCTCCGATTCATTTTACGATGGAGGACGATATAATACAAGCCAGGCTGCTATTGAACGCTCGGAACAGCTTATTGCCGAAGGAGCAGATATTGTAGATTTAGGAGCAGCTTCCACCCGTCCGGGAGCTGAAGATATAGGCTCGGGTGAGGAGTTAAAAAGAATATTACCTGTACTTGATTATCTTTTAAAATATCACCCTCATGTTCCTGTTTCAATTGACACGTATTACTCAGTTGTAGCAAAAGAAACTATTGACAGAGGAGCATCTATAGTGAATGATGTATCTGGTGGCAGCATGGATAAAGAAATGTACAAAACAGTGGCTGCCTTAAAAGTTCCCTATATTTTGATGCACATGCAAGGCACGCCAAAAACTATGCAGGCGGACCCTCATTATATCAATGTGGTAGAAGAAGTTTATGAATATTTTTCTGAACGGATACCTCAACTGCAAGTAGCAGGTGTGGAACAAATTATCATTGATCCCGGATTTGGGTTTGGAAAAACCGTAGAGCATAATTATACCCTATTGCGCCATCTTGACCGGTTTAAAAGCCTTGGTTTACCAATAATGGCCGGGCTTTCACGCAAATCAATGATTAATAAAGTCCTTAAAACAAAACCTGAGAATGCCCTTACGGGTACCATTTCATTAAATACACTGGCCCTCCTGCAGGGAGCCAATATTTTGCGGGTGCACGATGTAAAAGAAGCCAGACAGGTTATTAAATTGGTGGAACAATATTTACCTCCCAAATCTATTGCCCGATAATGCTGACCTTATTCATCACATTCCGCTTTATTGATGCAATAGATATTTTACTAGTTGCCATTTTGCTTTATGAACTTTATAATCTTGTTAAAGGGACCACAGCTATTAACATACTTACAGGCATGGTTCTGTTGTATGTGCTTTGGCTAATTGTGAAAGCCTTAAACATGACCCTGCTTAGCAGCATATTGGGTGGTTTTATCAATGCAGGTATTATTGCCATTATTATCGTATTCCAGCAAGAATTAAGAAGGTTTCTCTTGTTGATAGGCAAAACAGAATTTTTCAACCGACGCAACTTTGCCAAAAATTTCCTTATGCTGCAAATGAGTGATCGCAGGCCTTTGAATTTACAACCACTTATAAAAGCCTGCCGCAACATGAGCGAACAAAAGACGGGTGCTTTAATCGTAATCAGCCAGGATACAGACCTTTCCTTTTATTCCCAAACCGGTGATACCATAGACTCGAATATTACGGAATCTATATTGGAAAGTATTTTTTATAAAAATAATCCACTCCATGATGGAGCCATTATTATAGAAAATAACAAAATACATGCTGTACGCTGCGTACTGCCCAGTACAGAAAAAATAGATTTCCCTGCCCACTTGGGAATGAGGCACCGGGCAGCGGTTGGGATTACTGAAAAGTCAGATGCTATTGCCATCGTAGTTTCAGAACAAACAGGTTCTATTTCACTAGCCAGCAATGGTGAACTGCAATATGACCTGACACCTGAAAGACTGGCTAACCTGATACAGGAAAAATCAGGATAAAAAGAATAATTACATTTGCGGCTGATTTTACTGTACCAATAATTAAAAATATAACCATGAAAAACCTGTCAATTGCACTTAATGTTATCCTACTAATACTTGTAATTATTCTTTTTGTAATGGTCAATAACTTAAAAAAGGGCATGGGAGAAGACAATTCTGCTATGCCTGCCGATAACAATAAGACCCTCCGTATTGCTTATGTTAATGCCGATAGCATTAACAGTACTTACCAAATGATGAAAGATTTTAAAAATGAAGTACAGGCCAAACAAATGCAAATGCAGGAGGTGTATGACCAAAAGGCAAAAAAATTGCAAGCTGAATATGAAGCGTATGTTCAAAAGAAACAAGCAGGTAATATTTCAGAAATAGATGATAAAAAAGCTCAGCAGGATATACAGAATAAAAAGACTGAGTTGGATGAAATGCAACAAGGGCAACAAGACTTGCTAAAGGATGTACAGGCAAAAAACTTGGAAATAGAAAAAACGGTACAAGATTATATTACCAGTTACAATAAAACTGCTCATTTTGATTATGTACTGGGCTACGAAAGTATTGGAGGAACGGTATTATTTGCCAACAATAGCTTTGATATTACAAAGCAAATTGTAGGCGGGCTTAACCAGCAGTATAAGGACAGCCTGCAAAAAACTCCTTCAGGCCCTAAGCAGTAGTTCTTCCAATAAAAAGGCTTTTATACAAAAGTACTATCCCGCAAATAATAAGGGCTATGGCCATTATATAATGGATGACCATCATTACCTTGTGTGTAAGGATTTTCGTCAGCCTGTTTGCAGCCAATGATTTGAGCAGGTCGAGAACCAAAATCATTAAAAGAGTCCCGGCAGAAAATGACAGAATTTCCTCTCCTGAACCATATTGTGAACTCACTGTGGTCATCCATGCAATCCACATAAATAAAACGAAGGGGTTCAATATGTTAAGGGCAAATCCTTTTACAATCATCCAGGGCAGGCGTTTGTTTACGTTTGCTACCGCCTCTATCCCTACTTTAACATCTCTTTCGTCTTCATGCTTTTGAAAAAGTTCGTAGATACCATAGATAAATAAAAGGATACTGCCTCCAATACCTTCATATAGTTTCACCTTAGGATTGTTAAAGAATTGTTGCGCGCCCAGGTAAGCAAGAAATACAAAAAAAGAATCGCTCAGTGAAATTCCGAAAGCCATAGCCGCAGCCGAACGAAATCCATTCTTAATACTGGTTTGTATAAGAGCAAACAATCCAGGCCCTATTAAAAATATGGACATTGAAAAACCCAATATCGCTCCTTTCAAAAATGTTACAATCATTTATAAATGCCTATTGCTTTTGGTTCTAAAAGTACTAATTTTTATAAATCGTATCTTTGCCAACCTAAATATAAGTATTTATGGCTCCTGGAAAAAACACAATTAAAAACAAGCCTTCGCAGTTCGGAAAGTGCACGGGTGTTGCTATTGTTACCCCATTTAAAAAAGATGGAAGCGTAGATTTCAAATCGTTGGAAAAAATTGTAGAGCACCTTATAAAAGGCAACGTAGAATATATTGTGGCTTTAGGAACTACAGGCGAGTCCGCAACCCTTAGTAAGGAGGAAAAATTGGCCGTAACAAAACATATTATTGCAGTTGCCAATGGCAGAGTAGATATCGTTTTAGGAATTGGCGGAAATAATACTGCGGAAGTAGTAAATTCTTTGAAAACAACAGATACAAAGGGTATAACTGCCATTCTTTCTGTTTGCCCCTACTATAATCGTCCTACCCAGGAGGGGCTTTACCAGCACTTTAAAGCAGCGGCAAAAGCTGCCCCTTTACCTGTAATATTGTATAATGTGCCCGGAAGAACAAGCTGCAACCTTACAGATGAAACCACCCTGCGCCTTGCTCACGAATTTAAAAATATAATTGGTGTTAAAGAAGCCTCAGGTAATCTTGCCCAAATAATGAATATTATTAAAAACCGTCCGAAAGGCTTTTTAGTTATTTCAGGTGATGACCTGATTACATTGCCCATTGTAGCCTGTGGCGGAGACGGAGTAATATCGGTTGTAGCGAATGCCTATCCTAAAGATTTCTCCGAAATGGTTAGGCAGGCATTGTCCGGCAACTATGAGGAAGCCCGCAAATTACATTATAAACTTACAAACATCACAAACCTGATGTTTGCAGATGGAAGTCCCGGAGGTGTAAAAGCTGCCCTGGACATAATGGGATTGTGTGAGCCTCATGTCCGTCTGCCATTGGTCAATATTAATAAGAAAACCCATTCTGCATTAGCAGAGGAAGTAATGAACTACAAATAATCCGGCAAAGCTGAAATGGGACACGACCATGAACACGAACATCACCACCATCACCATGTGGCCAAGGTTGAAAATGTAAACTCAGCTTTTGTTATTGGTATCATCCTTAACTTTTTATTTGTAGTTATTGAGGCTGTTGTCGGAATTGCGATTCATTCCCTTTCATTGCTCTCCGATGCCGGACATAACCTGGCAGACATAGGCACGCTTGCTTTGTCACTTCTCGCATTCCGGATGATGAAAATAAAATCGAATGACCGTTATACTTACGGATACCGGAAAACCTCCGTATTTGCTGCTCTTATCAATTCAGTGGTGTTGCTGGTTTCCATTGGAGCCATAGTTTACGAAGCTGTTCATCGTTTATTTAATCCTGAACCTTTGCCCGGTGGTATTATTTCTATCGTAGCCGGGATTGGAATAATTATAAATGGGCTGTCGGCAATGCTCTTTATGCGTAATAAAGAAAAAGACCTTAACATTAAAAGTGCCTATATACACCTTCTATCCGATGCGGTAGTTTCGCTAGCGCTGGTTATAGGTGGTATTATTATTATATACACCGGCTGGTATATTATCGACAGTATTTTAAGTTTGGTTGTTGCCGGAATTATTTTGACCAATACATGGAATTTGCTGCGCGATAGCCTGCGCCTCTCCCTCGATGCAGTTCCTACGGGTATTAGCATTGAGAAAATTAGAAATGTAGCTTTGAAAATAAAAGGGGTAAAAGATTTACACCACATTCATGTATGGGCTATAAGTACAACAGAAAACGCCCTCACTGCTCACTTGGTTTTATCGGAAGAAGTGAGCCATCAGGAAGAAGAACAGATTAAACACATCCTGAAGCACGAACTGGAGCACAATAACATACACCATATTACTCTTGAGTCAGAATATGATAATAAAGCGTGTGAAGAGGAAAAGTGTTAGTGCTTCTTTAAAAGAAAAAACCCCGGTATTTGAAGCCGGGGCCTAACTAAATCAGTACTCCCTTGATTATTCTGCAATAAATTCCACATTAGCAGTTATACCAATATCTTCTCCGAGTATAACGACCGGTGTAGCAGGGGCAAGGTTATAGTCAGAACGCTTTACTTCTCCTTTTACTTTAAATCCTGCTATCATTGTACCCTTCTTTATCGGATGATTTACCACATTACCGGTAACATCGAGATTAATATTATTTGTAACCCCATTAAAAGTAAGGTCTCCGTTTAAGGCATACCTTTTGTCTGCCAACTTAGCGAACGACTTGCTTTTAAAGCTAATCATAGGATTCTGCTCCGCATGAAAAAAATCTTTTGCTTTTAAATGAGCGTCGCGCATTTCATTAGCCGTATCAATGCTATTAATATCAGCGGTAAAATCAATCTCGGCTCCTGAAAAATCCTCATTAGGAACATTTAATTTAATGTCGAATGTTTTAAAAGAACCTTCTACTTCAGATACCAGCATGTGGGTTATACCAAACCCGATTTTTGCATGTGCTTTATCTAATGTCCAATTCTTAATTGTTGTTGTTTTTTCTAAAGTTTCCATTTTGTCTTATTTTATTTGTTTGTGGCAGCAAAGATACTCTAATAATAGTATACAAAGTATACCAGTATACATTTATATACTGATATACTTTAATATACCATTCTGATTATTAAAAGAAAACGGCAGAAAAGAAACAACAAACTACACTGCCGAAGATTTAACCCGCCTGCTTCGTGGAACGTGCATCAAGGCTAATGGGGCCTGCTCCAAAATAGCTTATCATCAATGCACCACCCATCATAGACAGGTTTTTCATGAACATTGCCATTTGCATGGTTTTCATCATTGCTTGCGCGGGGTCGGTAATGGTCCAGAAGTTATGCATGGCAAATGTGATGGGAACAAGAAAAATAACGATTAGCCAGGCGCCCATTTTTGCCTTATATCCAAGTATAATGCTTAAGGCTCCTAAAATGGCAATGATCCCCGAGATGACAACGAGTGGCATTGCCATGGGGAGGCCACTTGATGAGGCATATGCAGCCGTTTGCGATGCCATTGCTAAATGCCCCATAATTCCAGAACTGAGGAAAATAAGGGAAAAAAGAATTCTGCCGATGAGTGGGATGTACTTCATAATTTTTGTATTTATTTGGTTAGAATAACAAATATAAACATTTACTATAGCCGGTATATAAAATATAGGAGTATACTCCAGGAAACCTCCTTTCCGGTTAACAAAAGATTTATATTTGCAAACTAAAAGAAATAAAATGCCAACTGCTCTTGAAAAAGAAATAAAAAAGAAGCGTGAAGGTGCTTCAACTGCTGAGCAACATAGTGAATGTAAAAAGAACCTTTTGCCGGTAAGGGACGCCTTGGATATTCTAAGCGGTAAATGGAAACTACCTATTATTATTGCCCTTACCTTTGATAAGAAACGCTTTAAAGAAATGCAGCGTGAAATCGAAGGTATCACCCCCAAGATGTTGTCGAAGGAATTAAAAGAACTGGAGATAAACCAACTTGTAAAGCGTACTGTATATGATACTCTGCCTGTAACCGTTGAATATTCTCTTACCGCCTATGGAAAATCTCTGCACAAAGTAATTATAGAGTTACGTACCTGGGGCTTGCAACATAGAAAAAGACTTATATCAAAAAACTAAAACTTTTATGAAACCTATTTACACTAAAAACGCGCCTGAACCGATTGGGCCATATAGCCAGGCAATACAAGCAGGAAATTTTGTTTTTGTTTCCGGGCAGGTGGGTAAAGATCCTGTAAGTGGAGCCATGAAAAATGAAAACATTAAAACAGAGGCTACACAGGTAATGATGAATGTAAAAAATGTGCTTGAAGCAGCCGGTTTAAAAATGTCCCAAATTGTAAAAACCACCATTTTCCTTACCAATATGGATGACTTTGGGCAGGTGAATGAAGTATACGGTTCTTTTTTTACCGGGAATTATCCCGCTCGCGAAACCGTTCAGGTGTCCCGTTTACCTTTGAATGCTAATATTGAGATATCGGTAATTGCCGGAGTTGAGTAAGTTAAAAACTACGATGGCTCCAAGCAGTATAAGCCTCTTTTTGCTCGGGTGTCGCATCCGGTCTTTTTGTAACATTAAACGAAGGGAAAAACTCTTTGCCTTCCATCGGTTTAATATTTACAAACCGTCTAAAATTTTGATATATCAATGTTAAACGTACATCATCCTGGCCGTAATAGGTAGCCCATTCATGGAAACTGCCCTTTATATAGTGCTCGTTTATTAATACTATTTCATCGTTTACGCAAATGCCTGCTTGCTCGGCAGGAGAAAATGGAGCAACAGCAGTAACCTTACACCGGGTGTCCTCCTCGTTCACTTTCATCCCCCAAAACCGCTCACAATGCTTTGCTGAAGGGAATATCTGTATCATCAAACCGAGATATTGTAAGGCCTCATTTAACGGCTTTTCAAGGTCTGCCGGTTTGTTTGCATAATTATCAAATAATTCCCGGCATGATTGTCCTGCCACCTGTTCAATGATATTCCAATAATCATCTTCACTATAGGGCTTGCCTTGTTCGGCATAGTCATGATATAAGGTTCTCATTACATCGTCCAGCGACTTTGTATTCCCTGTAGCTGTTCTGATAAACACATCTACTATAAGAGCCAATATAGAACCTTCCGTATAAATGGACACTTTACGATACGGAGCACCCTGGGAATAACCATCTAACCAGGTATCAAATGACGAATCGGCAACGCTAAGATTAAATCTGCCATAATTGTCAAAATGTTTCTCAATGTGTTGGTGGAGGTGCTTGAAATAATCTGCTTCCGTAAACACTCCTGACCTCAACAATAAATAATCTCCATAGTATTCCGTTACTCCTTCATACACATAGCCAAGGCGTGAATAGTTTTCCCGGGTATAATCATACGGGAACATTTCCACCGGGCGGATAGTTTTAATATTCCAGCAATGGAACAACTCGTGGCAGGAAATATCAAGGAACTCATTATACTGGTCGTTCTTCATCATACTGTAAGAAGGCCCCATAGCAATAATTGTGGATGCAAGGTGCTCCACTCCATGACGGAATTTATTTGGCAAAGCCTGATAAATAAAATGGTATTCGTCCACCGGGCAGCCACCCATCATTTTTACCTGTTCATTAACCAAAATAAAGAAGTCATTTTTTATTTTCTCCCAATTAGGCTTTACCTCCCCTTGGAACCATATATTTACTTTCAGTTTATCTACTTGTATAGTTTCCAGTTGCAATGTGGGGCTTGCTACCAGCGGGCTGTCAGCAAGCTCATCGTAATTAGTGGCAGTAAGCGTGTGTGCATAATGGGTTCCGGACTTTTTGACAGTACCTATTTTCATAGCAGTAGCTATCCGGTATCCCGGCAGCAGTAATATCTCCATAGAAACAGGCTCCTTTCTTAAACGCGGAACATACATGCAGCAGTTTACAGGATTCATGTAAAGTTGTCGGTCGTCAAGAAATGTGGAACCTGCATTCAAGTCAGAAGCATAGTAATCATAAAAGACATGCAACTCCTTGCAATTTGCAGTTTCTACTTCCCATAAGTCTTTATTCAATTTATGAAAATTCAATGCCTCTCCTTTTTCATTTAAAGCTCTCCAGCTACGCACGTTAGCAGAAAAGTTTCCTATCTCGTATCTTCCAGGTCTCCAGGCAGCGCATTGTACCTGCGTTTGAGGAGCATTCACCTTTATCACTATCTCGATATTTATAAAATGCTGATGCTGTTGCGAGTAAGAAACTATGTATTTCATTTATCTTTTTTAAGTGCGCGAAGTTAGAAGAAATAGCTGTCAGTTTTGTAATAAATAATATGAATGTTTTAACGAATAGTTGTGCATTTATATTCCGCAAATGCAATAATTAAATTCACCTGTTATCTTTGTAGTGAAATCCAATCAGTCATGCCCCAGCTTAAAGTAAATACCGATAAAACTACTCCTTCTGTTTTCCCATTTACTTTTAAAACAAAGTCTATTTTTTTAATTGTGCTTAGTTTCATTTTATATGCTAACACGTTGCAAAATGGTTACCTGTTAGATGATAATATGACCATAACCCAAAACGATTACGTACAGCAGGGCTTTTCCGGGATTCCAGATATCCTCACCCATGATTCCTTTGACAGCTTCATGAAAAAAACAGGGTTAGACAAGCACAAATTATCCGGTGGAAGATACCGTCCGCTCTCCATTATCATCTTCGCTATAGAACACAGTCTTTTCGGGGAATCAACTTTTTTGCGGCACCTAATAAATATATTTTTTTACTCTCTTCTTGTTTTTGTACTATTTTATTTTTTAGATAAATTTCTATTCGCATCCATAAAAGGAGGAAGAGATATTGCGTTCCTTGCCGCAACTTTATTTGCCGTGCATCCAATCCACGTAGAGGCAGTGGCGAACATAAAAAGCCTTGATGAAATACTTTCTCTTTTACTCATTTTTCTTACATTTATTTCAGTTCTGTTTTATTTTAAAAACAAAAAAATACTATTCCTTATTTTAGGTTTATTATGTTATTTCTTTGCTCTTCTGGCAAAGGAATATGCCATAACACTACTTATTTTATTACCCATTTTATTTTATCTTATTGGCAACAAAAAGCCTATACAGGCAATTGTTTCAAGCCTTCCTTATTTGGGCATATTTATTCTCTACATAATTATCAGGTTACATGCCATAGGTCTTCCTGGTCATTGGGCGAGTAATGATATTTCAATTAATCCTTACCTTTTTGCTACTCCTTCGCAGGCAATTGCTACCAAATTATTTGTACTTGAGAAATATCTTTTCATGTTGTTTATTCCTTATCCCCTATCGTACGATTATAACTATGCACAAATCCCATATCAAAACTTTGTCAATATTCCGGTTACACTATCTATACTTCTTTACACAGGAATAACAGCCTGGGGAATATGGTTGGTATACAAGAAAAATATCCTGGCCTTTCCAGTTTTATTTTTCCTGCTGAACCTTACATTAGTTTCAAACTTCCTTATGAACATTGGTGCTACAATGGGCGAACGACTTATATTTCACTCATCATTGGGATTTGTGACTATTCTTTCATATGGATTACTTACTGCTGTTAAAAAACTGTCATATAAAATTAAACAGGCAACTATTTTTACGTTACTCACACTACTTATTATAGTTTTTGGGATAGAAATTTGGAATAGGAACATGGTATGGAAAAACTTTGAAACAATAACCACACACGATGTACATACTGTACCCAATAGCATTATAGCCAATAATTATGCTGCAATGTCTTATATTTATTTATCGGAAATAGAAAAGGATTCCGTTAAATCTAAAATACTGTTAAGGCAAGCTGTCGATTGCGGGCTTCGGGCAGTTCATATTATGCAAAACTACTATGATGCATATGTCCGGCTGGGAACCGCATACACACAACTCAATTCACTTGATTCGGCTATATACTACCTAAGTATTGCCAAAAATATCCGACCGGACAGCAACTCCAAAAAATATCTTGCTCATGCTTATTTGTTGAATGGCTGTTATCTCGGGAAGAAAGGTGATATGAATGAAGCCATACAGCAAATGTTGAAGGGGACAAACGAAACCCCTGCCGATGCGGATATTTGGTATAACCTGGGTGGAGCCTATTACGTTGCTCATAAATATGATTCGGCAAGGTTTGCCTGGACAAGAACATTACAACTGGACCCTTCCAATTCTAACGCTAAGAATGGGTTGAACGCATTGCCATAAGACAGAACACATTCGCGTTTCTTTATAGATTTGCACTATGAAACAGGCATACAGGGTATTCCTTATTACTTTCTATTTGAGCCTGACCATTTGCACCAGTTGCCAAAATACAAGTCCGCATATTGACCCTTTGCAATACCCTAAAGGGTATCCGCATCCCGCTTACACAGCCTTACAACAATTAAAAAATTATCCACTCCCTCGATACATGCCCGGGAATAATCTAATGCGCCTTTTTAACTGGATGGACCCTACCTATTTTGGTATGCTCACCGAGCCGGGAGATAAGTCTGCCTCCGCGATTGCCAATAGATGTAATGTACAAAAAGAACTTAGCGCCGATTGGAATTATGGAATTGTAATCCCCAATTCAGGAGCAGAGTTTAATGGACCAAAAGATACTACCTGCCCTCCCTATATTCGTTTGGCTAATCAGTATCCCAACATACCGCTGGATATAATTACCTTTTGGACCCAGGAAGACCCGAGCATATTGGGATATAAACAAAGCAATCCCATGATACGGGAATCATCCATTGATGCTCCTTACCTCTTATCGAATAATACACTTGGTGAAGTCAAATTTAATTTTCCCGATTCACTAATAGCCATTGACGGAAAAGTTCAAAAGTTTTACCTTGAAAGATTATTAAAATGCCTGACCCGTCCTATAAACCGCATCAATGAAAATGGAGAGGAAGCTCCTGGCGCTGAACTTCTCGGTTATCTTCCCGGTGATCCTGATATGGTAAAAATGAAAGACTCCATGAAAATAAGTTCCTGGAAAGATTTTATGTCAATTCGCAAACTGGAGATGAGAAATACTTACTCCTCTGCTTTTATGAAAGAGTTGCCTGAACTTCACAACACATTTTTCAGCTTCTATGCTGATGAAGGAGGACCTATTGACCGATTCGATTGGCATATTATGAAAAAATGCATGACGCCTGTAAATGGTATTTATTATTCTACTCCTGATTTTTATCCCCGTTGGTCAAAAAACTGGAAAGACTGGACAGGCGCATGGCACGGATGGAAGTGGATTGAGATAGGCAGACAAACCGAAATAAAAGATGGAGACTATTTATTCAGTCCTTTTGTAGCAGCAGGCTGGTCAAGAAATCCTGCAGATGATATCCGACCCGGGCAATGGCTGGGCTTATTAAAATGCTTATCAGTTATTGGAGCTGAATTTTATTATGTGGGATATTTTAACCTGAGCCCTCCCTTTAACGACCCGGCAGAATATGCCTGGCAGGCTGCTATGCCGGCCTATGCACAAGCCACCACCAGCCGCTTTGAAGATGTGTTGAAAAACGGAAACGTATTGTTTGATTCAAAAGGGCAGCCCATAATAACTTACAATACCGGTGACAGGCACGTTTTAATTACTGCCCGAAAGCATAATACCAAAAATAAATATGTTATCAGCGCCACCTACCAGCCATTCTCCAACGACTCAGGTGAAATACCCGAAAAAACAAATGTTTCGGCAACTATTGACGGACATTCTTTATCATTCGAAGCAAGGCGGCAGGGCAGCGTTTACATCTATGAAAAAACATTGGACAACAGAACGGTATTCTATCAACTTGATAAATGGCATGAGAATGCCCACCCTGACTATTGGTCGAAAGATTTTTACTTTGAAGCTGAAATAGCGGATTCAGGAGTGACTGATGAAAGAGATATTTATACATTATCCGCTGAAAATGACTACACCCATTTTATTTCATACGTTCATCTTATACCGGGCAGAGAATGTCTTTATCACTTTGGAGACAGGGATACTATAAACCACACTCACTTTTTATGGATTTATTACAAGGGGAGTGGCAGCTTATCTTTTGAACTGAATAATAACAATGGAAGTAAAGATGTTCAGAAAACAAACTTACCGGCATGTGAAAACTGGAAATGGGCAAGGATTGAGATTCCTTCAACCTATAATTACTGTGGAAATAATACATTAAAAATAAGTACCCTGAAGGGCGAAATAGACCTGGATAAGTTTGTCATCACCACAAAGGGAAACACAGCACCTATATATTAGGTTAATTCTTCCCAGTTTTAGACTGCCAGTCTTTAACGAGATTCTGGTCAACATTGGAACCTAGCTTTTGAGCCTGTTCAGCATTTTGTAATGCTTTTGTGTACTCCTGCTTTCCGGCATAAGCCAGCGCAGAAAGGAAATACGTTTTACCTTTATCATTCACCCGCCCTAAAACCTGGTTATAATTATTCAGTGCCTCGTCAAAATTTCCCTTCCTGTAATTAGCAATTCCTCTATCTATTATAGCATCTGCATTTCCCGGCTCCAATTCAAGCAGCTTGTTAAAATCGGCAATCCCAAGGTCATTTTTACCAAGTTGGTCTACATACAAAGAACCCCGATTTAAATATGCATCCACATAATTGGGGTCTAATTCTAATGTTTTATTGTAGTCGGCAAGCGCAAGTTCCGGCTGCGGGGGTGTTTCATACTGGTAAACAAGTCCACGCTGATACAGGGCTTTTACTTCGCCCGGTGTCCGGTTAATTACTTCATCATATACTTTCAACGCATCGGGGTACATTCCTTTTCTGAAATAGCAGAGTCCCAAATTCATCCTGGCACCATTACTTTGAAAAAATTTATCCTTGTCTATACTTCCCTTGAAATAAGTTATTGCATCGTCATAATCATTCTTGTCGAAATAGGCATCCCCCAAGCACTCATAAGAATGCCAATACGTACTATCCTTTTTAATAACATCACCCCAAAAAGAATAGCTATCCTTCCACACGGTAATCCTTGCCCAGGTAAGCGAAGCTAGCAAAACAAGTACGGTCATGCCCCCATATTGTATGATTTTTTTACTGGACTTGTAAGCAGGATTATTCAACAGTTTATTAAATCCATAGCCTATTGCAAAAAAGAGGCCTATATAGGGTATATAACTATACCGGTCTGCGATTATGGCTTCACTTACGGGGATAAATTTCAATACAGTACTAATGTTAAACAGGAAAAACAAAACGCCAAACATTACATACCTGTCACGCCTGAAAATTCTATACGTTGCAAATAACAATATCAAAACAATTACCGGTGAAGCATACACAATAGTTGGCAACGAAAAATTTGTTTCTGCGGGATTGGGGTATGCATATAAACCCGATAAATTAATGGGCAAAATGAATTTATATAAGTACAAGCAAAGTGCATAAAAGCCAAAGAAAAGATTCTGGAATGCCTGCGAATTAGCATTTATAACAATAGAGTTATCCTGTGCCTTTATAGCTACAACCCCAAAAACTATAGATAGAATAAAGAATAGCAGCTTATCGGTTATCATATTTACGGCAGGCTTTCTTTTGAGAAAATAGTCTACGAGTAAAAAACTTAATGGTAATGTTACCGCTTGCCCCTTTGAAATAAGTGACAGAAGGTAGAGAACAAGGGCATACATAAGATATTTATTCTTTCTTCCTTGCTGCATATAAAATACGTAACAAATAAGAGCAGCCAAAAAGAAAAAAGTATACATTACATCTTTCAGTTCAGATGCCCAGGCAACTGATTCCACATGCATGGGATGAACACCAAATAATATGGCCGTAATAAAAGTAATCAAAACATTCTTTTTGCCTAAAAGGTAATATATAAAAAAGAAAACAAGTACTGTATTACTAAGATGAAACAATAGGCTTACAGCATGGTAACCCAGCATAGCAGAGCCAAAAAATTTATGTTCGATACTATATACAAGAATAGTTAATGGATGGTAATTCCACATATAGTATTGGGAGAATATAACCTTAATGGGCGCAGTGAGTAAAGGATTATTAAGTATGTATTGTGGATCGTCCCAAAATACATAGTCATTATTAAATGCAGGAAGAAAGGCAATGAATGTTAAAGCAACAAGCGCAATAAGTGCCGTTTTAACATTAATTATTTCCTGAATTACTACCTGTTTTTTGACAACTTTCTTAACCGCCATAGCTTCAAAAATAATTATTTTTTTACGTTAAACTTATCTTACTCGTGTTAACCCCCTATCATTTATCGATATTTCCTACTCATTCAAATTTATTACCTTTGTTTTCTAACCTATTTACTCATGCCTGTTTTAGTTGCACCATCCATTCTTTCGGCTGACTTCAGCCACCTCAAAGCCGCCACTGATATGATTAATGAAAGTGAGGCAGATTGGTTCCATGTGGATGTGATGGATGGAGTATTTGTGCCTAATATTTCCTTTGGCTTCCCAGTGATGAAAAGCCTGCAAAAGCATGCTAAAAAGATACTCGACGTTCACCTGATGATAGTTGAGCCGGACCGTTATATTGAGTCCTTCCATAAGTCAGGAGCGGCCAACTTAACGGTGCACTACGAAGCCTGTACACATCTTCACCGTACTATTCATGCTATTAAGCACGAAGGGATGAAAGCAGGGGTTGCCATTAATCCCCATACATCTGTAAGTTTGCTCGAAAATATTATTTGCGATGTAGATATAGTATTGGTAATGTCTGTGAATCCGGGGTTTGGCGGGCAAAAATTCATTCAACATACCTTTGATAAAGTATTACGTTTGAAACAGCTTATTATTGACAGCAGCTCGAAAGCAAAAATTGAAATTGACGGTGGAGTTGACCTCGATAACGCCCTTCCGCTCATTCGCGCCGGAGCAGATATTTTAGTAGCCGGTAATACCGTATTTTCCTCTCCAAATCCTAAAGAAGCCATAAAGTTTTTGAAAGACCCGCTATAGGAATTATCCTCTGTGGGGGGTACGCTACATTAATACTAACGTTTAAATTTCACACAATGTCACTAGAAGAAAAAATAAATGGAGAACTAAAAACCGCCATGCTGGCGAAAGACAGCAAAAGGCTGGAAGCACTCCGGGCTATTAAAGCAGAGATATTGCTTTTAAAATCTTCGGAAAAAGGAACCAGTGAAGACGCTGAAAACAAAGCCCTGCTAAAAATGGTAAAGCAACGTAAGGAAGTAGCTGATATTTATACCACTCAAAATCGTCCGGAGCTTGCCGAAACAGAACTTTTCCAGGCAGGCGTGATTGAGAGTTTTCTACCCAAACAATTAAGTGAAGATGAATTGCAAACTGCTATTAAAGAAATAATGACAACCGTAGGAGCTTCTTCGATGGCTGATATGGGAAAGGTGATGGGTATTGCTACTAAACAACTTGCCGGGAAAGCAGAAGGGAAGACAATTTCAGAAATGGTGAAAAAACTGTTGAGCGGTAACTAAATCATTTGACTTCTGCAGTACTTACCACCTCCATTTTCCCGTTTACCAGTTTTTTAATAATGATGGTGGTTATTTTTTTAACACTATCTGCCTTTATTTCATCCTCTTCTATCAGGGTTAATTTACCATCTGTATAGTTATAAGTTTTTGTTTCCCTGCCATTCGCCTCTTCCCAATTGGCATATACCAACTTTTGATTTTGATAAAATTGGGGGGCAACTAACCTTGTTAGAACTGTATCTTCAACAAATTGCCCACTACCGGGTTGATATATCCAATAATAATAAGTATAGTTATCTGCACTGTTTAGTAAACGGATATCATTATTGCCATCAAAATTCATATCTTCTATAATAAACTTTTCAGCCTTATTATCTTCTGTCCAGGGCCATGAAGATTCATTTTTACCGGGTACAATGACTTGTTTATGCAAACTATCGTCTACCGGAAAAATAGTTATTGACTTTACAGTACCGACAGTAAATCCAATTTGGGGTGTTTGCCTTTTATTTGTCACACTCAAGGCTTTCCTGGTATGCTGGCCGGGTAATTTTTCTACTGTCAAACGATAGACAAATTTACCATCGGTAAGGGTAACTGTAGATTGTGCTGAAAGAACTGACACAGAGAGAAGAAAGACTAGAAAAACCCCTATGTGCTTGTACATTGTAGTATTTTCAGGCATATCTATAAGTTAATATTGTCAAACATAACCATTTAAATTCAATTTTACTTTTCATTTAGTTTATCTACTGTCAAAGTTTTAAATTATCTGTACATTTGAACGATTAAATATTATCACTTATGAAAAACTTTAAATCACTTTTTGCGGCAACAATTATCGGCTTATCAAGCTTACCTCTTTTTTCACAAAGCCCTTCGTTACCGGCTCCAAGCCCGGCTGCCAGCGTGAGCCAGACTTTTGGAATAACTAAAATTGAAATCAATTATTCTTGCCCCGGTGTAAAAGGTAGACAAATCTGGGGGGCTTTAGTGCCCTATGATTCCGTATGGCGCACGGGGGCAAATGGCGCTACCAATATTAGCTTTAGCACAGATGTAATGGTAGGCGATACAAAAGTGAAAAAGGGTAAATATGCTTTACTTACCATTCCGGGCAGAAATTCATGGACCATTATTATTAACTCCGATGCTGACCAATTCGGTGCATTCAGTTATAAAAAATCATTGGATGTAGCCCGTTTAACAGTAACACCGCAAATGGCAGATGTGAAGGAAAGAATGGCATTTACGATTGACCCTGTTTCAGATAGCAGTGCTACGGTAATTCTTCGCTGGGAAAAATTACAGGTAAGCTTTCCTGTAATGGCTCCTACAAAGGCATTGGTTGTAAAAGGAATTGATGATTATACCCAGGGCAACTGGTTTACCTATGCCAATTCAGCCAACTATTATGTTGATAACAACCTTGACTTAACCAAGGCACACGATTGGGCACAACTATCCGTTAATATGAGGGAACATTTCTTCAACCGTTATGTGATGGCAAAAGTATTGAAGGCACAGGGCAATAACCAGGAAGCATTAAAATATGCCAACGAAGCTAAAACCCTTGGAGAAAAGGCCAACGATGGTTTTTACAGTGCTTATAGAGACCGGATTTCCCAGCTCGTTACTGAGCTGAGTGCTATGGCTCCTGCTGAAAAGAAAAAGAAGAAATAATTATACCCCCTAAGGGGCTGAAAGTAAAATTGCAACTGAATATAACATAAGCCCCATGATTTGGGGCTTATGTAGCAATAGTCAAAGTATGTGCAAAATACGTCCGTTTAGATTTTTTTGGATAGTGCTGTTTCTCGCATTTTATTTTATCAATACGTCTGCCCAAAAAGCCCCCGATAAAAACTGGAGCTCATCCCGCATTGTACACGAGTTGGAGAAGATGAAACATGTGGGAAGGATTCTCTACATTGCTGCCCACCCTGACGATGAAAACACCCAGCTTATTTCATACCTGGTAAATGTAAAAGGCATTGAAACTGCTTATATGTCGCTTACACGGGGCGATGGAGGCCAGGACCTTATTGGCCCTGAAGTACGCGAAGAACTGGGCGTGATGCGAACAGAGGAATTATTGATGGCACGCTCGGTAGATGGTGGGGAGCAATTTTTCAGCCGCGCTAATGATTTTGGCTTTTCAAAAACAGCTAAAGAAACCATGCATATTTGGGACAGCACAGAGGTATTATCGGATATAGTATGGGTAATCCGTAAATTCAAGCCCGATATTATCATCACCCGTTTCTCCCCTACCTACACAAAAACACATGGACACCACACTGCCTCTGCCATACTTGCACAAAAAGCATTTACTGCCGCTGCTGACCCCAGGCAGTTTCCCGAACAATTAAAATATATACAACCCTGGCAGGCTATGTCTCTTTTCTGGAATACTTCCACCTTCTTTTTCCAGGATGGCAAAATGGATACGGCAGGATTGTATTATATCAATATTGGAACATATATGCCCTTATTGGGGAAAGGGGTTGGAGAGATTGCGGCCGAAAGCCGGAGTATGCATAAGAGCCAGGGATTTGGTGTATCAGCCAGGAGGGGAAATAATATGGAGTATTTCGTTCAGTTAGCCGGAAAAAAACCTGATGGCAGAGATATTTTCAGCGTTACAAACTTCAACTGGAACCGTATAAATAAATGTGACAGCGTTCCCGCTATGATTGAAGATTCTGAAGCAAAACTAGATGTACTGAATCCCTCTGCTGCAATGGGCAGCCTGGGAAGGCTCTATAATTTTCTTTATCAATATTCCGGTAATTATCTGGTTGCAGCAAAAGTGAAACAATTGCAGGAAATTCTATTGGAGTGTGCAGGAGTTTATGCAGAAGCAATTAGTATTAAGCAATACCTTACTTTAAAGGACAGCATTACTGTTAATTTGGGAATTATTTGCCCCACCGATACCCGGATTTCTGTAGATGCTTCTCTCTTAATCGACAATATTGAAGCAGGAAAAATGAGCAATCCTGTGTCTCTCACACAAAATGAAAATAAGAATATTACCATCCGGGGACTTGTTTCAGAGAATACCACCATTACAGGCCCTTACTGGCTCGAAAATGAACCTACCGTCGGTATGTACATAGTAGGTGACCAATGGATGCGGGGATTGCCGGAAAACCCACACCAGGTTATACTTCACATAAAGTATACGCTGGATGGGTTGCCTTCTAATTTACCACTTGTTACTTTTGAAAAAGATATTCCGGTGTTTTATAAAAATACTGATCCGGTGAAAGGGGAAGTTTATTCTCTTACCCGCATTGTTCCTCCGGCTGTCGCTAATCCGGAAACCAAGCTGATGGTTTTTGCCGGGAAGGAAGCTCAAAAATTAGCAATCAAAGTAAAATCCTTTGGAAAAGGTAAAGCAACCATAAAACTAAGTGCGCCTGCCGGATGGGTAATCACGCCTGCCTCCCTCGATATTGACTTGAAAGGGAATAGTTCTGAAATACCTCTTGACTTTAGTGTTACGCCTCCGGCTAATGCCCAAATTGCTACTCTTTTGATTGTTATAGAAAAAGATGGCAACACGTATAACCGTTCTCTTGAGGACATTAATTATGATCACATACCCGAGCAAATGTTATTACCCAAAAGCAGGGTGAAAGTGGTGAAGATGGATATTAAAACAAGCCATAAACTTATCGGCTATATAAACGGGGCCGGAGATGATATCCCACAACTATTAAGTGAACTCGGATACAAAGTGGAAATAATTACTCCTTCGCAACTTGGTACCGCTAACCTAATCAAATACGATGCTATTATTGCGGGAGTAAGGGCATACAATACGGTTGAAAGGCTTAAATACGACAATCACCGGTTAATGGAATATGTAAAAAACGGCGGAAATTATATTGTACAATATAACAATAACTTTCGCCTTGTTACTGATAGCATTGGCCCCTACTACTTACACCCTGCCAATGTAAGAACCACTGAAGAAGATTCTAAAATCACCTTCTTAAATAAAAACAATACAGCATTAAACAAACCCAACAAAATTACTGATGCAGATTTCGATGGATGGGTGCAGGAGCGTGGCTTATATTATCCTGATAAGTGGGACACTACGCATTACGTTCCTCTTTTGGAAATGCATGATACCGGGGAACCTCCCGTTGATGGAGCCTTAGTTGTTACAAAACATGGTAAAGGCAATTTTGTTTATACGGGTTTATCCTTCTTCCGTGAATTGCCTGCCGGGGTGCCGGGAGCATATAGGCTTTTTGTAAATTTGATTGAGCTCCCAAAAAATGAATAATGTAGCAGAGCGCAACTGGAAACCTTATTACTGGACACTTGCAGGGTGGCTGGTTGTGCAGATTTTACTATACTGGTGGATAACCGTAAAGCTAAGTTAATACACTCATGTATTACCACTAGTGATATGCCACTGCAATGGTAGCCGTACCATTTGCCGGAACAGGTGCCCCCGTTACTGTATTATAAAGTACACAATTAAATTGCACCTGCAACATTTTGGTAGGCTGGTTCTTCTCATTATTCTGGTAGTTGGAAACAGATGTAACCTGGAATGTGCTGATATTGGGCTGGCTTAAACTATTCGAAGTATATTGAACTCCATTTGCATCTACATAGGTTATCAACACATTAGAAATTCTTTTAGTGTTTGGAACCGGTTGCGGAGTAGATAGAAAATAATCTAATCGGCAATGGGAAGAGACAGAATCTGTAAAATTATAAACATACCCTACTGAATCTCCACCTGAAACATATCTTACACCTACAATAACATTGTGTGATTTGGCAGGTGCACGATACGCATGGGTTATCGTATCATAAGATGTTCTTATTGAATCTCCATCACCAAACCACCACCAATAAACACAAGGAGTTTGACCGGCGTTGGTATATGCTTTTAGCTTAACTATATGATAACTGGTTGAAGAATCTTTTGTAACAGCATTGTTTACTATAGAAGTAACCGAATCAATGGCAAGTTGAGAAGTACCCTGGTTAGTAATCAGGAGAGGATTAGCTGCTACTACAGTACCACATGCGTTAAATTGAACAGCAAGAGCGGTGGTATAGGTTTGTTTACTTTGCGGAATGTTGTATATATGAGAAGGAGGCGTGGCAGAGTTGGTAGTATATGTAGAACCATCCCCAAAATAGTATGTATATAAAGTAGGAATTCCGGAATATATCTTAGGGGTAAAGGTTACAGTTTCTTGCAAAGGTCCTCCGGTTCCCGGTGTGTTGTATGCGTAGTATACCGAAGGAGAAACCGATTTATTTATGTCTGATGATTGACCAGGGAGCCTTGCAGTATCATCATTAATGGTAATTTGAATGCTGGTTTTATTAGTACCGGTATTTTGAAGGTTGCCTGTAAAACTATATAGTTGCAGAGAGTCTGTATAATTGTAAGATGAGTACATGTAATAATTATTGATGCCTGCCTGAAGGTTCAAACTAGTAGCCCCAATGATTCCATTGAATGAAAAAACAGGTTGTTGTTGCACCGTGCCGGGGGTTAGCTCTTTTTTTATACACGCAGTATAGAGTGCACAAATACAAACAATCCAAACTATATTCTTAAAAAACTTCATGGTCCTATTTCTTAAAAGCCACTCTTTTATATATTGTTGTCAATTTTAGTGATATGCCACCGCAATTACAGCAGTACCATTTGCAGGCAAAGCTACACCATTCACTAGGTTATAAAGCATGCAATTAAATTGTACTTGCAGCATTTTAGTAGGTTGGTTTTTCTCATTATTCTGGTAATTTGAAACCGAAGTAATTTGAAAGGTACTGCTGCTTGGCTGGTTCGGATTATTCGATGAATATAAAGCCCCATTTGCATCCGTGTAGGTCATGGTAACACTGGAAAGCTTTTTAGGATTTGGAACCGGTTGAGGGGTCGATACAAAATAATCATCTATACGACAGGATGCAGCATTTGCATCTGTAAAGTTATAGTTATAATATATTACCTCATTTTTATGAGAATCCATAACTCCAAATACAAGGGTATACGTTTGGTTAGGCACCGGATAAGTATAGTTAACTGTATCGGCAGTTCCGGATTTCGTAACAGTGGTATCAAGATGATAGGGATTGCCTTTATAACTCCACCCGTACAAATAAGGAGGCTGGCCATTTTCTATATAGGCCCTAAATGAAACCTGATAATTCTGTGATACAGTAGCAACAACAGAATCAATTTTAAGTTCATTCAATTGTTTACCAATATCAACAGAATTACTAAGATTTTTAGTGCCGCATGGAAATTCAACTGCCAGGGTAGTGGTATAGGTTTGAACAGTTGTATTAAGCTTGTAATAATGTGTTGGAGAGCTACGATTTGAGCCCGTACTGTCTCCAAAATCATATATAAATTGAGAGGGGGTTCCGGAATAAATCCTGGGAGTAAAATGTACAGAATCGAACACCGGTATACCTCCCGGAACATTATAAGGATAATACCCCGTCGCAGTGATTGATTTATTTATATCTGATAATTGGCTGGAAGATTTAACAGTATCATCATTTATGGTAATTTGAATGCTATTTGCATTAGTGCCTGTATTCCGGAGGTTAGCTGTAAAATTGTATATGTTATTTGTATCGTGGGTATAGGACGAATACATATAGTAATTATTTACACCCGCTTGCATACTCAAACTATTCCCCCCAATTGTTCCACTGAATGAAAAGGCAGGCCCTCCCTGTACACTGCTGGGGCTTATCTCTTCCTTTTTACAAGTTACAAACACCATGCCTGTCGAAACAATAAGAATTGTATTTTTCAAAAACTTCATACCTATTTCACTAATTGATAAGAAATGGCAACCCTTACGCCATTATTTTGTTCTAACTGATTAGTGCCGGGGAAGGTACTATTACGTATATATTCAAATCCGTGATATAATTCCAGGCGCACGCCAAGCCTGAAGGTGAGCATTCTTGTATATGAAATCGTGCCCTGGATATCATAATTAGAAAATCCCTGGGTGTAACCATTTTCTTTAACACTGCTGAGTAATGTTTGCTCAAAATAGGTTTGATGGTAGGAATTTACCAGGCTTTGTGTCGTTAGCATCACTAAATACTCTCCACCCACACTCAGCATATTTTTATCGTCAAAGCTGTATTGTACTTTCACAGGAACGGTAATATAGTAAATAGTTTGGGGGGTTACTTTCACCACATTTTCATTCAGTCCAAAATCATACTGGATAACACTGCTTGTATACCCCGTTTCAAGACTATTAAGTTCAGCATACCCGGCACCGGCCGATGCAGATATCTTAGAGCCAAAGTAATGGGTATAATCTATTCCACCCAAAAAAGTAATTCCATTTGCTTCCTTTATCCCATTATTATTCCATCCGAAGGAATAAGCTCCGCCAATATATGCCGACAATATGTTTGCAAAATAAACCGGTTTATCAACGGGTTCTGTACCCCGAATCATTGGATACTCAGCTGCATGAGAAACATTGCTGTCCTTTTTAGGCTTCGCCGGGATATTATTTTTATTAGGCTCACCATTATTGGCTGCCGGAAGGGCAGAGTTTTTAGGAGGTGCAATGTTGTTGAGTGCAATTACATCTGGAGCTATAGGTGCGCTTGTTTGTGCCGCCGGGGTTATTGCATTTCCCTGGGGTATGCTGTTTCCGGCAGGCTTCATACTTCCTGTTTGCGAAGGAGTATTGGAAGAAGCAGGAGCGTTTGCATTCGCCGGACTTGCAGATGAAGGTGCACCCTCTTGGGAAGCCATCGTTTGCTGTGGCAAGTTTTCTTCACGTGCTATCATCTTACTGGTATCCTTTGTCCCTGAAGTAACGAAATCGGACGGACGTTTGTTAGCTGCGTTTGTAATAAAGGACCTGTTATGGGAAGAAATTCTTCCAGCACCCGTGCCGGTTTCCTTGTTGACAAAAGCAGGTTGCACGGGTGAGGAAGTTTTTTCTTCTATGGGAATATTTTTATTGGATAGGGGCATATTATTCTGCACCTGGCTTTCAGAAGACGATGCATTTTTGGGCACAGAAGCAGGCTTAGCAGTGTTAGAAACAGCAAAATTTGGAACAACTGGGTGAACATTTATCATAAAAGGCAGCATAACAAGTATACCTACGGCAAGGCCGGCCGAGAAAATCAGGAGAATACCTGCAAATTTCCTTCGTTTTTCCTCCTCAATTATCAAACGCTCTGCATCATCCCAACTTAATTCATCGAATGGGAAATCCCTTTCTGATAATTTGGAACTTAACAACTCGTTGAATCTATTTTCTTCGTCTTCAGCCATGACTTACATCACTTTAGCTAATTTTTCTTTTAATTGTTCACGCGAATTATGCAGGTGCCATTTCGAGGTGCCTTCCGTAATTCCTAACATACTCGCAATCTCCTTATGTTCAAACCCATCAATAACAAAAAGGTTAAATACCTTTTGGCTTATCGGCGGCAGTTCCATAATTAGCCTGTGTATCCTTTCTGCGTCCATTTTTGCAATTGCATTATTCAATTCTACCAAGGGAGTACCTTCTGCATAATCATACGCCACTCTCATATTTTTATCGTCTTTTTTCTTTTTGCGGTATTCATCTATAAGCACATTTATCATTATCTTCCTTATCCACGACTTAAAAGGCACATCGGTCCTGTATTTTTCAATGCTGTTTAATATTTTTAAAAAGCCCATATTTAAAGCAGCGTTTGCATCTTCGTAAGAATGTGTATATCGTATACAAATGCTCATCAAATAACGAAATACCTGCTTATAAAGCTCATATTGTGCCTTTCTCTCCTTTCTTACACAAGCAGTTATCAGGTCGATTTCAATATTCATCAGGGCGGCATTTACGGCTTATAAAAAAAACTTATACGGAGAGGATACAGTAAAGGTTGGGTAAGCAAAAGTAAAATTATAAAAAAACTTGTATCTACATACAAATCAACTATAAAAATACATTCCTTACAAAAAACCTGTCCCGCAATTTTGCGGGACAAGGCTTTTCGCTTAACACAAAAAATTATCGTTGAATCGCTATCCGTGAAACGTAGGTGTTGCCCGAAGTAATAACCTGCAACATATAAATACCGTTTTGGGCATTTTGCAAGTTTATATCGCTTAGGGTATTTCCCCCGTTAAGCTCCACATTAGCTTGATAAATTAATTGACCCATCATATTAGACACGCGGATTTGTGCACTTTTATCATTGGCCAGTCCATTTATGGCAATACGGAATAATCCATCATTGGGGTTAGGATAAATGGTATACATACCCTTGTCTGTAATGGAGGCAATTCCGGTAACCGTGCTGACATTTACGATTCCCGTAAACGTTGACAAATTATACCTTGGGCTTACTCCTGAGGGAGCATGTGGCTGTATAGTGTACCATTCCGTAAGAGTAGCGCTATAAGGCCCATTGTGCAAATAGGTATGATTGTATGTTGTCATTCCTAATCCGGAATCAGAGGGGTCGCCATCACCGGGGGTCCATTTATAATAGGTATACATGTATGTTCCTTTGGAGCAAGCAGCACTAAAGTCATACTGTCCTGCATGCATGCTGTCAGCTATGTAAGTAAAACATGCCTCCAATGAATCCCTGTTATGAATATTAATCCTTTCAGTATAGGAGGAAGTGCAACCCGAGGCATTGGAATCCAGCAGTGTTACGTAATACGACCCTAAAAATGGAAATACATGTGTTATCGTATCATGCGCGGTTACCTTAGGTATGCCGTCTCCAAATGTCCATTTATAGAAGGTACCTCCATTAACTCCAAGGGAGGTGCTGGTAAATTTCACCTGGCCATTGCTATCGTACGCATAGGTAAATTTAGCCTCCAAATCGCATGCATTGGTAACGGTAACCGGTAAAGTAATTGAATCGGCACATCCCGAAGTATCGCTGTGAATCGTTAATGTTACAGAATAGGTTCCATTAAATGCATACGTATGAGAAAATGGCCCTTTACCGGGATAATTATTGGTTGTATCACCCAATATCCAAAGGTAGTATTCTATGGGTCCCAAACCAGTTGAAGTATTGGTAAATGTAATTTGTCCATTGGGTCCCGAGGTGTAAGTAAAATTAGCATGAACATGACAATGTGAACTATCAGCCGTATTTACAGTAACGTATTCCGATACCGAATCTATACAGTATGGATTGCTTGTATCTCGTATAGTGAGCCATACCAAATAGGTACCCTGGTACAAGTATTTATGTGTAAAGGTTGAACCTGCATGCCTGCGCTGGTTGCTGTCACCCGGCGACCAATAATAGTATGTATTTGCGTTGACTCCTGAAGAAGTACTGGTGAAGTTTACCACCCCATGCGCACCCACCGTGTAGGTGAAGCGTGCATGTAATATACAAGGATTGTTCACATTTGTAACAGTTATCGCATGTGCGATTGAATCAGTACATGTAGTATCTGTTACCAAAAATGAAGCATAGTACGTTGCATTTGCCGTGTAGGTATATGCAAATGTTAAACTTGCGTGGTGCCACCCGCTTCCATCCCCCGGGTTCCAGTAATACTGTGCTCCCGGACCAGCCCCCACAACGGTGCCCGTAAAATTGTAATGTCCGTTAGCAACCGCCGTGTAAGTATAACTTGCAGAACAGGCTGTACTGTTATAACTGCTAAAGGTTAGCAGCCCCATCAGGAAAAGTGCTCCCCCCAGCATTTTCCCGACTGATTTTGTTGTTTTGTTTTTGAACTTTTTCATTGTTTTTTGATTTTGATTTTGGTTATTATTTTTTAATATACACTTAACGCTCTCATTCTCATTTAACTCACCATTACGTTAGCATTTATTTAAAGGTTGGGTAAATTCGAAAATATTTTTTGCATCCCTTAAAAAAACGTAAGGGTAAGCCCCAGATTCACAGGCAACGAAATCTTTTGGAACACCCATAGCCTCGCTAAAAGGGGGCTTATTGCAGGTAGATTTTTTAGGATTAGATTTTCATCTCCCGAACATCCCCTTCCACGATAAGGGTTCCGGCAGTTTTGGCTTTTATTTCCTCCACAGTTATACCCGGGGCGCGTTCAAGTAGTTTAAATCCCTGGGGGGTTACATCTAAAACTGCTATTTCAGTAACAATACGTTTTACACATTTAACACCTGTAAGGGGTAATGTACAAGCAGGAAGTAATTTCGATTCACCTTTAGGGTTGATATGCTGCATGGCTACAATAATATTTTTAGCAGAAGCAACAAGGTCCATTGCCCCGCCCATGCCCTTTACCATTTTGCCGGGGATTTTCCAGTTGGCTATATCGCCCGCTTGGCTTACCTCCATAGCACCTAATACTGTCAAGTCAACTTTTCCGGCCCGAATCATGCCAAAGCTTTCAAATGAATCAAAATAAGATGCACCCGGTAAAACAGTCACCGTTTCCTTCCCTGCATTTATAAGATCTGCATCCACTTCGCTCTCCTTTGGATAGGGGCCTGTCCCTAATATTCCATTTTCTGACTGGAGAATGATTGTCATTCCCTTTGGAATGTAATTAGCCACTAATGTAGGAATACCAATTCCCAGGTTCACATACATTCCATCGCGCAATTCCTGCGCTATACGTTTGGCTATTCCATTTTTATCTAACATAAGTCGATTTTATATTACGTTAACTTAATACCGTTCTTCTTTCTATTCGCTTTTCATAATTACTACCTTGGAATATCCGGTGAATATATATTCCGGGAACATGAACCTGGTCGGGGTCAAGTTCACCCGGCTGAACTAATTGTTCTACCTCGGCAATAGTAATATCCCCGGCTTTCGCAATAGGCACACTATAATTACGGGTTGTTTTCCGGAAAACAAGGTTGCCCATTGTATCGCCTTTCCATGCCTTCACCATTGAAAAATTAGCATGCAAAGCCATCTCCATTAAGTACATTTTCCCATTGAATTCACGCACTTCTTTCCCTTCAGCTACTTCGGTACCATATCCGGCAGGAGTAAAAAAGGCAGGTATCCCCAATCCGGCCATCGCTATTCGCGTAGCAAGCGTGCCTTGGGGTATCAAATCAACTTCCAGTTCCCCTTGTAAAAATTGCCGTTCAAACTCTGCATTTTCTCCTACATACGACGACATCATCTTTTTTATCTGTTTTGTTTTTAACAATAGCCCCAATCCAAAATCATCCACCCCGGCATTGTTCGAAATGCAAGTTAAGTTTTTCACTCCTTTCCTCAGAAGCGCCGATATACAATTTTCAGGAATGCCACACAAACCGAATCCCCCAAGCATCAATGTCATTCCATCTTTAACATCTGCTATGGCTTCGTCGGCATTTTTATAAACCTTATTCATATTCTACTCAATTTGAGGGCGAATTTAAAGAAATTTTAATCCTATTGTTGCCACATCATGTACCTAATCGTATTATTAGGGTGCTTAAATTTTAGCAGAATGGTATCTTTGTCATTGCCGCATGAAAAAAATACTATTTATAGTACCTCACAGACCCGGTAGATCCCCTGCACAACGATTCAGGTTTGAGCAATTTCTCGATTATTTTAAAAAGAACGGTTTCTCTTACGAACATTCCCACTTTATTTCCGATAGAGATGATAAACACTTTTACCGCAGAGGAGCTTATTTCCGGAAAATTAAGCTGGTTTTAAAGGCCATCTTCGTAAGGCTTAAAGACATTTCAAGGGCAAGTGAATTTGATATTATCTTCATACAAAGAGAAGCATTTATGCTGGGGACATCTTTTTTTGAAAGAGGCTTCAGGAGGTCAAAAGCAAAGTTGATTTATGACTTTGATGATTCTATATGGCTGGGAGATACATCGGATGCCAATAAAAAATTCCGATGGCTGAAATACCCCGGGAAGATTGCAAACATTATTGCCCTTTCCGATATGGTTTTTGCAGGCAACAAATACCTTGCCAATTATGCTTCTTACTATAATACCAATGTAAGAGTAGTTCCTACAACTATTGACACAGACGTACATAAAAGGATTCCGGGTAACCGGCTTCCCAATGGTAAAGTATGTATAGGCTGGACAGGAAGCATGACCACCATAAAACATTTTGAGCATGCAGTACCTGTGCTAAAAAAACTAAAGGAAAAATATGGCGATAAAATAGAAATCCGGGTAATTGGCGATGAAAGCTATGGAAATGATGAGCTTGGAATAAAAGGACAACACTGGGATAAAAAAAATGAGATTCGCGATCTTTCTGTATTCGATATTGGAATTATGCCCCTTCCGAACGATGAATGGACAAAAGGAAAATGTGGGCTAAAAGGTTTGCAATATATGTCCCTTGAAATACCTGCTATCATGTCACCGGTGGGGGTAAATACAGAAATAATTAATGACGGGGTAAATGGTTTTCTAGCAGATAAAGATGAAGAGTGGGTGGAGAAGCTTTCTATTCTTATAGAGGATTCCGAATTGCGAAAAAAAATAGGACAGGAGGCCCGTAAAACAGTATTGGAAAAGTATTCTAAAAATTCGGAAAAAGATAAGTATATCCAATATTTCAATGAAGTATTGGCTCAAAAATGAGTATCTATTTACTCCATAAAACGGTAACCTTTTTACCGGTTATTTCTTCCAGCTCTTTATTCATCTCCCGGTAGTAATCCAAAAGATATTCCCTGGTAGAAGCAGCCATAGCCTCATACCGGTGATGGGTTTTATTCAGGTTCTTTATAAAGTCTCCCACCTTATAGTTGTAATACGGAGGAACTACCAGGTTAGAATATTTCCGTAAAAAATAACTCTTCTTTAATAAATTAACCGCTATTTTAGCATAAATTTTTGGTCCCCTCCTCATGGTAGGATTGTATATTTTTATATGGGGAACAAATTTGTCATCCACACCAAGCCAGTGAAATATTTCGTGGCAAACCTTTACAGGGTCTTCTTTAATTTCTTCACATAACACAACCTTAACCTGTTCCTTAGGAAAATATTTATAAATATTTTTTAAATGCTTGGCATAATTACCCGCATCAATAAAAAGCTTGAATGGAAAATAATTAACGTCGGCTGTTGTTACCACTTGCTTGATTTCCTCAAATGGAAATTCCACATCTACATAGTTATATTCCATTAAATAAGAAGAGTATGCCCTGTCTACCGGGTTACGCAAGCTCAATATCAATTTGCAGTTAGGGTTATATTCATGTAGCCGCTCAATGGCTTTTTCCGACGTATAAAGGAAGGCATTTTTGGCCATCATTTTCTTTTTATCGAGATGCCCCATGCCATTATAATAGTGCGTAAGCGCCTTTTTATACCCCGCAGCATATTCATATTCATCGCTAAAATAAGCCATTTCCTGCTGGGGATGGGTAACGATAGAAGGATGCTCACCCAGGTATGCCTTCAATGAAGTTGTGTATGACTTTTGGGCACCCACAATCATGAGGTCTAAAAGAGGATATTTTTGCATTAGCGGCCTTCGCAGGTTTGGTTCAAATACATTAACTTTTTGCCAACGGGGAAGCGCAAATATATAAATTAGCTAATTTCGCACATCTTTAAGCCAATTTAAATCAATTTGTGAAACAGGGCATTCTCACTTGCAGTTTACTACTGTGTATTATTTGTTCGTGTAATAAGGACGTACTCTATCGCAACTGCATCACCGTGCCCAATAATATTTGGGATATGAATAAGCCCCTTGTATTTGATGTTCCGGTTAGCGACACCCTGAATAAATACAATATATTTGTTACCGTGAGAAATGCCGACAGTTACGACTTCAATAATCTTTACCTGTTTATAGATATTAATTCCCCCATGAAAGTTACCGAACGCGATACTATAGAGTGTATTCTTGCTGATGCAAGCGGCAGGTGGCTGGGTGAAGGGCTCGGCGATATATGGGACAACAAAATTCTTTTTAAACGCAATGTACGATTTCGCAAACCCGGAACCTATCAATTCACTCTCACACAAGCAATGCGGATTGACAGCCTCACCATGATTATGGATGCTGGTTTAAGTATCGAAAAATCCCCTGTCAATATTGCTTCAAAATAAATTCATATGAAAGTTATACAACATCTCAATAAAAGTAAATCCACCCTATTCTCGTTTGAAATTCTTCCTCCCCTAAAAGGTAAGAGAATTGAATCTATTTATGAAAGCATCGACCCCTTGCTTGAATTCAGCCCCTCATTTATCAACGTAACCTACCACCGGGAAGAATACATTTATAAAAAACGGGAAGGCGGCTACCTGGAAAAAATATCGGTAAGGAAACGCCCGGGAACAGTGGGTATTTGCGCTGCTATTATCAATAAATACAAAATAGACACGGTGCCTCACCTCATCTGCGGAGGCTTTACCAAAGAAGAAACCGAAAATGCCCTTATTGACCTCCAGTTTCTGGGTATTGATAATTTGCTTGCCCTACGGGGTGATGCCGTAAAAACAGAAGGCACTTTTATACCTGAACCGGGGGGCAATGAACACGCTCTCGATTTGGTTAAACAAGTAATTGCCTTGAATAATGGTAAATACCTGTATGAAGAAGACGCGACTGATTTAAGCTCCAGCTCCTCCTTTTGTGTGGGCGTGGCAGGTTACCCTGAAAAACATTTTGAATGCCCCAATTTCAGTAGCGATTTAAAGCATTTAAAAGCAAAAGTGGAAGCTGGTGCAGAGTATATAGTTACCCAGTTATTTTACGATAATGAAAAATATTTCAGTTATGTAAAAATGTGCCGTGAAGCAGGGATTACGGTTCCCATCATTCCCGGTATCAAGCCCATAAGCAATAAGAAACAGTTACACAGCTTACCAAAGTTTTTCCACATTGAAGTACCGGAAGCCTTATCTGATGCTATGGAAAAATCAAACGATGACAATAAGCTAAAAGAAATCGGCATTGAATGGGGCATCAATCAATGCAAGGAACTTGTAAAAGGTGGTGCACCCTGTATTCACTTTTATACAATGGGCAAATCAGAATCGGTGAAAAGGATTGCAAAGGAGATTTTTTAAGTTCTTGGAAGACAAGGGAATTAATTGGCACACAACCTTACTATCTCTTACCGATCATCACATATTTCCCCAATATATCAAACTCCACATTTATCGAATCGCCCTCTTTAATACTTTGAAAATTGGTATGCTTAAAAGTGTAGGGTATAATAGCAACCGAAAACTTCTTTTTAGATGCCTTTGCAACTGTAAGGCTTACTCCATTTAGAGCTACAGAGCCCTTTTCAACAATGTATTTGCTATCGCTTTTTTTTATGTTAAACGTAAAAACATGGCTGCCTTTTAGTTTTTTAACCGAGATGCATTCTATTGTTCCGTCCACATGGCCCTGTACAAAGTGCCCGTCAATTCTGCCATTGGCCAGCAATGAGCGCTCCAGGTTTATTTTATTGCCCACCCGGAGGTGCTTTAGATTAGTCCTTTCCAGGGTTTCCTGCACTGCCATTACTTCATAGCGCGTTTTAGATACAGGTATTACTGAAAGGCAGGTCCCGTTATGAGAAACACTTTCATTAAGCTTAAGCTCACCTGCAAAAGAAGCTTCAATTTGCAAATGCAAATTTCCTCCTTTCGTCACAAGGCTTCTTACCACACCGGTCTCTTCTATTATTCCTGTAAACAAAACTTTTAAAGTTTTAAGTTTGTAAAATTATAATTTTACGCTTTACATACTTTTAAATTTCTGGTTTTGCCCAAATTCCTGGTTATACGGTTTAGTTCCATTGGCGATATAGTACTCACCGGGCCAGTATTGCGGTGTATAAAACACACCTTGCCCGATGCGGAAATTCATTATTTGACCAAAAAAGCATTTCTGTCCGTTGTCAGGGCGCTTGGCAATACAGATAAAATTTATTCTATTGAAAAAGAGGTCAGCGAGGTAATAGATGATTTGAAAAAAGAACAATATGATTTCATAATAGACCTTCATCACAACCTTCGTACCATGCAGGTTAAATCAGCATTGAAAAAGAACTCGGCTTCCTTCCCCAAATTGAACATAGAAAAATGGTTGTTGGTCAACTTGAAAATAAACAGGTTGCCGGCAATTCATATTGTTGACCGCTACTTTGAAACCGTGAAAACCTTAGGCGTGACTAACGATGGCAACGGATTAGAGTATCATATACCCTCCGAAGAAGAAATAAACATAAATACTCTTCCAACTCCCCTGCAAAATGGATATATCGGTTTTGTAGTCGGCGCCAAACACTACACCAAACAACTTCCTGTACATAAAATAATATCCATCTGCCAAAAACTCGAAAGCCCTGTAGTATTATTCGGAGGAGCTGAAGATATAGCAAAAGCCCAGGAAATAGCTGATAGTTTGGGCGAAAAAGTTCATAATGCCTGCGGAAAATATTCCATTAATGGTTCCGCATCTCTTATTAAACAAGCAAAAAAAATTATCACCCACGATACGGGCCTTATGCATATTGCTTCGGCATTTAAAAAAGATATTATTTCTGTTTGGGGAAATACGGTACCCGAATTTGGTATGTATCCCTATATGCCCGGTAAAAACTCACATATTATACAAGTGAAAGGCTTATCCTGCCGGCCCTGCTCCAAGATTGGCTATAAGGCCTGCCCGAAAAAACACTTTAAATGCATGGAGCAAATAAATGAGCCGGAGATTATACAGTACCTGGAGTAGAAAGAAACTCACGTAATTAGAACTTTACGTACTTTTGAGCCTACATAAACTTAGCATGGAACTAACAGAACAGGAAAGATTTCGTCATGAGGCGGTAGAAGAAATACGCAAATTAGGCATAGACCCCTACCCTGCTGCCCAGTACGAAGTAAATGCCAATGCAGCCGATATACTTGCCAATTTTGAGCGGAGAAATTCTGATTACCAAAATATCAGTATTGCTGGGCGTATTATGAGCCGCCGCATTATGGGCAATGCCTCCTTTGCAGAAATACAGGACCAAACAGGAAGAATACAGATTTATATTAAACGCGATGAGATTTGCCTTGGAGAGGATAAAACCCTCTATAATACCTTATTCAAAAAACTGTTGGATATTGGTGACATTATCGGGGTAAAAGGATTTGTTTTTATTACCAATACCGGAACCATATCTATTCATGTTACTTCCCTGACTTTGTTATGCAAATCTCTCCGCCCTTTGCCCGTTGTTAAAGTAGACAGTGAAGGCAAGGCGCATGATGTAGTATCTGACCCGGAGTTCCGTTATCGCCAGCGCTATGTGGACCTAATTGTTAATCCGGCTGTAAAAAATGTTTTCATGCAGCGGGCAAAAATCATCAATACCATCCGCAACTTCTTTAACGAAAGAGGGTACCTGGAAGTAGAAACACCCATATTACAGTCTATCGCCGGCGGGGCAACTGCAAGACCCTTTATTACTCACCATAATGCGCTCGACATACCGTTATATATGCGTATTGCCAATGAGCTTTACCTGAAACGCCTTATTGTTGGCGGGTTTGATGCCGTTTATGAATTTGCAAAAGATTTCCGCAACGAGGGTATGGACCGTACACACAATCCTGAGTTTACCCAGATGGAAATTTATGTGACTTATAAAGACTACGAATGGATGATGGAAATGACAGAGGAAATGCTGGAAAGAATAGCTATTGAACTTTACGGTACCACAGTTATTCCCTGCGGCGACCATACACTCGATTTTAAACGCCCTTTTAAACGGGTTGGCATACTAGATTCCATAAAAGAACATACGAGCGACGATGTTTCAACTATGGATGAGGAAGGATTGCGTAAAGTGTGCCAAAAACACAATATACATGTAGACTCAACCATGGGAAAAGGCAAGCTGATTGATGAAATATTTTCTGCCAAGTGCCAAAAGCATTATTCCATGCCTACTTTTATTATTGACTATCCTGTCGAAATGTCGCCGTTGACAAAAAAACACCGATCCAAACCGGGATTGGTAGAGCGCTTTGAGTTGATGGTAAACGGAAAAGAATTGGCAAATGCATATAGTGAGCTAAATGACGCTATGGAACAACGCATGCGCTTTGAAGAGCAAATGAAACTGGCAGCCCGCGGCGATGACGAAGCTATGACTATAGATAATGACTTTTTACGTGCATTGGAATATGGAATGCCTCCCTGTTCGGGTATAGGAATCGGGATTGACAGGCTTACTATGCTAATGACCAATAATGCTTCCATACAAGATGTGCTTTTCTTCCCTCAAATGAAACCGGAGGTATTTTAGCCTTTTCCTAATCTTTTTAAACTTTGACAAGGCACTCATGTCCATATATTCAAGCTATCTTTTAGAGGATTTATTAAAAGATATCGTCTAACCTATGTCTATACTAAATATTAAAGTATCCCTTGCGTTTCCTTTTATTTCTTCTAAATTTGTAAATGAATTTTAAGGCTGTGGGTATACGCATATGGAAATCTAAAAAAGCGGCCTCTTTCATATTTGTAATACTGGTTGCAAAATACACCTTTGCACAAACCCACCAGGTACACGTTTCTACTCATGATAGTTTGGCAGCTAAAATTGCAGATAGTTTAGCTACACAAAAAGATTTGGCGGATATATTTAATACCCTTATTAAAAGACATCCGAAATCAGGCCCGGACAACACCCTGGAAAAACCCGGTAAGCTCTTATTTTCAGTTGCTCCCGCATTAGGCTATACACTGGAAGGCGGAGCTATTTCAACACTTACCATAAATGCATCTTTCTATACAGACGACCCATTAAATACCAATTTGTCTGTTTTTACATTTGGTGGGGAATATTCTGTCCATAACCAACTTATGATACCCATCATCAGCAATATCTGGTCAAAGGACAATAAATATGATTGGTTAGGTGACTGGCGTTATTACAGCTATCCCTCCAAAACATATGGATTGGGCTCCGATAATTCCCTATCGGTTGTTGACCCCACTTATTATTCTTATATAAAATTTTACCAGGAAGTACTGCGGCATTTCAGCTCTAATTATTATGTGGGGGTAGGATATAACCTGGATATTCATTATAATATTAGTGCCGGTAGCAACGCCACCGATTTTCAATTGTATAATAACGGCTTGACAAAAACAGTATCCTCGGGGCCGGTAGTGCATTTTATGTATGATAGTAGAACAAATATTAATAATCCCAAAGATGCTCTACTTGCCAGCATAACATTTCGTCCTAATCTAACCCTTATTGGAAGCGACCAAAATTGGCAATCCCTGCTCATAGAAATCAGGAAATATTTCAGGCTCTCATCCCGGAGTGTACTGGCATTCTGGAGCTGGAATGAATTTACCAACGGGCCTGCCCCTTATTTTGATTTGCCTGCTGATCAATGGGATACATACTCCAACACAGGAAGGGGTTATATACAGGGCTTCTACCGGGGGACTAACCTGGCTTACCTGGAAGGAGAATACCGCTTTACAATAACCCATAACGGATTACTCGGGGGAGTGCTGTTTTCGAATGCCGGAACTACCACACAGTGGCCCAGTAATAAATTTGTGTATATTGACCCGGGAGAAGGAGTTGGGCTGCGCATTAAGTTTAATAAATATTCTGATGTTAATCTTTGTATTGACTATGCTGTTGGCCTATATAACTCGCGCGGATTCTTTTTCAATCTAGGCGAAGTATTTTAACTAAACCTTATAATTTTTATGTCGTCTAACCGCCATATTAGCAGGCAGGTTTACAGGTTAAATATCGTCTAATAAACTCTTACCCCTGTTTGAAGGATATAGGATTATTAAATACATTAATTAAAGTTACTTGAACAGGAAGAGGGTAGTATTTGGAAAATACCGTTTATGGAAAGGTTGGCCAATCAGCATTTTGATATATGTAGTATGCACGAGCATCCCTATCAACATCACTGCTCAATCATCTAATTTTATTTTAAAAGACACTATTTCTTCCCGGAAAAAGCGGGATAGTATCCGTTATACCCAAAAAGATGCAATGGATGCAATTAATAAGGTAGTCAGGCCAAAAACTAAAATAACATCCGATAGCCAAAATATACGACCGGGTAAAATACTTACTTCTATTTTCCCTGCCGTAGGTTATTCTCTTTCCAATGGAGTTACCTTTATCCTGGCAACAAACTTCTCGTTCTACATGGATAGTCCTGCTACTACAGACCTTTCAGTAGTCACTTTCAACCCGTTATATTCACTTAAACAGCAAGTAATTATACCAATTATCAGCAGTATTTGGCTAAATGATAATAAAATTAATCTTCTCGGCGATTACCGCTTTTATCAATATCCCTCATTGACGTATGGATTAGGCGGCAGGCGCTTATTATCACAATCCGATTCAGTAGACTATGCTTATATAAAAATTTCTCAAGACGCACTCTACCGTATTGCTCATAATTTATACGCGGGGCCGGGATACGATTTGGATTATCATTATAATATTCATGAATTTGGAGATGCACGGCAATATGAAAGGTATACGGAAGATGCCTCAAAAACAACTTCGTCAGGCTTGGTAGCACGTATAAAATATGATGACAGGACCAATATGAATAATCCTACTAATGCATTTTACGCCGATTTTATTTATCGCGACAACTTAAGGCAGTTAGGCCGCACCAGCGGCTGGCAGGAAATTGAGATTGAGTTCAGAAAATACATTCAACTTGCCAAGCACCCCAGGGATATACTGGGATTTTGGAGCTGGAATGAATTTACTTACGGAGGCAAGGTTCCTTATTTTGATTTGCCCAGTACCGGGTGGGATGAATATTCAAATACAGGCCGGGGATATATACAGGGCCGTTTCAGGGGGGCCGATATAGTATATTTAGAGGGAGAAAACCGCTTCGATATATTGAATAATGGGCTGCTCGGCGGGGTAGTATTCTGTAACGGAGAATCTGTTCCCAATTATCCTAACAATAGGTTTTCGACTATTCACGTTGGTAAAGGAATAGGACTGCGCATAAAACTAAACAAGTACTCTGAAACCAATCTTTGTATTGATTATGGTTGGGGCGATGGAGGCTCCCAGGGCTTTTTCTTTAATGTGGGAGAGGTATTTTAGCTTCCGTCTTTTTTTCCCGGAAATCGTTTCCACATCCGAAACAATGGTATTTTCCTTTAAAAAAGGGCAGAGGAAATCCCAAAAATAAAAAGGAGATGGCAAAAACCGGCAGAGATACTTTTGACCGGTGCACACCATCAGAACCACAATGGGGACATACAGTTATTTTATCTTCTTCTTTCAAAACGTGTGGTAACAGTATATGGTTGTTGTGCTTGATATAAGGGTTAAATCCCGCCCTGAAAAAACAATATCGTAAGTGCCATTATACACAAACTTAAAGGTATCTGCCCGGGCAATAATAAGCTTATCCCCCGCAAGACTCCATCGGCCATTTGCAGCATACGTATTAAAGCCCGGGAGTTCCATAGCACCATCAGGTTTAAATAAAACCGATTCATCACAAAAATTATATCCGGTTAAATGGATTCCCAGGGTGCTTGGTCTATACTGCTTTCCCTGGTAATCAATTCTATTTACGCACCAGTTTTGCTTTGTAAGTTTTTCAACCGTATTGGGAGTCATTGCCCAAATTATAAGAGTAGTAGGTATAACTATCACAAAAGCCAGCCAAATGAGTAACCTCATTTCAAAACGCAATTTTTTGAAGAAGGGTAGTTTACCAGCAAACCTTTCTAATCCTGAATAGGAATCAACGGGCGTCTCCACTTCCTCGCGGTTAGCATATCCTTCACTATATAATATTTCCATCGCCTGCGGAACATCCTCTTCCCTTACTTGCAACTTTACCCCTCCAACCGCATTCGAAATTAAAGGGTCTACCTGTATAGTTGTATCATCTTTGGTATAACATTCAATACCCTCCGATTCAAGCCGCGCCTTGATAATGGAAACATTTCCCGGGAAGGGAATGGTTAATATGGTTACTAAAGATGACATCGTACGGATGCCCTAAATTAAAAAATATTTAACCCGGTTTGCCTCAGGGGCATTTGCAAGTATCTTTTTTCGCTACGTCATGCACGTAAATAATCCGCGTTATGCTGTCAAGCTGCATGCAAATAACATTCAGTTGTTTTCCCTTTGGGGTGGTCCCGTTAAAGTTAAACAAAGGGTGGTGCACATTAAAATCCTGGCTTTTTTTAGAGTTTACTTTTCCTACCAGCATAGCTTGTCTTACTTCAACTGAATCTACACCCTGGCATTTCATTTCGCAGCGTGCTGTATCAGAATATTGCATGGTTTGCCCTGCAAGCTGGTCTAACTTTAGCATGCCGGGGGTAAGCACCTTGTAATCCCTGTTGCCGAAAAAGAAGTAAACTCCAATCAATCCTATAATAACCCCAACCATATAGAGGCGTACTCTCCTCCACAAATCAGAGTTACCCTTTTTCTGCATAGATTAAGTTATATTTTAGAATACATCACTGTAGTAGGAGCAGGAACCTTCACAGTCGGTTGAACTGTTACCGTTTTTTGGTCACCAAGCTTAATCAGGGGCTTATAGTTTTGTACACCTATATGCGGAGCAATTATGAGCGATACAATACTCATTAGCTTAATCAAAATGTTCATAGATGGACCGGAAGTATCTTTAAATGGGTCGCCAACTGTATCACCTGTTACAGAAGCTTTATGCGGTTCTGATTTTTTATAGAACATCTCACCATTAATAGAAACTCCTTTTTCAAATGATTTTTTGGCATTATCCCATGCACCACCTGCATTCGATTGGAAGATACCCATCAACACACCGCTAACAGTAACACCTGCAAGCAGTCCGCCCAATACTTCGGGACCAAAGGTGAAGCCTACAATAATAGGCACAAGCAATGCAATAGCTCCGGGGGCAATCATTTCGCGTATAGATGCTTTGGTTGAAATAGCTACACACTTTTCATATTCAGGCTTTGCTTTATATTCCATAATGCCCGGTATTTCGCGGAACTGGCGACGAACTTCATTCACCATATCCATCGCTGCACGCCCAACGGCAGCAATACACAAGGATGAGAAGATAAACGGTATCATTCCTCCAATAAATAAGCCTGCCAATACTTGTGCCTTATAAATATCTATGGAACTAATACCCGCTATGCCAACAAAAGCAGCAAAAAGAGCAAGGGAAGTTAAGGCAGCAGAAGCAATGGCAAATCCTTTTCCGGTAGCAGCGGTAGTATTACCCACAGCATCCAGGTTATCTGTACGGCGGCGGACTTCTTCCGGTAAGCGGCTCATTTCAGCAATGCCGCCTGCATTGTCCGATATGGGGCCGAAAGCATCTATTGATAATTGCATGGCAGTGGTTGCCATCATGCCTGCAGCAGCTATAGATACCCCATAAAGCCCTGCAAAATAATAAGAGGTTACAATCCCGCAGGCCAATACAATAATGGGCATAACCGTAGATTCCATACCTACTGAAAGGCCTCCCAATATATTGGTTGCATGCCCCGTACCTGAACGCTTAATAATAGACAATACAGGACGCTTACCCATGGCGGTATAATATTCTGTTATCATACTCATTAGGGTACCTACCACTAAACCCGTAATAATGGCAAAGTAGACATCAAGGGAAGTGAAGGATACGCCCCTGCTTACCATTTGTGCCGGAAGGAACATGGTAACTATAAAATAACAGGCAATAGCAGTTAAAATAATAGATGACCAGTTACCCAGGTTTAGCGCTTTTTGTACGCTGTCATTTTCATTTTTTATTTTCACAAACCAGGTTCCTACAATAGAGAAGAGTAAGCCTGTTCCTGCAATAAACAGGGGTAGAATAATCGGGGATAATCCTCCGAAATTATCTTTCGAAGCATCAATTTCCTGCCCAAGTACCATAGTGGCTAAAATGGTAGCTACAAAGGAACCAAACAAGTCAGCACCCATACCGGCTACGTCGCCTACATTATCGCCCACATTATCGGCAATAGTGGCAGGGTTGCGCGGGTCATCTTCAGGAATACCGGCTTCCACCTTTCCAACCAGGTCGGCGCCTACGTCAGCAGCCTTGGTATATATACCTCCACCCACGCGGGCAAACAAAGCAATAGACTCAGCTCCCAGGGAGAAACCAGCCAGTACTTCAATAGTCCTTTTCATGTCGATACCCGTCATTAAAGCACCATTGGGAACAAATATTTTATAGAAAACAATGAATAAACTTCCTAAACCAAGTATGGCAAGTCCGGCAACGCCTAATCCCATTACGGTGCCCCCTGTAAACGAAACTTGTAAAGCCTTCTTTAAGCTGGTCCTGGCGGCTTGCGTGGTACGCACATTGGCACGGGTAGCAATCCGCATTCCAATATACCCGGCGGTAGCAGAACATACGGCACCAATAACAAATGATACAGCTATTATAGGGCTTGAATCGGGAACGGTAGTGCCTGCCCATGCTAACACTACGGCAGCAATAGCCACAAAAATACCCAGGATTCTCCACTCAGCTTTCAGGAATGCCATAGCGCCTTTAGCTATAAATCCGGCCAATTCTATCATGTTGGCATCACCGGCATCTTGTTTAGTAACCCACTTAGAAGTGCCTGCTGTATAGAGCAATGCTAAAATACCAAAAACAGGAACCGCGTACACAATTTCGTTCATAATAAATATAGTTTTTGTAAGGATATTTTTTAAAAGGCTGCAAATATACGGATTGGATTAATATGTACGTGGTTATGGACAAGTAAGATTGACAAGTAGAATATGTCACATTTGCGACATAACCGCAACATATTATTAATCTGTTAGTTGTGGGGCAATTATATACCACCCGACAGCAATGGAACACTTTGAAAGTCAAAGTAAATGCTTTAACCGAGTGGGAATAATTGAAAATGCCATGGCAAATCAAGAAAATAAAATGCTGGATTAAAAGCGTATGGTTCGCTATTATCGGTAAGAACTGGCATGAAATAACCTGGAAGGAGTGTCCTCCAAATGATGAAATATGGCATGAGGCATCCACGGGAATGGATTTTTTTGATAAACCATTAAAAGAAAAAGTTTCTTTAGATTCTGTCGAAAAAGACCTTCCTAACATTTTATTTATTTTCAGGAAAGAAAATGGGATAATTGATGCCTATTCCATTCCAGTTGAAAAGATTTATGGAGTTCTTAATTCTTTGCCAGAAGAAGAAAAGTTAAAATTAAGGCCCCATGAATTATAAGTCTTCTCTAACCTTCCAAGTATCTTTTATGAGTAATCTTTCTTCTACTCTATCTATAATAGGTTTGGCAACATTGACAGGGGAGAATATCCAATTACCGAATAACCTTATTCTTCCATCAGTTTCTTCACCACAAAAAGTAGGATAAAAATGAAATTTCTTATACAATGGGTCATTCTCATCTCTTTGAAATTCCTTATCTATCTGTTGACAGATACTATACATTTTCTTGTATTGGTCACTTGCCTTAAAATCCATAGTTAAAATATTTGAGAACAAAAATATACTCATAACAATATCTAACTGTTACTTAGTTTTCAAAATCATAAAATATGAACCCGATAATCAAATTTGACAACCTCGTAGAACTCACAAATTATTTCTCTGATGAGAATAAATGCTGTGAACACTTGGCTAAACTCCGTTGGGATAGTACTCCTGCCTGTCCTCATTGTGGAAGCACAAAGGTTTATAAATGTAAATCACCGAGAGCCTATATATGCGGAGAAAAGGCATGCCGGAATCGTTTTAGTGTATTAACAGGCACTTTCCTGGAAGGGACTAAAATACCCCTATCAAAATGGTTTATTGCCATGTACCTGTGCTTTTCTCATAAGAAAGGCGTTAGTAGCTGCCAACTTGCACGGGATTTGGGTGTAACTCAAAAGACCTCATGGTTTATGCTTATGCGAATCCGGTCTTTTGTTGCCAGTAGGTTACCGGAAATGCTAAATAACGTAGTGGAAGCCGACGAAACATATATTGGGGGCAAAGAAGGCAATAAACATGCCAATAAGAAATACAATCATCTTGAGCACACAGAGTGGGAAAAAAAGAAAGCAGCAAAGGGTCTTTACCACCATGATAAGATTCCTGTATTAGGACTGATAGAACGCAATGGAAAGGTAATTGCCAAACATGTGCCGGACACAAAAGCCCCTACACTTATCCCAATCATACAAAAGCACGTGGAAAAAGGAGCAACTATAAATACGGACGAACATTATGCTTATGCAGATTTAGAATATAAAGGATATCCACACAAAACAGTTAATCATAGTCAAAAAGAGTTCGTTAATAATGAGGTATATACCACTTTATGTCACGTTGCCCATTCCGTGAAAAACCGTGACATAACGGTTTTGGAAATTTGCAAAAAATTAAGTCTATTTTTGCGGCAATTTAAAAATCTCTATGAAAAATATTGTGTTAAAATATGGAACCGTCTCGGGCGTTTTAATGGTTATTCTGCTCTTTACTTGCATACCCTTGGCACCTAAAATTGGATTCAATACGGTAGGCATGTTAATGTTCCTGGGCAAGATAGCCGTCTTCATTCCCATCTATTTTGCCATTCGCTTCTTCCGGCAGAGTGAAGGAGATGGGTACCTTACCTTTGCGAAGGGCTTTAATATTGGCATCCTGATAGTAGTCATTTCTGCCGTGTTCTACGCCCTTTCCTGGGTGGTGCTTTATTATTGGGTAGCACCGGATTTCCCAAGTAAGTATTTCCAGGATTTTATAACCCAATTAAAACTACATGGGGCTTTACAAAAGGATATCACCGATGCCCAAAACCAATTTGAACAATCCAAAAAAACATTAGCAAATCCTCTTATAAATGCAGCTTATGCCTTCACCGACCCATTGGAATACGGCATTATTATGACCCTTATTTTTACCGCAGTACTTAGAAAGAAACCACCTGCGGTGAGCTAGGCTCTACATATTCCTCCTGTACTGTCCTCCTACCTCAAATAAGGCACCGGTAATCTGTCCGAGGGAACAATAGTGGGTAACCTCCATCAATTTTTCAAAAAGGTTTTTGTTGTGAATGGCCGCCTGCTGCAGTTCATTTAAAAGCTGTGGTGCCTTGTCCGCATTAGCCCTATTCAGTAATTTAAGATTATGTATTTGTAGTTCTTTTTCTTCTTTCGTGGAGCGAATCACCTCTTTAGGAATAATACTTGGTGAGCCCTTGGAGGACAGGAACGTATTAACTCCCACAATAGGGAATTCGCCTGTATGTTTCATACGCTCATAGTAGAGGCTTTCTTCCTGTATTTTCCCACGCTGGTACATAGTCTCCATAGCACCCAGCACACCTCCGCGCTCGGTAATCCGGTCAAATTCTGCCAGTATTGCTTGTTCTACCAGTTCAGTTAATTCCTCGATAATGAATGAGCCCTGTAATGGGTTTTCATTTTTGGCAAGCCCCAACTCCCTGTTAATAATTAACTGGATGGCTATTGCTCTTCTTACACTTTCCTCGGTAGGGGTAGTAATAGCCTCATCGTATGCATTGGTATGAAGAGAATTACAATTATCGTAGATGGCATACAGGGCTTGTAATGTAGTACGTATGTCATTAAAGTCAATTTCCTGTGCATGTAAGGAGCGGCCTGACGTCTGTATATGATACTTTAGCATTTGGGAACGCTCATCTCCCCCATATTTCAACTTCATAGACTTGGCCCATATCCTTCTTGCAACCCTTCCGATTACTGCATATTCGGGGTCAATACCATTGGAAAAGAAGAAGGACAAATTGGGGGCAAAGTCATCTATATGCATCCCGCGCGAAAGGTAATACTCAACGTATGTGAATCCGTTTGCAAGTGTAAATGCAACCTGTGTTATAGGATTAGCCCCTGCCTCCGCAATATGGTATCCGGAAATAGAAACCGAATAAAAATTCCTGACCTTATTTTGTATAAAATACTGCTGTACATCTCCCATCAAACGCAATGAAAACTCGGTGGAGAATATACAGGTATTCTGTGCCTGGTCTTCTTTCAAAATATCTGCCTGCACTGTGCCACGCACCTGCGACAACGTAAAGGCTTTTATTTTTTCATACACCTCTTTAGGAAGAACCTGGTCGCCAGTAATGCCAAGTAGCATGAGCCCTAAGCCATCATTCCCTTTGGGAAGCGTCTCATTATATGTTGGTCTTTTTATGCCTTTCTTTTTGAAGTGAGCATTTATTTTTTTCTCTACTTCTTTTTCTAAGCTGTTTTGCTTTATGTAAAGCTCACACTGCTGGTCAATGGCGGCATTCATAAAGAAGCCTGTAATGATTGAAGCAGGCCCGTTAATGGTCATGGATACGGAGGTCTTAGGGTCGCAAAGGTTGAAGCCTGAATACAATTTCTTGGCATCATCAAGGCAGCATATAGAAACACCCGCATTGCCAATCTTGCCATAAATATCGGGGCGGTAATCCGGGTCGCGTCCATATAAAGTTACAGAGTCAAATGCGGTGGAAAGCCTTTTAGCAGGCATTCCGGCACTTACATAGTGGAAACGCTTATTGGTCCGCTCAGGGCCTCCTTCTCCCGCAAACATACGGGTAGGGTCCTCTTCTGAGCGCTTGAAGGGATATACACCTGCCGTAAAAGGAAATCTGCCAGGGAAGTTTTCCTGTAAGCACCAGTGCAGTATTTCGCCCCAGGCTTTGTATTTAGGCACTGATATCTTAGGCACCATGGTATGGGAAAGAGACTCGCTATGGGTTTTTACTTTAATATCTTTCCCACGAACACTATAAATATAATATTCCTCTATATAGCGCTTCATCTCCTTTTCCCAATTTTCCAAGGCTTTCTTATTTTCAGGGGCAAGCTTTTCTTCCAGTTCCCCGGCTCTTTTCTGCGTCACTTTTTTTACGGCGGCATCCTTTTTGTCATCCAGCATCTCCTCCACCTTATGCAGTGCATAAAGCTTCTCAGCAATCTCGCTCTGGTTATCTGCCCAACTGTCGTATGCCCTTATAGTTTCGGTAGTCTCAGAGAGATAACGAACCCTGTCAGGGGGAATGATATATATTTTTTGAGATTGCTCTTCAGAATGATGATAGGAAGAATGCAAATCGGCGCCTGTTTTCTCAATCAGGGTATCCATCACCGTCTTATACAAGCTATTCATACCCGGGTCGTTAAATTGCGAGGCTATAGTACCAAACACGGGCAAATCTTCTTCCTTCTTTGTAAATACATTATGGTTTCTTTTATATTGCTTACGCACATCCCGCAGGGCATCAGCAGCGCCACGCTTATCGAACTTGTTAATGGCAATCACATCTGCAAAATCGAGCATATCTATTTTCTCCAACTGGGTAGCAGCACCATATTCAGGAGTCATTACATAAAGTGATACGTCACAATAATCCACAATTTCAGTATCCGATTGCCCGATACCCGATGTTTCCAAAATGATAAGGTCGAAAGCGGAAGCTTTTAATATTTCAACAGCCTTCGATATGCTTTGAGAAAGGGCAAGATGACTTTGGCGTGTCGCTAATGAGCGCATATACACACGGGGATTGGCGATGGCATTCATCCGGATGCGGTCTCCAAGCAATGCTCCACCTGTTTTGCGTTTGGAAGGGTCTACACAAACTATCCCTATGGTTTTGCCTTTATTTATATTTCCTTTTTCAGAAAAATCTATCAGGAAACGGCGTATAATTTCATCAATGAGGGAAGACTTACCTGCCCCGCCAACGCCAGTAATACCAAGAACGGGTACATGCTTGCCGCCACCCTGTTTTTTAATCTTATTATGTATTTCATGAGCCTTTTCAGGGTAGCTCTCTACCACAGAAATCAGGGAGGCTATAGATTTCGTATCCTTTCCTTTAAGATGCTTTATATTTTGGTCAATATGGTTAGCTAAGGGCACTGTATCACACCTTTCTAAAATATCATTAATCATACCCTGCAAACCCATTTTACGGCCATCATCAGGGGAATAGATACGAGCAATACCATATTTATGTAAGTCTTCAATCTCGCTCGGGAGAATAACCCCCCCCCCGCCTGCAAATATTTTAATATGTCCGCAACCCTGCTCTTTCAGCAGGTCATACATATATTTTAAATATTCGTTGTGGCCTCCCTGGTACGAGGTCATGGCAATCGCATTAGCATCCTCCTGTATGGCGCAATTCACCACTTCCTGTGCATTGCGGTCATGCCCCAGGTGAATTACCTCTGCCCCACTTGCCTGCATAATTCGCCGCATGATATTAATAGCTGCATCATGCCCGTCGAACAAGGAAGCAGCAGTTACAATACGTATCTTATTTTTAGGCTTATAGGGAGTTACTTCGGCTTGCATTTAGAGTTCCTGTTTTTTGCAAAGTTAGCAGAAATGGAAATTATAGGGGAATATTAACCTATTTCGGTATATGCTACAAAGACACTAAGGCGCAAAGTTTCACAAGGAAAATCTTTATTTACCTTTGTCTTATTGTCTTTGATTTCTAATTTCTAACTCCTGATTGAACCTATGCTCTCTATCTCTCCCACCGAAATCCCTCAAAATATATTGCACTCGCATTTGGTATCCTCTGTAGGGCCAAGGCCGGTATGTTTTGCCAGTACTATTGATTCAAAAGGTAATCCTAACCTAAGCCCTTTCAGTTTCTTTAATGTTTTTGGTTCTAATCCACCTATTGCGGTATTTTCCCCGGCGCGTTCAGGCAGAACAGGACAACAAAAGAATACACTTGAAAATATATTGGAAGTCCCCGAAGTAGTGATTAACATTGTTACTTATAGCATGGTTCAGCAAACATCGCTTGCCAGTGCCGAATACCCCAAAGGGGTGAATGAGTTTGTAAAGTCGGGTTTTACGCCTATTCCCTCGGAGAAAGTAAGGCCCTTCCGGGTAAAAGAGTCGCCGGTACAAATGGAATGCAAAGTGCTGGAAGTAAAACATACCGGCACTGGGGGAGGTTCGGGCAACCTGGTGATTTGTGAAGTGATACATATGCATATTAACGAAGATATTTTAACCCCCGACGGGAGAATAGACCAGCAAAAAATAGACACCGTAGGCCGTATGGGTGGGCACTGGTATTGCCGTGCCCATGGAGATGCTCTCTTTGAGCTGCCACAGCCTAATTTCAATCTTGGAATTGGGGTAGATGCGCTGCCTGCTTCTATCAGAAACAGCCATGTATTTACAGGTAATAATTTAGGGCAATTGGGCAATGTAACCCACCTACCAACTGATGAGGAGATAAAGGAATACGCCAATTTAGAAAGCTTCAAAGGGATGAAAAGCCTACCGGAAGAAAAACTTCATGAAGAAGTTAAAAAGCTTTTAGCTCAAAATAAGATTGCAGAGGCTTGGAAACTATTGCTCGCCTATTTGAAATGATTTCTTTAATAGGGTTGTAACTTTTTTGCCTACCTTCACGTCATAGAGTATCTTTTGAAACTAAATCCTATGAAACCCCCTATTTTATTGGCTGCTTTTGTCAGCCTGATCGTATTATCCTCCTGTGTATTTGTAGCCGGAGGTTCAGATATCAAATTCAGTTCTCTTCCACCCGAAGGAAAAACTATCCCCATTCAGCCATTTACAGCTATAAAAGCAGATGGCGTGTTTAATTTAATCTTGCAGCAGGGCAATACTGAAAGCGTGGTTGTAAAAGGCGATTATCCGAGTGATTTAAAAATAACAAATGATGGCAATACATTAATTGTAATGGATACCTTAAGCAACCATACTACCTGGGGAATCAAAAAAACGGACATATATGTAACATATAAACAACTGGATGCTATTGAAACCGAATCGGTGGGTAAGATTAAAACACTTGACACTATTAGAACACACCGGTTCACTTTTGAATCGGACGGAGTGGGCGAAAATGTTCTGCTTATTAACGCAGACTCTGTAACTACTTCCATAAACGGAGTGGGGGCAGATGTTCTGGCAGGCAAAGCCAACTATGCATCACTGGACGACAACGGGGTAGGTGCATTAAAGGCAAGAGATTTTAAAGTAAAAATACTGCATGCCAGCGTCAATGGTGTAGGCTCTGCCACTGTATATGCCGACAGCCTTATTTATTTAAATGTAAGTGGTGTTGGAGGAGTAACTTATTATGGCTCTGCCAGGGTAATGGAAAACGAAACTGATGGAGTTGGAAAGGTTAGACGAGGGGAATAATTAGAAAATTATTATAAACGAAAAGTCCATAAAATTTAAATTTTATGGACTTTTCTATTTCTACCTGCTTATTGCAGAGTACTATTCCAAGGAGTCAATATATTTTTGGCGGAGAATGGCCTTCAGTTTTTTCTGTCTGCGCACTATTGATGGCTTATTATAAACCTTGCGTACACGGAGTTCCTTAACAACACCAATACGGTCAAATTTCTTCTTGAATGCTTTGAGTGACTTCTCAAGGTTCTCGCCTTCTTTTATTTGAACAATAATCATATTTTATTCCTTATTTTTAGAAATGGGCTGCAAAGGTAATTATTTTTATAATACCTAAACAATTTTATAAAAAAATCTA
>JABDAL010000010.1 GCA_013289165.1 Bacteroidota bacterium
AAAACAGATGCGAAAGCTACTATTGGATCTGACGGGCTTATGGGGAATAAAATACTGGAGGTTATACCCGGCAACTCTGGGGGTAGGCAAGTTCAAAATAACGATTACCTGCAAACATATACCCCTACAAGTATAGATGATATTCTATCTAAATTAAAAGTTACCACGGGTAATTCAGCCAATATTTCCAGCGACTTATCGGTAATTGTAAGTAACATACGCCAGGGAAAAGGCACCATTGGGAAGCTTGTTATGGACACTGCATTTGCCGAGAATATTAGTACGGCAGTAGTCAATATCAAACAGGGTGCAGGCGGTTTCAAAAAAAATATGGATGCTGCGAGCCATAATTTTCTTCTGCGGGGATATTTGAAAAAGAAAGAAAAACAAAACAAAGAAAAGAATTCACAATAGAAAATGACAGGGTTTGAAAATAGGATTCTTAATCTCTCTCCCAAATGCCTTCCGGCACTATACTTTTATATCCCTTAAAACAACCTACTAAACCAATAGTGAACCCGAAGAAAAATGTTTTTATAATGGCCGGGAGCAAATCAGAAAAATCTAATGTTGCAAATACATGATAATAAAACAGGCGAAAATTAATCGGGCCGGTAAGATTAACAGCAAGAAATGAACCGAATAATGCTATTGCATCGGAGTAAATAACCAGGAAAGGCACCATTAGTGTAGTCGCAATAATCCGGGTAACCACAATATATTTAAACGGATTAAGCCCGGAAACTTCCATGGCATCTATCTGCTCAGTTACCTTCATGGAAGAAAGCTCTGCACCTATTCCGGACCCTGCTTTTCCCGCGCAAATTAAAGCTGTTATTACCGGGCCAATTTCCCTGATAATAGATATCGAAACCATAGCAGGTAACCATGATTCCGCCCCAAATTCAGCTAATGTCGGACGTGCCTGTATAGTAAGAACAACTCCCATAATGAATCCTGTAATACCAACTAGTCCAAGTGATTTACATCCCACCGAATAACATTGTTTAAGCACCTCTTTAAAGTCATATGGGGGAACAAGAATCTCTTTAAAAAACCTGCCTGCAAACCGGGTTATCAGGGCCACTTCTGTGAGATATCCACCTAATGTTGGGGATATTTTTTTTATCTTCTCTGCTCCAAAAGACTCCTTGCTCATGGCATTATATTTGATTATTGGTTTTTCCGGATACAGGCTTTTCGTATTTCGATTTTATAGCATTCCGTATATTTTTATATTTTCTTCGAAACCATCCTCCATTTATATCATCCATTTCCTGGTAAGCGGTTGATAATTCGGAGGGTATTTCACCATTATATTTTAATTGGTAATAGGAGAAACCATTATAAGGAATGACAGATTGGGGAGCATCTATTTTTACCTGGCTTTCCACTCCGTTTTTTTGGAAGTAATTTATAAAATAATTTTCCCTTTCTTTCATGAGCCCGGCATAATCGGCAATAACAATATTGCTATCAATAAAATGGGCGCACTTTTCCTGGATGGTGAACATCATTGGAGTTGCAACATGTTTATTTAAATACCTGGTAAAGGAGGAATCCTTCACCGACATTTTATCAACTTTTATAGAGTCGTCAGTAGTGAAAGATGCAGCATGTATATTATTTTTTATCAGGAAATATTTTTTCTTCGCTTCATAAAGAAGAATATATTCTTTTTCCTTCGCAGCATATTCAAAGGGATAGATTGTAACAGATGTTCCGGGATTTTTTTTCAGATATCCTGTTAGTTTGTCAAGGAATTTGTCTCCGCCCGGCTGTAGTTTGGCATGTTGCATTTCCCAGGGAAGCATGATGGATTTTTCTACTTCTTCATCAATCTCATTAATATGAGCGGCATAAGGAATGGTTGGAGGTTTTATGAAAATATTGCCCAGTATATCAACAATCACATGTCGCAGGTGGAATGCAGGCTTATTAAAATTGCCTGTTACCGGTATTTCATAATCTATTACATCTCCCCGTTCCCGAACAATGGCCATTATAAGTGGAACGGGTAGCCATTTATTGCCTTTATTTTTTAAGCGGTTGGTGGTAAAGGGGTCAATTATAAGCAAATGGTTGGCACTATTTATCTCTCCTTTCCTAACAGTCCATTGTCCTGTTAATTCTAATGTTCCCCTGTCAAATGGAAATGAGGAATAGGTGATAGTGTATGGATTAAACAGTGGCAGGGGTAACTTGCGAAGCGAATAGGTCATGTCAAAATCCGTGTAATCTTTAGGATTCATGCTTAAATACACGTATGCTGTTCCATAGGGCTTAATATTTGTTTTTAAGGACAAGTGTACTCTTTGGCGGTCTTTGTAGATAGAGTCCGAAATAATGTTTACCGGGTTAGCTTCAATAGCAAATTTTTCGGTGGGAGAGTAGTCATTAAATTGGACACTGCCATTATTAATGGCAAGGTGATTGATTTTAAAATCGCTGCTGAAAAAATTCTTTGCCAATGCTTGTGCCCAATAAGCTAAAGCAATAAGCAGGTTAAATTTAGTTTGGTCGGAATTTGCGGTTGCCACATTCGCTCCATTCTCACCAAACATTCTCTCTATATTGTCAAGGTAGTCATAGCGTTCATAAAGAAAATATGGATGAGTTGCAATTAATGAATCGAAAAAGTAAATGTGATTTTTTGGATTTAGTTTAATTATTTTGAATGTCATTTTGTCAAATGAGGCATAATCTTCACCTTCAACCTTGCTAATATGAAAATCGTTTATCGTTATAAGCCCATTTCCATTAAGGTCGGAAGCGTCTTTAAAATTTCCTGTCGCATTAACATTGGCATCCATGTTGGCAGTAAATTTTCCATAATTTGCCATGGTGAGCATGTATTGCTCCAATGTCTTTAAATCAAGCCGGTGTATTATTGCATTAAACCGGTAACCCGCAGTAGCAAAATTAAAGGTCCAGCTACCATGCGCCTCTCCAGTGCCGGGGCCTGATTGAAACGAAAACTGGACATTGAGAGTATCTTTGTTCCACCATTTTCCACTCGATTCAAAGTAAGTATTTTTAATAAAGTAATTGGCCCCGACTTCTTTTTCTATATAATGGAATTCGCCATTATTAACCTTTATATTGAGAAGATTAAAATGAGTAGGAGAAGATGAAGGGCCTTTTGATGAGAATTTATCCAGTATATCACTAAAGTTAAATGTACTCTTATTGTTTTGTATAGCCCTTGCCCAGGGTTTATCTAATGTAATAGAAGAAATTTCGTATGTTTTTGATAATAATTTATTTATTGCAAAATCCGCACTTATCCCCTCCGATGAAAAAAATACAGTATCACTTTTGTTTTCATAAATTTTTAAATTACTAAAATAAACATGCCCTGTAAAAAGGTTTATGTATACCCAATCTACGCTTACCCGCCGCCCTGTATATTTTTCACCTAATTTTTCTGTTACATATTTGGCAATGACCGAACTGAACAGAATAACCAGTGCTATTGTTACAATAAGGGTTGTGCATGTAATAACTACTATTCTTTTAAATTTGGTATCAAGTAACATTTACACAATTTACAGGTATCGCCCCGAAAATCCGGTTTTTTTCGATGAATGCAATTTTTTTTAGGTTGGAAAGAATTTATCCGGAGATAACCATTTTAAGAGTTGGGAGTCAATATGCCAAGCTGTTTGCCAGATAAATGATGCAGTCTATACTTTATCAATCATCGGCTGCTGAGCGAATCACTCGTAAAAGAATGGCTATTAGTGCCAATACGAGTAGGATATGAACTATCCATCCAAGATTGAAAGCAAAAAAGCCCAGTAACCAAAGGATTACAAGAATGATGGCTATTAAATAAAGAAAACGTCCCATAACCTATATTCCAGGCCTAAGCCCCTTTTCGATTCATTCAGATTAATTTCGCCATATCCCTTATGAGAGTGCCCTTTTTGCGCGGAGCTCTTTCTTTTGCTTCTTTGCTTTCCGCCATCGTTCGATTTTTTCGATCGGGCTACCGCTTCTTTTCTTTTTTGCGCGTTCATGACTTCTATTTTTAGCTTATTTACAAAATAGCATGTGAGAATTCTTTTTTAAAATTACTCGTTACATGTCTCTTGTCCTGAAAAATTCGATAAAACGGTATTTTGAAAAGCTGAATGGGTCTTTAATCATCTTCGTACTATGAAGATACCAGAAAGAATGGGGGACCTGGTACCATATTACGAAGGTATGGTTGGCTCCAAATAAATCATATCTTGGAGAGGAACTGACAGAACATTTTTAATTGCCAAAACAAAAGTGAGTGAATGTGAACCCTAAAGTGAGGTCCCGGGCGGATTATCTGCGATGTTCCGCCCTTTCTCGAGTTGCAAACAAAAAAAGAGAAACTTTCGTCTCTCTTTTTTATATTTACTCTGAGGTCCCGGGCGGATTTGAACCGCCGTACAAGGTTTTGCAGACCTCTGCCTAGCCGCTCGGCCACAGGACCTTTTTTCAAAAGAGGCGCAAAGTTAGTAAAAAATCAAAATGCCATTAGGTTAGCTCTAACTTGCCTCTTACAATGAAAACGCTCAACACATCTTCGCGCTTAATTTCCATAGGTTCAAACTTTTCATTGGCGCTCTTCAGCAGGTACATGGTTTTGTCTGTCGGGTGGGGGTGGATGTACTTCAGCACCGAATGGTCACCAGCACTATTATATGCGGCTCCCCACTAACTACACAAATGCGCCTTTTGACACAGCGCGACCATGACCTACAGATAGCTATAGCACAGGAAATAGGCCTGGCTGTAATCACCATATACCAGTGGGTAAAATATTATCCCGAAAGGCTGGCAAAAAATCCTGCGGCACTAAAAGTAATCCTGAAATACATAAAAAAGTGCGGCAGGGTTAGTAAATCAAAAATAAAATAATTTATAAAATATACCAATATCATAAAAGCGTTTAAAAAACGAAGGCGATTTTCTCCTAAGCAGGTAAGCCCCACTAAGGTTACAACCAGCGCAGGGTTATACTCCACAACCCGTCCTGCCAGCATGCTTATATCAGAATTGAGCGAATTTATTATAATATTATTATCACTGATAAATTGAATGCTCTCCTCCAGCGTTCCATACACGTTCATGATGAGTGTAAAAATGTTTCGCCATTTGATATGAAGATATTCCGGTCTTATGAGAAGAAAATAAATAGATAGCGATAAACCAATCTCGCAATGAAATGTGCGAACCATGAAAAAGAGTATTTACTGTTACAGTGAAATTTCTATTACAACTCGTACATTTATAAGTCTTATTGTCTCTTAGTTTGTAAATCTTTTTATCAAATCCGCAAAGTGAACAAATTGGTTTTCCTTCCCATCTTAAGTATTCAATAAATTCCCTACACGTCTGTTCTTCATTAAATGTTTTTGTGAAAGAACTAAATCCTTTAAAATTGTAATAATTCTCCATAATAATCTACTATTTCCATACAATAACTTAGGTTCACTTTAAAAATAAGCATTTTTCGCCTATGTTTTACGTAAATCATTAATAATCAGTCAAATTATTTTCAATTTTTCTTTTGTTTTTACTTTATTTTTAGTTATATTACAATCTTGCAATAAGAGTATTGTAATGGCAAATAAAGTTGCGTATAGTGCTTATATTTGCAAAAGAAAACCCGTAGCGGAAACTACGGGTCGTGATTCACATTCACAACTCTTAAATTGGGAAACATGAAAGAACAAGAATATTATATTGCTAAAATAGAAATGTTTGAAAACGCTGTTCAGACTATTTGGGAGAAGTATGTAAGCGAGGAAAAGAGAGGCGTTTGTAATCTTGAGTATCAGAATACCGTTTATGAATTCTAAAAAAAATGGAATTCTGAAGAGAAGCTTCCGCCTCTATTAGAATTTCTTTGACAATGTGTTTTGGTATTAAAGCTATTCTTGTTTCCAATATTATTTTCTTTATCTTCTTTTTCATAAGGGTTTAATTTCATCACATTCTTCGCTAACAATTATATCTATTCCTTTTAAATCTGTATTTGTTAGCTTCTCATTTTCTTCTACTGACATATTGTTTTTAACTGTAACAGGATTTCCGGTTTCTTTTACTTCATTTATGCACTTCCGGTAATCTTCTACTTTTGTGATTGTTTTCATATCCATTTGTATTGGTTTTACTAATTTAAGGCTTTTTCTAATATGATTAACTTAGAATAGAAAATGTTATAGATTGATTTTTAAAAGACCTTATTACCTAAATTGTTTATCTTGCGGACTCGGAGTAGTATCGGTATATGTAGTGAACTTATGGCTGCCTTGCAACGGCTTGGCAGGAGTACTTTTGCGGGCTGCTTTAGGAGTATGTATAGCCTTGCTTTTTTCTGTCCTTGGAGATGCCCATAAATACTGAAGGCCGGGCAGTTCTGTTATCCTATTTATGGATGCCGGAGTTTGTAATCTTCCTGCACCTGCAAAAACATTATTGGTATTCCAACCCGGGTCTGTTCGTTCCCCTGTTTTCATGCTCAGGTGTCCGGGCTGAATGGTGCCGGGCTCGTACTTATGAGTGGTTGAATTTAATAAATCAATAATTCCGTTAGCGGTGTCAACTCCCGTAGCTATGGCTGTATGTGCAAACCGGGCATCGGGATGCGCAGAATCATTTTTGGAAGCCTCGTTTTTCGAAAAGAACAAATAATCACCTGCTCTCACATCTTTCAAATTTGTTATCCATTCCCCATGTGTCATTATATAACTAACCTGGTCGGGAACATAATTGGGATAATCTTTATCTCCCTTGCTGTGTTCTACTTTCTGCATGAAATTTCCGCAGTCAGTTTCAGTAGTATTATAATCGTGTCCGTAGGTGTAAGCACTTTCCCTTTTTGCAATGCTTTTGGCAGTATCAATATGCCACTCCCCGTATGAATCTAAAGGCAGATATGAGGGTGATTTGCCAGGCAAATCTTTTTTCTTTACAAGGGCAGGCAGCGGAATTTGAAATGGGCGCAACATCCGGCTCTGCAAGGCTTGCCCGATGTCTTTTAATTGTTTCGGACTGCGCTTTGTTAAGCGCTTTGTGGGCACTGTTGCCATTTTTAGGTGCCGTATGGTATTGCCCATAAATTAGTAAGAATGTGTATTGGCTTAGAGAACTATCCCGCAAAAATAGAGGAGGAATACATGGCTTTTTAAAAGTCAATAACTCTGCAATATTCCTGTCATTTTTGAAGATGCAGTAGTTAACCTAAAGGGTTTAACCGCCTTATAAAGTTTTTCTTATAAAAAGGACCTATGGGAATAGGGATAGAAGTGTTATTTATAAAAATAGTAGTATTCTCTACTACTTTTATCATATCAATTTGAACAATATAGGAACGGTGTACGCGTACAAATTTGCCGGGAGGTAATTTGTCTTCAAGAGATTTAAACGTGATGGGCAAAATAAAACGTTGGTCTTTTGTGTTTACAATTACGTAATCTCCAAACGCCCCTAACCATAAAATATCATTATGAGGGACTTTAGTAAGAATAGAATTCTTCTTAATAAAAAAATAATCCGGTCCATTACTTAATTGATCAGTTTGTTTTGTGTCGTATGTATAAGTAGTAGGTTCTTTTTCTGAAAGAGCATAGTTTGTTGCGTTTTTCATTTTTGTTTTTTTAAGGTGTGTATGTGAACAAATTTGACGATACAAATATGCCTTCATTAATTTCAGCGAGCGTTACACAACTTTTAAAGAAAGTTACATATATCACACAATATCCTTTTAACTTAAGATACATATCCTGGATGCTTTGCCTGCTGCAAGTCTACCTCGTACCCGCTATTTGCACCCGTCCGAACGGTCCATCCGGGCGGGCATCGTGGGTGACAAAAAAATAAGTTGTACTTATTAAGTAAAGTTTAAAAAGATAATTACCCACTAAAACAAGTTAGCGGGTACGGGACCTTAAGAGGGAGATGAAATTCTTCTCTAGTTGTATTTTATATTTGCAAAAGAACCATTTGTAATGACAGGGCCTTTTACTGATGCAGTATCCAGACTAACAGTTGCAAAACTAAAAGTTCCGGAAATTACCCCATTATTATTTGAGTTTATGGTCAAAGTTCCGATAAAAGGAGCTATGTTTGTGTAGTATGTAGTTAAGGTTCTTGGATTAGGTCCAACTGAGCACTCTGCATATCCCGGTGTTACACCTCTTGATAATGAATATGTACCAATTTCATCACTGTTAATAACAAGTCTTACAACTTGTGTAATTGATGAGGAACTATAAGTAGCTGTAAGGCCATTGATAGATGTAGGAGTAAAAGCTGTACCATTTATGTCACAGGTAAAACTTTGCACCGCTGAAGGTGTTGGACTATCAGATTTTTTACAATCTTGGAATGAAACCAATGTAATTGCTACGGCAATAATTACGCCAAATTTTTTCAGAGGTGTTTTCATGGTGCGTTAATTAAATAGTAAAAGATATAACAAATATACAAAATATTTAATATATCATAGGTACAAGTCTACTCCTCCTTCCCTGCCTTTTTCATTATCTTTGCGGATAAGTGCAAAGAGTTAGACCAATTAACAGGGAAAAATAAGATAATGAAAAAAATCCTTGCGTTTCTGATAGTATTGTTCTTAGTTACCTGCCAATCTAAGAAGGCTGACTTTGCTAGAAATTTAACAAATAACAATGGAAAGTATTGGGATGTTGTAGCTATAATTCGACATAACATTAAGTATAAATCGTCACTATGCTTTTATTTTAATAAATCTGGTCTGTTGATTAAATATTTATATTATTCTCCAACTGAAAAAAGAATAGATGAGGATTCCTTAAAGGATAGTTTGAGTGTAAAGTATGTTATCCAGGAATCTCGCTGGAAGTATATTGATAACGATTCAATAAGTATAATGGGTGCTATTTATGATATAAGGAAATTATCCGATGATAGCTTAATAATTTCTCCAAAAGATACCCTTAATTTTGATTTTTCAATGATTTTTCTTGCTAAAAGTAAATTTCAATCATCAAAGTATGATTCTTCGATGGGTAATATTCCAAATCATTAACTACAGGGGTAGTGTTGGGCGACAAATCACTCCTCCTTCCCATTCACCCAATTAAGGCAATAGCAAAGCTGAATCCATAATTTTTCAATGCGTTCCTGGGACAGCTTGTCAGCATCTACGTGGAAATAATAACGCAGCAGGGCCGCTTTTTTCAGTGTTTCGCTGCCCTCAAAAACCTCGTAATAGCGGTCTAGTTTTTTTAGCAGGTAGCGGGCCACCCGTATAAGCTCGCCGCAATATTGTACGGCTCCCAGGTAATACGTGTCGTTGTCATTATCCTGCATAAAGACCCTCGTGTCCGATTCTTCTTTTATAACCGTTGCATCAAACATGGTAACACTGGCCTTCATCGGGCTTTGAATGGCCAAATCCATGCACTGCATTTTCGTGAAGGTCGTCGCCGCTTTAAAGTAGACAATACAGCATTCCTCGCCCTTTTCACCGGCAAGCACAGCCATATTTACTTTGCATTTATATTTTGCCTCCAGCTCTTTTCTCTTAGCGTTTACGGGCAAAGACACCGAATCACATGCCATACGCACCATTATTGAAGAGAAATTCGATAAGTTGCCACTACCCGATAAACTTATGTACAAGCGCTACATCCAAAAGCATTTTCCCGAAGAGTCCCGGTGCTTTGAAGCGGTAGAGTGAGCGTTCAATACAGCCCCACTGTACGATACCAATAACAATAAAACTTTCGCCAGGAAGAGTGTAACCGGGCTAACAAAGCGGATTTGAAAATCCTTTTTCGGGTAATAATAATGTGCATGTACGCTTCGTTTGTCATTAGTACATCGAGCTTCAAATATTCCATTATCTCTTTTAAAAGAGGCATATCAAAAACATGGTGGTGCAAAGCTCTGTTTTCAAAATTTTTCAACGACCTTGCTTTAAATTGTTCAAAATTACCTGCCTGCAAATCCATCGATAAATCGTGCAGGGAGAGTATTTCGTCTAAATGGGTTAAATCATCTTCCTGTACATCGTTTTTAAAATCTTCCAGCAAATGCGAAAAACGTGTGACAGGGCGCTTACGGTCGAAACAGTAGTCTTTATTAGGCAAAATGAGCAACAGAATGCCGCCGGAATCTACAACCGACAGCCACTCATTTAATGCTTTCAGCGGGTTTGCCACATGCTCAAGGCAGTTGGAAGATAATAAAAACCTGTAATTTTTTTTAGGTATGTCGCTAACCAGGGTAGCTTCGGCAATAAATTGGATGCCCGTTTTGTTTTCGTGGTAGTTGAATGTTTGCCCGCTGTTGATACTGCCTTCCCATATAGTGCTGGCAGAAAAATTACAGTTATCAAGCGACTTGACAATAGTATATAGCGGCAAATAATTATTTTTCTTCCCGAATAATCCACTTGGGCCTCCTATCTCTATACCCGCTTGGCCTTTAAACAATCTTCTTACAAGGGTATAATTTGGAACAACAGGCGTAGTATAGGGTTGCTGTATGAGCACCTTGCGGAGCGCATATTTAATACCCTTCTCTTTTAATACGGCCGGTAGTCTTTTTAAACGGTTCAATCTGTTGTTTTCTAACTTACATCAAAGATAATAAATGAACTTTCTAATCGTTTATTAAATATTGTACATTTGAATAAAGTATATAATATCTATGAAAACCACACTTCTTCTATTTTCTCTTTTTCTATTCAGCTATAGGCAGGCTCCAATAGATAAGCTTGTTGGTAAGTGGCAATTACAAAAAATTGAAATGAAAAGTGGGAAAATTTTACACAGGGATGGTTTTGATTTTGTAAATATTAGTAAGGATGGAATTTCTTTTTATAACGGATGTAATACTTGCGGCACGCGCATTATTTCAATTGACGATACATGCATCATATTGGACGAAGCGAAGGAGGCTTGTACCATGAGATACTGTGTTGGCCCCGATTTAATTACGATAAACTATAGCGGAAAATATGAATTGCATGATTCCTTATTGATAATTACGAATGCCATTGGCAAGGAATATTTGAAGAGGCAAAAATAATTTTTCACACTTTCAACTACCTATAACTATATTCTGCCCATTCACATTAATGGTGAGTGTGCCATTCGTATTCTTAGAAGCAGAAAGGGAAGTAACCGTTTTTCCATCTAGTTTTAGTTGCTGGTTAATGGTATTGCTAAGTTTTTGCCCCGTGCCCGGGGAATTGAGATAATTGGGTGCTGCACATCCTACCAGCGGAAATTCTTTCCACCAGCCCGGGTAACTCATAACGATGCTTTGAACCTCTTGCAAAGTGCTGTCGCCAATGGTAAAATCGCCGGTGGTGATAAGCAAGTCATTACCGGGATCTGTTAAAATGTCAGTCATGTAAAATCAATTATTAATAGATGGTATCCATTATATTATAAAAGGCTTCAAAGCTAAAAGTGTCTGACACCGGTACATTTGCTCCCGACAATGTTTGAGCATTAATATTTGCTGAACGGTCAATAGTTATAATACAAACTGTTCCGCTAGTCTGTTCCCATAAAAGGAAATTACGGGGAATTTTAGGAGCATATCCTGTGGGCAGGGTTGCAATCGTTTGGCTGCTGACGGAGACTCCTGTAGAAAAAATGCCGGATATATAAACATTACCTAAGCCGTCCATTCTGTAAGTAGAGGATGGAACTAAATGATATGACAGGCCACTATACCCATTTGCACCTATATAAGTTAAGGTTGTTACTGTTCCGGTATCAAGTGCAGCCGACCACACCCCGTTAGTTGACAAATCTTTCCAGTTTGCATAAGCGGGAAAGTCACCGGGCCCGGCTTCAACAAATAATATCGTGCGAATAACATGCGCATTTGCCGTTCCGGAAGTGGAGAGTGGCGTAGGGTCGGATGTAGAATAAGTAGTTGCCACATTGCAAAATGGCAATCCGCTTGTATCCTGTGTGGGAACATAATAAATTTCGCCCTGGTAGTAAATCCAGCCCTGTGCATCGAAGCCCGATGTCTGGTTCCAGAGCCAGGTCACTTTTGTATCGTCTGTAATAAGCGATTCGCATATAGCTTGTATGCATTCGTAATACGACTGCTGCAAAAAGTCAATTCCTGCCAGTGCCGGGTCACCGTTGTTATTCATAAAATTTTTGCCCTGTGCATTTGCCAGTAATGCCAGCCAGTTGCTGTTTGTTACAGCCGATGTATCTATATTTTTCATTTTATATTATTTTTACTTTATAACTAATACGTTACTATATTATAACTCATTCCCGCCGCATTAATGGTATTCACAAAGGCGATTACAATCTGTGTCTTTTTTGTTGTATAGCCGGATGCCTCAGTGGTTAAGGAGTTATATACTGCCACGGGAATGTATATGGTAAAATCGGTGGAGGACAGGGCTTGTGCAACCGTAGCCATAAAATAAACTGCCGGAGGCGAAGCAGGTGCCATAAAGCTTTGGGAGTCGGGTGAAGAGGGCCCCATCATAAACTGGGCATCTACATTATCGTTTGTATTGATGTAGATATCGGGTGTACCTGTGGGATTACCTACAGGGTCATTGCCCAGCCCGTTTGGCTGGCGGAAAGTCGTGTTGAACCAGAGGTTCAGCGCATATTCAAAAGCCAGGCAGGTGGAGTTGAAAGCTGCCCGCGAAACAGCACCGATAAAATTATCCTGCACTTTTACCCACGAATATTGCTGCACCCATGCCAGCACAGTGGCCCAATTATAATTGGCTGCGGCTGTTACAATACTTTGGGGCGGAGTATCGGGAACTATGTTTGCAACGCTTGGAGCTGCACTTCCCGTGCTATTATTAATCCATTCATACACGGCATTATCGCCAATATTTCCATGCGTATCGTTGCATACGCCAAAAATGACACGGTCGCCTAAGGAATAGGAACTTGCCCCCGAAAAATAGGGTGTAGTTACCACCGGGCCGGCTCCGTTTGCGTAGCTGCCTAATACAGCATCTGCTTTCCACTGTTTCCCCGACAATAAAGCTATTCCCCATTCAAGCCATGCAGGTGTGCGCCTGTCGGGTGGTACCAGCAATTTCCATACCACATTTTGGTAATCTATGCTGTATATGCCTATGGGTGTAGGGTAGCTCATGGGCTATTACACGGCGATGTAGGTTATGCTGTCGTCCCAGTTATAACCCGACGTTTCTATTTCTGCTACATTTCCGGCGTATGGCTGCCAGTTCCGGTTAATGATGGCATTGCTTTGAACCAGGTACGTTCCATTGCCCCACGAGGGAGGTGGGTGGATTGCATTTTCTGCTGCCGTTTGTATCCACACATTGTTCAGCACCACGTCCTGCACCCCGGCAACGGCTAGCATAGCTGCTTCCATCTGGCTTATTTCAAATGTTCCGTTAAATGGCAGGGTGGCGAAAAAGGCTGTTAAGGTAGCATCCATATTGGTGCCTATCACGGCGGAATAAGCAGCATTGTAGTAAACCTGTGCCTGTATATAAATTAAATCCGGCGAGGATGACTGCAAGGTAAATTGCGTTCCGGGTATCATCCAGGTGTTCATGTCACTCAACAAGGCATCGTATTGTGGCGTAGTTAATGCCCCCGACGATGTAGATGCCTTAATAAGCAGGCTACGGTTGCTTACCGCCACCACAGCAGCATTGGTAATAATTTGAAGTGATGGTATTACGGTGGGATAGCTGATGGTGAAGGGCGGAGCAGTCAGTAATGTCCTTACCTGTATGGGGCTCGATGCATATTGAAATTGCTTAAGCATAGATACTATCCAGGCGGGAGTGTAAACGGTTGCTTCGGCAATATTGTTTTCGATGGTGGCAGTAAATAAATCACACAACTGCTCAAACAGGTTTTGCCCTGCAGCCGTTATCCATAGCCACAAGTTCCATATGCTGACCTGCGAGGCAGAGTTGAGCCCGCTTAAAGCCGGTTGGTTATTTTTTTGCTGGAGAAGCTGGGTGTATATGGTGGGAATGCTACGCAATTTATTATGAGTTATGAATGATAAATAATTAGTAATGAAAAATAATATATAACAAAAATTATTTACAATTTGATTACTAATTGCTAATTATTAATTTCTAATTATCAAAAATAGCCGGAAGGATATGCTCGTTTATTTTAGTCAATGACTACTCACGCTTTCGCTTCGGGCCCGAAATAGGCAAGGGCATCTTCGCCGCTCGTTGTGAAATAATGTTCAAAATACATTTCCGTTTTTTGCAAACGACTCCCTTTTTTTATGTCTACATCAAATATGCAAAGTATAGTATCATCGTCCAAATGCTCGCCTGTTTGGCGATGCGTGGCTTTATCCATGTAGGCGAAAAACTTTTCATACCACGAAGGGATGAGCGAAATAGTGCGCAGCGGAATAAAGTTATCCTGGTGAAATTTGATAGCTGCCTGTATGCAGTCAATCACTTTATTACCTGTGAGTACAATATGTTTTATAAAACGGAGTTTTTCCGTTCCGGGAATTTTTACACCTGATTCACTTTCCATACCTGTTGGCTTTGAATCCAAAAGTATGGAACAGGAAAAATGCTTCTCAAAAAGTCAATGACTTATTTCTCCCCTCAGTGCCTCGTATTAAGATAAAGAAGCAAAACAAACCAGGCTGCCGAGCCATACCCGAAGTATGCCCATATTTTCCTTCTTTTTATTTTCCTTGCTTCATCGCTATATCCGCGCATGTAGTCGTTGTCATGAAACAGGCTCCCGTCCCTGATTCCTAAATTTCGTACAGGGGGGCGTATGGAAGAACAAACAAGTGCTGGCACAACTCCCCCAAAAGGGCTGAATACAAAAGTGGTCAGGCCGGTTACAATGCCCCCGCTGCTTTGTGCCGTATAATATAAATGCGCATCTTTTACCCCGTCCATATAGGTTTTTTGGGGTATTTGAGTATTCAGAATAATAGGGACAGCACCTGTGACAACAACTGTACTATTAAATGCGTCCTTGTTTCCGTTTTGATAACTAATTTTTGCCACCTCCGATTTTCTAATCGTGTACGTAGGGCTGTCGAATCCAAATTTTAAATAACTGATTTCATCCACACCCACTACCGTTATTTTAGCCAGGATTTTCTCCCCTGTCCTAAGCATAATAGTGTCCTGCGCTTTGCCCAATAAGCAAATGGAAATAAATAAGATGGCTAAAATAAATTGTTTCAAGGGAGAGGCTGGTTTTGCAGAACAAAGATATAAAAAGCGGTTTAAAACAATCGGCCTATCTTTGCGTCACAAATAATACTATTCTCTTTTTATGAAATACAAATTATTAGGTAATACAGGGCTTAAAGTATCGGAACTATGCCTCGGTGCCATGACTTTTGGCGGCAAAGGATACTGGACTAATATCGGCACACTCGGGCAACCCGAAGTGGATGGGCTGGTAGGCAAATCGGTAGAAAACGGAATCAACTTTATTGATACAGCCAACGTATATTCCGAAGGAGTGTCGGAAGAAATGACCGGCAAGGCCATCCGCAACCTGGGTTTGAATAGAGATGATTTAGTGATTGCTACCAAAGTGCGTGGCAAAATGAGTGAAGGGACTAACGGAGTAGGGCTTAGCCGTAAGCATATCTTGCACGAAGTGGAAGCCAGCCTGCGCCGCCTCAACATAGATTATATTGACCTTTACCAGATACATGGCTACGATGAAATTACTCCCATCGAAGAAACTATTGATGTACTCGACTCCCTCGTAAAAAGCGGGAAGGTTCGCTATATCGGTTGCAGCAACTTGGCAGCATGGCATATTATGAAAGCCGCAGCCTATTCACATTATAACCGCATTTCTAAATTTATTTCCCTGCAAGCATACTACACTATTGCAGGCAGAGATCTGGAGCGCGAAGTAATCCCCTTATTGAAAGACCAGCAAATGGGCCTGATGGTATGGAGCCCCTTGGCAGGCGGGCTGCTGAGCGGAAAATATAACCGCAGCATGGAGGCCGATGCAGGCTCAAGGCGTATTAATTTCGATTTTCCCCCGGTAAATAAAGAACGGGCATTTGATATTATTGATATGTTGCAACCTATGGCACAGGAAAAGAAGGTGTCGGTGGCACAGCTTTCGCTCGCATGGCTATTGCATCAGCGGGTGGTAACAAGTATCATCATCGGGGCAAAGAGTATTACCCAATTGGAGGATAACCTTCATTCTGTTGAGGTAACATTTACACCCGATGAATTGGATCAACTGGATGAAGTAAGCAAACTCCCCGCCGAGTACCCCGGCTGGATGATCGAACGCCAGGGTGGCGCGGACAGGAGGAAGCAGTCTTAACCGAACCGCTTCTTACTAGAACGAATATCCTATACCTATACTATAGCTCATCAAAGAGATGGGAACCGTGTTTGATATATGCGTATAGCTGGCATTGCCATATTGGTCAGTATATTGCTGGGTAGTATTGGCCATAACACTAGTAGTTACAAAGTCAACACCGGCCATCAGCGTTGTCCTCCAGAACCTGTAACGCAATCCCCCGCCTACATCAAAGGCAAAAGCAGAAGAGTTGCTGTGGTAAGTATCCCATTCAAAGTCGTTGGTAGCCGTCAGCGATGTGGCTTCAGCTCCATAATCCACTTCAGGCAGGGCACATAATGCCACGCCGCCCAGCACCCTGAAATCGAGCGACAGCCTCTTGGCGGGTATGGTTACATATAATCCCCCCATAATCATATTTTCACTATATCCGTCGCGCCTTAAGGGATAATAGCTATTGGTTTGGTCCGATACCTGGATATTATCCACGTAGGTATTAATATCATACGCATTATAGTAATAACTATACATAAAGGCTACCCCAAAATAAGAATGGTCGATAGGGACGCCAAATGAAAGGCTAAAATCATTTCCCGGAAGGGCGTATGTTCCGTAGCTGGTTCCCATTTCATTGGCAAAATGACCCATCGGCTGGGTAAGGCCCACACCTAGTTCAAAATAGCCCGTTGGTGGTGAGTTGAGATCCGATTTATCCTGGGCACCGGCAACATTCATGATGTTTACCAGCAGCCCCGCTAAAAGTACCTTCTTGGTTTTCATAATGTTGAACATTTAAGATTAGTACTCATTAAAAAAGGCTTTTATTCCTTTTCTTTCTGATGTAAACTTACACAGGTTCCCAGCAGGGTTCAGCAACTATTCGACAAAGACTATGTTAGAATGGTTATACCAGCAAATCAGGAAGGTGAAGGGGGGGTAAAATATGGTATATTTGACAGACAAAGCATGAAAGCCTTTTTAATAGTCATATTCCCGGTATTGTTTTTTTCAGTTTGTAAAGCACAATCAGATAGTATTTCATTGGTATCCGACGGAGCACGGCAAGGTTTGATTTGTCGTTTAGTAATAGGAAATTGGAGTAATATAGATGACACTAATTGGTCTATAGAATTTTCAGAAGATTCTATGATAGAAAGAAACTACACTAAGGATGGGAAATACTGTACTATAATGCGATATGCCTATAGTGTTGGATTCGGTGCACCTTCCGGTTCCCTTGCAGGCACACCGGATTTAATAAACTGGAAAGGATTTTACGTCGAAGGATGGGATGATTCAAATCCCCAAAGGGAAGAACTTAGAACATTTGCCATATTCTCCGTAAGTAATAAGTATCTTAGAATTAATCAAAATGGAGAACTTTTATTTAGAAAGAAGCTCTTCAGTTCAGGAAGGTGAAAAGGGGGGGAATGATAGAGGAGTACCGGAATATGGTACAGGTTTTATTGATGACTTCCCAAAGGATATATCTGCAAATAAATGCTGTCACCTGGAGTGGCAAGCATTATATCGAAATTGTTTGGATTATGAAAGGCTTGGTTGATGGAATGACCAGATATTCGAACAGTTTTGCCTAGTAATTTTAATTTGGCTTCAAGTTTTTCAGCATACCTATCGGGCTCAAGTTTATTATCATTAACAGTAAAAATATGTATTATTTTAATATTCATCGATTTAATTTTAGCAACAACAGAATCAATTGGAGGTCTTTGTTCTGTTCCGTTATTTATTGTAACAGGAGCATTTGCTATGCCTTGAAAACCATTATTCGAAGCATTATTTGTAATATTAAACATTGGAGTTTCTCTAGAACAAGTTTTATATACAATACAAAAAATACCTATTAGAATTATGCTTCCAGCAATGGTTGCTCGATATTCCTTTTTAAAAAAATTTATAAGTCCTGCAAAATCCAAAATCAATACTAATAGTATTGCAAATATAAATATTTCGAACATGATATTATGAGTTTTATTATATACTAAAAACTTGGTTTTTAATTTTCAGGCTAAATATGATACACGGTACCAAAGAAAATTGCGGCAGCTAAAAACTACCTCCCTTTCATCTTCACCCCCGTCTGTTCTTCCACAAACTTTTCATCCACTGTAAATCCTGCGCGAGATAGTGTTTCTACCAGGTTGGCAAAATCACTTTTGCGTTTGCTGTCAACTTCGGTAATTTCGTTTAATTCCGAATTGTTGGGGTAGCCATAACGTATATCCTGCGGGATATGAAAACCGAGCTTGCGCAGCTTGGGCAGCACATTGTCGTTTACTGGGCATTTTCTTCCGCATCAGCTTGCACCAGCGGGTCGCCTTTAGTAAGTTGGTTAAGTATCGTAGATTGGATTTGCGGCAGGTAATCGCGGGCTCTTAGGAAAGACATTTTGTTTTTTAATTAGGAATCTCTGCACAAAAGTAGAGCGTCGAAAAATCTGTTCCTCAAAAGTCAATGACTGTGCCGGGCAATGCCGGGCATTAGAACGAAAAATCTTTGTGAGCTTAAAGAATGATTTTCCATTTCCATTTTAATTTATAATTCCATTTTAATTTCCATTTCCCATATGTAGTATCATATGTTGTTGATATGATGTTGTTGATGATACTCCGTTAATTGTGATTATTATGCTTTAAAAACCAGTAGTATATACATTGCTTCTACCCATGTATACACAATCGTATACGCAATATTGTGTATTTCGTACTCTTTTTCTTACTACCTTTGCAAAGTAAATAGTAGAGAATTGGGTTATGTTTTGGGCAACCCCCAATGATAAACGTCATTATTTCTTCATTTTTAGCAGAATAAATTTGTAATCCAAAATAAACAAAATGGGCGCTGTAATAACCTCGAAAAAAACCAGTAAAGGGAATAAGATTAAAAGCTATAAGACAGCTAAATCTACCCGCAGGGGAGTATCATCCCTAAAAAGAGGCTTTGTCATCCTAACTAAAGAGGATGTTGAAAGAGACAGGAGCTCTGCTTATGCGTATGTAGTTACTGCATAAACCCAATGGGTTTAAAAGGGTATACCTACAATTCTGTAGGGGTAGGCAGAAGAAATGACCCTCCTTTAATAAAAGAACTTAAATACAGTTTTAAAAATAAGTATAATCTACAGTATATTGTAAATGTAGAGCAATATGAGTATGATATATTTGTAGTAAAATTTCATTTGGCTGACCATAGTAATTCAAAATGGAGATATTCCCATCTCACAAATCAAAGGGATGCCAGGAGAATAATATACACCTGTGTTGATATTGGTGAAGAAATACACTCTCAATACCCCAACGCATCTTTTGGTTTTATTGGGAATCCCACAAAAAAAGAGATAAAAACAAAGGCATTTAGGAATACAAAAAGATATAGGGTATACCAGAATTTTGCAAAATTCTTTTTTGACCCATCGCTATTTGAACACATCTATAACATAGAAAAAAGCACGTATATTCTCTTAAACAAGAAAAAAATAGCACAAAATAAAAATCTATTGGATTGCGTAATAACAATGTTTGAAACGCATTATGATATTGATAATATCTATTCAGGATTAGTTTATGAGGTAAATAACGAGAAAAAATCAAACTAATCCCAATTACATCCCCCCTCCATTCTGGTTAAACAGTGGAAGCTGGGTGCGCTTCAATATGCGGCAGCATAACAGCGTAACGTCATCGGTATATTGTTTCCGGCCTTTGTAAGACATCAGTGTTTCAGCTATTTTATCATTTACTTGCTGGGCCGTCATTCCCGAATTGGCATAGGCAACAAATAAATCGGCCAGTGTTTCGGTGCCGAATTCTTCATGTTTATCGTTTTCTACTTCCGTAACTCCATCCGTATATGCCAGTATAGATGCAGGAGTGTTAATGGCTATGATACCTTCTTTCAGGTAAGGTATTTGGTGGAGCATACCCAATGCAGGCCCTCCCGATTTTAGCAAAGTTACCATATTTTCCATCAAAAGTATCGGAGGGTAATGCCCCGCATTTACGTAATGCAACGTTTGTGTAAGGCGATTAAATTTTGCTATAAAAAACGTAATGAAGCTTTCTCCTTTTGCTGTTTCCATTACATTTTTGTTCAGTCGGGTAATCAGTTCGGTGAGGGAGCCGGTAAGCTCAATCTGTGCATGGAGGCTTGCCTGGAAATTACTCATCAGCAAAGCCGCTGCCACTCCCTTGCCCGACACATCGGCAATACAAAAAGCAAATTCCGTTTCGTTTAACGGGATAAAGTCATAATAGTCCCCGCTTATTTCATGAAAAGGAAGATAGTAAGCCGCCACATCCAGCTCTTCATTATGCGGCAACACCGAAGGAACCAAAATAGATTGTATTTCCCTGGCAAGGTCCAGCTCATGTTTTAGTAATGCCTGGTGAATATGGTCCTTCGCCAATTTTTTATTTTCAATGGCCACCATCAAAATGTTGGTCATAGTTTGAATGTAGGGCAAGTGTTTCAGCGCCGAAGAACCACCTTTTGGCACTTCTCCCAAATCACCCAAAAACACATGCGCCAGTGGAGTCTGCTTATGGTAAACAGGAATAAGAATATCCATCTCGGCGCCCTGTGGCCAGCCATCTTTGCTCACTTCGGTAATTTCAGCAAGGTGGGAATATCCCTTCGTTCTTTCAAAGGCAAACTCCAGGCTGCCCTGTGCAATTCCATAACTAAGTATGCACTTCCAGTCGCTGTCATAACTCAAGAGCAGCAGCCTGCCCACATTCAGCCGGGTTTCCAGCACATCGCGGTAAATGGCAAGCAGTTCCCCCACATGGGCATTCAGGTTGATGGACTTGGTAAGCTCAAACAACGAGTTCAGTTTCTCTTCCGATATGTCAGTTACTTCTTCCATTAATCAAATTAGCACGAAAAATAACATGCCATCATTAAGTATGAGTTAAATCCTTTACGTATAAGACGATAATTGCCTCCGGTCAGTTGGCAGGGTCAAAAGTACAATTAATCAACTTAACTCCTAATTAAGTGCATCTTGGCAATGTTTCAGTTTGAAATTTACTTAATTTGATGTTCCACATCAATAACGTCAGTAAATGGGTGAGTACCTCTATTACCGGGAATTGTCGGCCGTTGGTCATGCAAATCCGGAATAGTCTGTGTAGTATTATTAAAATCGGATTGAGTTTGCGCCTCTTTTATAAGTTTCTGAATATATATTGAATCTTTATGAGTTAGTATAGTTGGTGTTGTTTTTGCTTCTGTTGCCTTATTACCTGCTTTTGTATTTTGTGCAAATAATCCTACTACACTAAAACAAAGAATATTTGTTGTTAAAATAATTCGTTTCATGGGTAATTTTTTACGAAGTTACTAATTTAACAATATCTTCTATTTCCATACTATCATTCGGTAATGTCTCAGTTTGAAATTTAATTTTCACTTGTAGCCTCAACCCCATATCGTATTGCCGCTTCAAGTACATCAATGTTTATCTCTTTTAGCGTTTTGAACTTAATGCAATACCCGGTCACGCTCGCCTTGCCCAGCTTTTTTCCATACGTTTGGGCTAAGTATGTCTTATCTTTGATACCGAGGATATAGACAGAGATTCCGGTTTTGTTTGCGCTCAAACCAATTTGAAAAAAATCCCTGGTCTTTCCGTCCGCATATTTTATGGTGTAAAATCCATAGCCTATTGTAGGGTTATTAACCGTTTTATTTTCGCTGTTTTTACCGGTGTCGAACCATAATTTACAACCTGGTAAAACTTGAAGTGTGAGTTCGTGCAACGCTTGCATATCACTATGCTTTGGTTCAGGTTGGCCGGCAATATACTCTTTGATTTGTTCTTCTACGTTCATATAAAATATGGGTAGTGTTTCAGTTTGAAATTTTATCCTTTGGTGGGATAAACTTATTAATAGTAGGGTATTTCTCCAAGCATAAATTGCAAACGTAAAAATCAATCGGAGATTCAAATAGTACTACTTTATTGAACTCAGTTTTGTGGAAAAAAAGCTTACACATTAAACATTGCTCTATTACAGCTTCATCAATCATTCTACTGTTATTTCATTTGTTAATTTTACAATATCGGCAATTTTCATAATATCACTCATTAATCCCACTTTCATAGCGTGTACTGAGGCACTATCTCAGGTTCCATGCTTCGGGCTTGTTGCAAAATAATATTTTCGTTTTTGCCCAGGTTTGTTTAAACAGTTCAGAATGGCGGTAGTTTTCCAAATCCTGCTCCGATTTCCAGGTGCTGTAAGTGAAAAAAATATTTTTCGCATCCACAGAATTCAACAACTCTAATCCGGTGCACCCTTCAAAACCGGCAATCTTTTCGCAGGTAGAATGAAACAAGTCAAGGAAAGTTTGCACCTTCTCCGGCTGAAATTCCATCTTTACAATTCTTACTATCATATCAGCGGAGCGTCGGGTTTAATCCCCATCACGCTTTTACCTGCGACCGTATAATATTCAGCGCACCACCGGCTTTAAACCATTCAATCTGGTTTTCGTTGTAGCTATGGTTTAGCTTTATGGTATCGCTGCTGCCATCTGCATGGTTAAGCACCATACTAAGCGGTTTTCCGGGGGCAAAGGTTGTCAGCCCGAGTACGTCAATCGTGTCATCCTCGCGCACTTTATCGTAGTCGTTTTTATCGGCAAAAGTTACTGCCAGCATACCTTGTTTCTTCAAATTCGTTTCGTGGATGCGGGCAAATGATTTCACCAATATCACACGCACACCTAAGAAACGCGGCTCCATAGCGGCATGTTCGCGGGAACTGCCTTCGCCATAGTTTTCATCACCTACCACTACGGTGCCTATATGCCCGGCCTTGTAAGCCCTTTGCACTTTGGGTACTGAATCATACTGACCCGTAAGCTCGTTCTTCACCGAATCCGTTTTCCCGTTGAAGGAATTAACTGCTCCAATCAGCATATTGTTCGAAATATTGTCAAGGTGTCCCCTGTATTTCAGCCAGGGGCCTGCCATGGAGATGTGGTCGGTAGTGCATTTGCCTTTTACTTTTATCAGCAGGCGCAAATTTTTCAGGTCAATGCCCTCCCATGCAGCGAATGGGTCGAGCAATTGCAGGCGCTGCGAATCGGGCGATACCACTACTTGTACTTGACTGCCGTCTTTAGCAGGTTCCTGGTAGCCTCTGTCCTTCACGTCAAACCCCTTTGCAGGAAGCTCAATCCCTTCCGGGTCGGGCAATTTCACCTGCTCACCTTTATTATTGGTGAGGGTATCTTTCAGCGGGTTAAATGTAAGGTCTCCTGCAATAGCCAATGCCGTAACTATTTCCGGAGATGCCACAAACGCGTGTGTATTCGGGTTTCCGTCATTGCGCTTGGCAAAGTTTCGGTTAAAGGATGTAAGAATGGAATTCTTCTTGTCCGGATTAGTGGTGTGCCTTGCCCACTGCCCTATGCAGGGTCCGCAAGCATTAGCCAGTACAATGCCTCCCAGCTTTTCAAACCATTGCAGGTAGCCGTCGCGGTCCACAGTATAGCGCACCTGTTCCGAGCCGGGTGTAACCGTATATTCCGACTTGGCTTTCAATCCGTGTTCTACGGCAAACTTAGCCAGCGATGCAGCCCTGCTAATATCTTCGTATGATGAGTTGGTGCAGGAGCCTATCAGGCCTACTTCCAGTTCCTGTGGCCAGCCGTTGTCTTTTACGGCTTGTGCAAAATCCGATATCTTCCATGCCAAATCGGGTGTGTATGGCCCGTTTACGTGGGGTTCCAGTTCATCCAGGTTTAATTCAATAACCTGGTCAAAATATTTTTCAGGGTTTTCGTATGCTTCATGGTCACCCGTCAAGTGCCCGGCAATGCCGTCAGCAAGCCCGGCAAGGTCAGCACGCCCTGTCGCTTTCAGGTAGTCAGACATCTTTTTATCGTAAGCAAAAATAGAAGTGGTGGCTCCAATTTCCGCACCCATGTTGCATATAGTGCCTTTGCCTGTGCAGGATATGGATTCTGCTCCCGGCCCGAAATATTCCAAAATGCGGTCAGTGCCGCCTTTCACGGTCAGTATGCCCGCTACTTTTAATATTACATCTTTAGGTGAGGTCCATCCGCTCAATTTACCTGTCAGCTTCACGCCAATCAGTTGGGGAAATTTAAGCTCCCAGGGCAGCCCTGCCATCACGTCGCAGGCATCGGCTCCGCCTACGCCTATGGCAATCATGCCCAGCCCCCCGGCATTGGGGGTGTGAGAGTCTGTGCCAATCATCATTCCACCCGGAAAGGCATAATTTTCCAATATCACCTGGTGGATGATTCCCGCTCCCGGCTTCCAAAAACCAATACCATATTTATTCGATACCGAAGCAAGAAATTCATATACTTCTTTGTTCTTAGTTATAGCGGTGTCCAAATCGGCTTTAGCACCTACTTCCGCCTGTATGAGGTGGTCGCAATGCACCGTGCTGGGAACGGCCACTTTGCTGCGCCCGGCCTGCATAAACTGCAACAGGGCCATCTGTGCTGTAGCATCTTGCATGCCTACCCTGTCAGGCTGAAAATCAACATAATCAACTCCGCGCTTGCAGGGGCCGGGAGGTAATTCGAGCAAATGGGAATAGAGTATTTTTTCGGTGAAGGTCATTGGCCTGCCGAGGAGTTTGCGTGCTGCTTCAATGTGCTTGGATAGGTTAGAATAAACCTTTTTAATCATATCAATATCGTAAGCCATAACTAAGATAAATTGGTTGGCACAAAGTTAGTGAAAACGCAGGTATTAATTATAAATTATGAATTATGAATTATGAATGAGGAGGTTATCGTTTTGGGACTTGCAGGACTCTGGCAAAAAGTCATACGTGTCACGCGAGTCCCAAGTTTATTTAAAGATGGTGTTTAAGGCTAAAGCCAATTTTGTGCATTGTTCTCTTTTCCGTCAGCTAAAGCAGACGGCAATTGAAAAGCTCCCAGTGGCACCATGACATAACCCTATGCTCTGAAACTAAGTAACAGTTATATGTTTCAAGGGATATATTTTTGCTTACAAATATTTTAACTATGGTATATCTTATTAATGGTCTTCCCGAAGAAATAAAGGAACAGATAACCGATGCAATGAATCATTCTAAAGATTTGTGTTTTAAAATTTGTCATGATTTCTATAAATCGCTTACCAAGCATAATATGAATGATAAAGAAATTGATTTCTTAAAGGATGCAATAGAACCTCCGAATACAGATACTTTCATATTTTATGTATTAAAACATATCATCGAAGCTTCGCCCTACCCGCGATTTGCACCTTAATTTTTTTCAATTGCCGTCTGCTTTAGCTGACGGATAAAGTAAATACTGCTAATTTTGGGCTTTAGCCCCCCCTACCCGCTAACTTGTTTTAGTGGGCAATTATCCTTATAAGCTTTGCTTAATTTTTTTTGCTTAATTTTTAAACTATATTTGGTTATTTATTAATATTATTTTAATAGGTTTTACTTAGTCTTTAAGTTTCTATTTTGTTATCTTTGTCTAAATTTCAGCGGTATGAAAAAACTACTTATAATTTCGTTTTTCATTTTTAGTTTTCCGTTTTTCACTTTTTCGCAAATCATTTCCGCCTTTGCAGGAATAAATTTATGTCACGCTGTTTTAAACAGCGTGACATAACCTAGTTATAATTTACCCATCCTAACCTGTTATCTCAAAGGCTTCTTATAATCTGTCTGTCTGTAACTTACAGCCGCCTTATTTGCTATGCAATTAGCATACACTTACATCGCAAAAAGATATGTCACGATGTCCCAAAAAATACGTCACGGTAAAAAGATACTATAAGTACTTGGTTTTGTGAGCCTACTATCTTTATGTCACGTTGCCCATTTCGTGAAAAACCGTGACATAACCGTTTTTGAATTTAATAGTATTTTATCGTTTTTTCGGGCTTCTAAAATATCTGCCCAATGCCAAAATAGAACTGGCTGCCTTCGGGGCATAAGCCGAAATCGAAGCGGAGTATAGTATCTTCGTTCCAGGCTATTTGTGCACCCGGCCCTGCCGAAAAACGCAGGTTCTGGAAATTGGCAACCCTGTCAAGTGTATTGCCTATTCCGCCCGCATCAAAAAAGGGAATAATATAAAAACCCAAGTGTTGTTTTAAAAAGTCAGTTTGTGCAAAGCGGTAACGCAGCTCCACATTGGCAAGCGACACTGCCGGACCTGCAAAGCGGCTTTCGTCGTAGCCCCGCAAGGTTTGTGAGCCACCCAATCCTTCCACATCGCCGATAGAGGTCCATTGGTCGAGGTATTCATAAAAGGGTGCATTCAGCGTAGTGTAGCCTACGCCAAAGCGGAAGGCAAAAACCAATTTCTGAAACGTCCCCGGTAAAAGGCGCTGGTAATAATTGTAATGGAAAAAAGTACGGTTGTATGTAAACTGCGAGCCCAGTGCAGGCGAAGAATATTCATTGGTAAGTTCAATATAAGAACCTGCCGAAGGGTCGGCTTCCAAATCGCGGGTATCGTAGATAATTCCCAATTGCAAAAGCCCTGTATGGTTGGTTCCGTAGCCCTTTATAAGTCCCTCTTGAGCCTCTTGGTAAAGAAGGGCATTATTATCGAGCGGGGTACTGGTTTGGTAGCCTGCCAGCTCATATCCTATCAGGGTTCTCACCTTGCCCTCAAACCAGGAATGCTCCAGGGTTACATTGGCCGATGCTTCCTGTTGCTGGTAGGTGTTATAAAATTCGTCTGAATTAGTAAGGTTGCCCAAAGGCTGCAAGGTGTTTTCATTCACCCCGAAAAATAAAAAGTCAGGATTTACTGCATATTCACAACGTCCCCGCAGCCTCCACTTACTGTCGAATATATAGGGCACATCCCACACTAGTTCAAATTCCCTTTCGCTTTTGGTGGTATAAAAAACCGAGAGGTCTATTTCGGCACGATAGGGTGTGTATGCAAAAAAAGGGTCATTGCGTTTTCCATTTATAAAAAATTGTCCTTCCACCCCCGCTCCGAAACCTGTTTGCGGGTCCGAACTTAAATCGGGTTCGGCAGTAATATATATTCCTTCTTTTTTGTCTTTCAGGTCGTCATCCGACAGGCGTTTTTCCCGGGATATGGCAAAGGGCAGCTTACCTGTATCCGCCCTGTTAGCCGAATCCTTCTTGGGTGAATCATCTGCATCCTTTGTTTGTGCAATAGAAAGCAGGCATGAAAATAGAAAATAAAACAGGGCTGCAATCTTCAGTTTCTGCTGCATCTCGGGGTGTTTTCTTTTAGGGGCGGCAAATATATAAATAGCATGTTACTTGCAAATTAATCGCTATGTATATTTTGTCAGAGGCAGCAATTTAAAGCGTATACTATAATAATATATTTGTCGTTATAAAGAGATAATAGTTTTAATAATTTTCCATTTAGTTTGAAATCATACAACATAAAAAGAGGCTGGTATTATATCATACTGCTTTTTCTGTTAGGCTGTCATCAAAGCAGCAAAGTGGTTTCTACTTTTGGCAAAAGGAAATATACCGGGGGATATTATTTCCTTCCCCCTAAATCATTGCCTGCGTCGGCAACTGTCATCAGCAAGGCACCGCCCCAAAATGTCATTAAACCCCTTCCCGGAAACAGTTCAACACTCCAAGATATATCCCTCCCCGCTATAAGCCGGCATTTGCTGCCTGTTTTGAAGACACTGCCTCAAACAGTGACAAGCAAGACAATAGATATACCCGGCAATACCGTAACAACAAAAAGTGTTAATGAGGATGGTGTCCCTGACCACAATCTCAGTCAAAATACCAGGAACCATTCCCATTATGGGGAGGTTGGATTTACCATGATAATCTTGCAAATAGTGCTAATCCTTTTAGGTGGAATTATCCCCGGATTGCTTTCTGCTACGGGTGGACTTATTTTACTTCTTCTTGTAGGGTCATCAATTTTATGTATAGCCGGCCTGGCGGTAAAAACAGAAAAATACCGGGGCTATGCCATTGCCGGCCTGGTGATTGACATTTTAGAAATAATAGGATTTATTTTAGTCATTGCATTGCTTGTTTCATCGTGCGTGTAAATAATAATCACCATCGGAGGCAGCAACTTTTAGTATACACTATAATGATATATTTGTCGTTATAAAAATTAATAGTTTTAATAAATTTCCATTTAGTTTGAAATCATACAACATAAAAAGAGGTTGGTATCTTCTTATAGTGCTGTCTCTGTTGGGATGCCATCAAAGCAGCAAGGTGGTCTCCAGTTTTGGCAAGCGAAAATATACCAAGGGTCATTTCTTCGTGCATCCCAAATCAGTTCCTGAATCTCCTGTTATTGTTAGCAAAACTCCGAGAAAAGATATACTGAAAAATACCCCTGTTCCCGACAATACTATTATCCCTCTTTCATACAGGATTTCTCTTCCTGCTTTAAAGAACTTGCCCGGTAACGCAGTAGCAGTAACTGAAACCACTGCCGACCCGGCTCCTATTGCCCCGGTAGAAAAACAGTTTACAAAGGAGGATGGAATACCTGACCATAATCAGACTCAAGGTAACACAAATACAACTAGTTTTGGACTTATAGGATTTATATTAGCAATCGCCGTACCGGCCTTATTGCTTCTATCTGGCGTAGCCGCTCCTTTATCATCTGTTGCGGGACTTTGTTACCTGGCATCGCTTGGCTTTTGCATAGTAGGGTTATGTGTAAAGACAGAACCATCCAGGGGATTTGCCCTCGCAGGCCTCATTATTGATATAGTCGATATACTAGTAGCTCTTTTATTTATTTTGTTGCTAGTTGCACTGCTTGGAGCATAATTGAGTTCACCGCCCTGCGAGATTACGGATATCTCTTACCAGCTATAATAAATGCTAATGTTTCCATATATACAAGGGTACACTCCCTTTAGCACTTGTGTATAATAGCTTTGCGTGAACGACATGCTGAAATGCCGGTATGCTAAAACAGGCCCGTAGGCTATATACCCGACAAAATTTTCGATAGCCTGCTTGGGTTTTTCAAAATAAATCTGGTCCCTCATATTGTCAACAGTAATAAACGTACTGACTGTAGGGGACGCACTGAATAACCCTCCCTGTAGCATAGCATTATACAGCACATACTGTATTGCCGGCCTGATGATAAGATAAAGCTGCACGTAGTTCCAGCCTTTTTCTGAATAGGAAGTATAAAAATGGTTCATGTAGCCCTGAAAATAAGGTTGCATTTTTCCAATGCGTATCGTTGGCCCTATTTCGGCTTCATCCAGCATGGTTCCGGCACAAAGCCCTGCATCTCCTATAATTTCTATGGATTTATTATTAGAAAACAATAGCTTTTCAGCCGAAAAATTTATATTAAATAAAACATCATCCAGGTATTGGTTGGCCCACCCGTTGGGCATGCCCGTATCGCGTATGGCATTGTGCAGCCAGCGCTGTGCCTGCTTTCCAAGTGCGGCAGGGCCCATTATTCCCGCCACTACCTCCGTTTGAAAGTCGTACTTCTTTTGGGCATTAAAAGAATAGAGGGAATACTTAGCTATATTTGCTGTTGCATACGTGTAGTCATTCGGAATGTAATAGGCTGCACTCAAATCGTTGGGTGTATACAGGATTTGCATTAAGCCTATTCCGTACGTATTTACGCTGCTGTCGCCCGCTTTGGGCAGCAAATGGTCCACAAAAAAACGGGAGGGATGGCTTTTGGCATAAAGCAAGTTGACTTGCAACCCGCTGGTATAAGCATGGTCAGTGCCTCTTCCCAGGTCGTTCAAAAAGCCATCGTTCTCGTAAGCGTGAAATATATCCGATGGAGCAGCCGTTTGCCCAAACAGCTTTACCGCTTGAAACAATACCAGTAATAAAATAAATCCGGCGCGGGAAAATCTTGTCATATAAGTATAACGCAAGTTTACGAAAAACTGGTATTTTGCCGACAGAAATGTAGCTTTGCACTATGACAGAATCTATTGCCGAACGGGATAAAAAAGTAACCTGGCATCCCTTTACACACCAAAAGGATGCTGCCTATCCCTTGCATATTGTAAGAGGGGAGGGGGCTTACCTTATAGATGATGCAGGCAAAAAATATATAGATGCTTTTTCGTCGTGGTGGGTAAACCTGCACGGGCATGCTAATCCCTACATTGCCGAAAAGATATTTGAACAGGCTAAAACCCTTGAACAGGTTGCCTTTTCAGACTTTACCCATTTGCAGGCAGTCACACTTGCCGAGCGGCTGCTGGAGCATTTGCCGCCAAACCAGCGTAAAATATTTTATTCCGATAATGGCTCTACAGCTATAGAGGTAGCCCTGAAAATGGCCATACAGTACCACTATAATAAAAGGGCTCCCAAACGGAAAATTATTGCCTTTGAAAATGGCTACCATGGCGATACCTTCGGCTCCATGTCAGTAGCCGAGCGGAATGTATTCAATACCCCGTTTTCATCTTTTCTTTTTGACCCGATTTTTATACCCATCCCGGTAAAAGGAAAAGAATATAGTAGTTTTGAAAAGCTGGAAGCAGCATTGAAGGATAAGGATGTTTGTGCCTTTATCTTTGAGCCATTGGTGCAGGGCGCCGGGGGCATGGTGATGTATGAGGCAGAGCAGTTGGAGAAAATATTGAAACTATGCAAAGGCTATTCCTGCATTACCATTGCCGACGAAGTAATGACAGGCTTCGGGCGCACAGGTAAATTCCTGGCAACAGATTATATAAGTGAAAAGCCCGATATAATATGCCTCTCCAAGGGAATTACGGGAGGGTTTATGCCCCTGGGCGTAACCTCGTGTGCCGGGTTTATTTACGAGGCATTTGTGTCGCAAGATAAAACCAAAACGTTTTACCACGGGCATTCCTATACTGCCAATCCCATTGCCTGTGCGGCTGCCAATGCCAGCCTCGACCTGCTGGAAAAAGCAGCTACACGAAAACAAATTGAAATAATTTCCTCTTTTTTTACGCAATTGCAACACAAGTATGCAAATCACCCTGCCATTTCCAATAGCAGAAAACTGGGAACTATTTTAGCCCTCGAACTGAAATCTCCCGAAGGCACTTTTTATCTGAATGAGATGGGCAAAAAAGTAGGCACATTCTTTTTGCAAAGAGGAATCATAGTGCGCCCGCTGGGAAACATATTGTACTTTATTCCTCCCTATTGCATCAGCAAGGCACAGCTTGAGAAGTTGGAAAAATGTACCGATGAGCTGCTATCAGTAATAGATAATTTGTAACGCAAATGGGAAGCAAAGTCTGGAAAGTAAATACCCTCGATGAGCTCCGCGAAGAAGCCAAAGCAGTTATTAATGACAAGGCATTATTTACGGATGGGACGGCTGTAATTCATATACAGGTATTGGAAACCCCGCTTGGGAAGATGCTTGCCTGTGCCACCGGTGAAGGGGTTTGCCTGCTCGAATTTATTGACAGGCGTGCATTTGTAACCGAACTCAACGACCTGAAACGCCTTCTGCGTGCCACTCTTGAACCCGGCACCAATACGCATTTGCAGGCATTGGAAAAGCAGTTGGATGAATACTTTAAACATGAGCGGAAAAAGTTTGATTTGCCTTTGGTTACGCCCGGAACTGAGTTTCAAAACACCGTTTGGAAAAAGCTGTTGGATATACCCTATGGAGAAACCCGCTCCTACAAGCAGCAATCTATTGCTGTGGGCAACCTGGGTGCTATACGTGCCGTGGGCACTGCCAACGGGGCTAACCGCATTTCCATTGTAATACCCTGCCACCGCGTAATTGGCGAAGATGGCAGCCTTACAGGCTATGGTGGGGGCTTAAAGCGCAAAAGGTGGCTGCTCGACTTTGAAAGCGGGGCACTGTCGTTGTTTGATGAATGAGTTAATAATGTAAATTTGACGAATAAATAAATCCAAATGGCTGAAGATATCCACGATTATCCCCGTTGGGATACACACGAAGAATGGAAAACGAATTACGCTCCTTATGTAAGGTGGGGAATGTTTTATTGTAATAAAAATGATAAGAGACTGTGGGTTCCTAAATATAAATCGATACGGGGAAAAACAATGAATATGTCACATCCTTATGCCCCATTAGTTTGTATAGCAGCAGTGTTATTTCTCGCTGCTATTTGCACTATTCCCTTTTATATTCATTAAGGATTTTTCAAACTGACTCAAACCAAGTACTTATTATTTCCCTGATAAGGCATTATTTCGTATCTTTGAAAAAAGTAAATAATGAGTGCTATTCTAATAAAATCAGTGGATAAGAACCAAGAGGATTTTATATTGAAACTTGCAAAAATCCTTCATGCTCCTGTAAAATTGTTGAATGAGGACGAGGAATTGGATGCCCTATTGATTGAATCTATTGAAACGGGCATGAAATCAGGCAAAGCGTCAAAAAAAGACCTGCAAAATTTTTTTGGCAAGCATGGAGTGCGAATTCACTAATCAATTTCTAAAAGATTCCAGGCGTTTTCAAAAGGACAGTAAACTTGTTCACCTTCTTGGTGCAAAAATCAATGAAACAATAAAGGCAAAATCTGTTAAGTCTATAGGTGGGCTTCAGCTCATAAGGGGTACAAAAGTTCATTACCGCTTTAAAATTAAAACTGACAAGCATGTATACCGCGTTGGGATTAAACGGTTGAGCCTGTGTTGATAATGATAAAAAGCGGTTTTATAAACGGTTTCCATAAATAATTGTCCCTGCAATTTTGAGACGCTAAGCAAGTTCAGACAGTAGCTTAGTTTGAAATTTTCTATTTTTTATTTTAGATTTGTCCCCTAATTTAATATAAAAACTATGTCATCTTCTGCTGATATTCTAAAACAACTGAAAGGCTTGGGCCAGGAATCCATAAAAAAAGTATTGCTGAAACATGGTATTAAAGAACCTTTATATGGGGTTAAGGTGGAGGAATTAAAGAAAATTCAGAAAAAAGCAAAATTCAACTATCCTCTTTCTCTTGAATTATATTCTTCAGGAATATATGATGCCATGTATTTAGCAGGATTGATGGCAGAGCCTGAAAAAATGTCTGCAACTGATTTGCAAAAATGGGCAGAACTGGCAAATGCCCCCACACTGCATGAGTATACGGTTGCATGGGTGGCTTCGGAAAGCAATTTTGGCAAGGAAATGGCATTGAAATGGATTGAATCTCCTGATGAAGGCATAGCAAGCTCCGGGTGGGCAACCCTGTCCAGCCTGGCTGCTATTAAAGAGGATTCAGAATTAGATATTCCGCTATTGAAGCAATTGCTGGGTAGGGCGAAGAAATCAATTCATGGTAGCCAAAACCGTGTAAAACTAACCATGAACAGTTTTGTAATTGCGGTAGGTACTCATGTTAAAGAATTGAATGAATTGGCTAAACAAACAGCAAAAGATATTGGTAAAGTAACTGCTGATAAGGGCGATACTGCCTGCAAAGTGGCTTCTGCATTAGAATATATTCAGAAAGCAGAAAGCAAAAACGCTATCGGGAAAAAGAGAAAGTCTGCCCGTTGCTAATATTCAGTACCGGTCAGTTTGAAGTAGTAGCGTAATTTTTATTTGCTCTTTTCTTTTTCCGTATCAAGTACCTCAAAAAAGTACAAGACAATGCAACTACTAAACCAATTAAAATGCTTTGAGGAAGCTCGGTAATATCTTTAAAGTGAAAGAATAAGGATTTAGTTTGTGCTCCGAGTGTACAAAAAAACCACAAAGGGATAAAGTCCCATAGTATATCAGATTTTGTTCCTTGATAGGACATGATTCTGTTTTTGATTTGCTTTTGAATAGCAAATTTAAAGTATTTATATTATCAGCTTTACAATGTTAAATTTTGTAGGGTGGCAGATTTTTAATTCCTGTTCTGCCATAATTTGTATTGCAAATCTTTTGGCAAGGTTTTTGAAGGTATATTTGCGGGCCGATTTGAGTTATGAATTATTAATTATGAATGTTATTTGTTGTTTATCAATAGATTATATAATATAGTATGAGCAAAAAAGAAACTGAAAAACCTGAAAGCCAAGAAAACGATAGCGAACAAAGCAGTAACCCGGCTGAAGCTACTGAAGCTGTTAACCCTGCCGAAGTGGTTGCCAAATTTGAAACACTGGTTAAAGAACTTAATGAAAAGTATTTGCGCTTGTATGCCGAATTTGACAACTTCCGCCGGAGGACGCAGAAAGAAAAAGCCGACCTGATAAAATACGGAGGCGAAGAAATCATTTTAAGTATCCTGCCTGTGGTAGATGATATGGAAAGGGCCCTGGCGCATCATAAAGATACGGATGACCATAAGCCCCTGCAGGAAGGACTGGACCTTATTTGCCAAAAATTGAAAACCATACTCACTTCTAAAGGAGTGCAAGCTATGGAACCTAATGGCGAAACATTTGACCCCGAATTGCATGATGCCATAACCAATATTCCTGCTGCTTCGCCCGATATGAAAGGCAAAGTAGCCGAGGTGGTTGAAAAGGGCTATTCACTGAACGGCAAGGTAATCCGTCATGCGAAAGTAATTGTAGCGAACTAACAAGTAAGTGTTAAATTTCAATAATGGCTAAAAGAGATTTTTATGAAGTGCTGGGTGTGGATAAGAGCGCATCGGCTGACGAGATAAAAAAGGCATACCGTCAAAAAGCATTGCAGCATCACCCTGACCGCAACCCTGGCAACAAGGAATCAGAAGAACATTTTAAAGAAGCTGCTGAAGCCTACGAGGTACTTAGCGACCCTGATAAAAAAGCCCGTTACGACCGCTATGGACATGCCGGAATAGGCAGCAGTGCCGCATCTGACGGGGGCATGGGCGGTTTTGGCAATATGGAAGACATTTTTAGCCGTTTTGGAGATGTATTCAGCGAATTTGGATTTGGCGGAGGAGGTTTTCAACAGGGAGGAAGGAGTGTTAACAGGGGTTCTAATCTTCGCGTAAAATTAAAACTCACCTTGTCGGAAATAGCCCATGGAGTAGAGAAAAAAATAAGGGTAAATAAGCAGGTATCCTGTGCAGAGTGCCAGGGCACGGGAGCTGAAAAAGGCTCGAGCTATAATACCTGCACCACCTGCCATGGCTCGGGATATGTAAACAGGGTTCAACGTACTTTTATAGGGCAAATTCAAACTACAACTCCTTGCCCCACTTGCAACGGCGAGGGAAAAATAATTACTAAAAAATGCAAGGCTTGCCATGGGCATGGCATAACGGAAGGTGAAGAAGTAGTGAGTATCAAGATACCTGCCGGGGTGGAAAACAATATGCAGTTGTCTGTCTCGGGGCAGGGCAATGCGGCAGCACGGGGAGGCATTCCCGGCGACCTGATTGTGTTAATTGAAGAGATGGAGCACGAATTGCTGAAGCGCAATGGCTCCAATCTCTATTACGACCATTATATCAATATTGCTGATGCGGCTATGGGCATAACTATTGAAGTGCCTACCATTGACGGCAAAGCCAGTGTAAAGGTAGATGCGGGTACGCAAAGCGGAAATATTTTACGTCTTAAAGGGAAAGGGCTGCCCAGGCTGAACCAGTATGGCAAGGGCGATATCCTGGTTAATATATCTGTATGGACCCCGCAAAATCTTACCAGTGAAGAAAAGAAGGCATTAGAGTCGCTTCGCAAATCTCCTAATTTTAATCCAGACCCGGGGAAAAAGAACAAAAGTTTCTTCCAGCGGATTCATGAGATGTTCGACTAATATTTCGTACTGCGTTCCATTTATTTGTTATTTTCGTGCCGGAATTAGAAGAGCACGATGGGGAATATTATTTCAGCAAAAAATATTGTTAAGCGTTACTCCAAGCACGTAGCTTTAAATGATGTAAGCTTTAATGTTCCAGAGGGGGTAATCTACGGATTACTGGGCCCTAATGGGGCAGGCAAAACTTCCATGATTCGTATTATCAATCAAATTACGGCTCCCGATGGGGGAGAAGTGCTGTTTAATGATGAGAAACTGGTGCCAAACCATACCAAGTTTATCGGCTACCTGCCCGAAGAAAGGGGACTCTACAAAAAAATGAAAGTAGGCGAGCAGGCACTCTACCTTGCCCGCTTAAAAGGGATGGAAAAGAATGAAGCTATTGCAAGACTGAAAGAATGGTTTATCAAATTTGATATAATAGCATGGTGGGATAAAAAAGTGGAAGACCTTTCGAAAGGGATGCAGCAGAAGGTGCAGTTTATTGTAACCGTTTTACATGAACCTAAGCTGCTGATACTCGATGAACCTTTCAGTGGCTTCGATCCCATCAATGTGGAATTGATAAAAAGTGAGTTGTTGCGCCTGCGGAAACAGGGTGCTACTATTATCCTGTCTACCCACAACATGGCTTCGGTGGAAGAGCTTTGCAATAACATAACCCTCATTAACCAATCGAAAGCCGTATTGGAAGGAAATGTGAATGAATTGAGGCATAATTTCAAGCAACATGCCTGGGAAGTGAAATTTGAGGGAGAAAAGGAAGCTGTAAAAAATGCATTAAGCGGCAAATTTGAACTTTTGGATATTGCACCTGAAATTAATTTCATGGTTGCAAGAATTAAAATTCCCCAGGGGCTTCCTTCCAATGACCTGATAAAAACACTGCTCCCCGTGTGCACGGTTATTGGTGTTTCTGAAATACTTCCCTCTATGAATGAAATATTTATTTCTGCCGTAAAGGGTACCTCACCAAAACAACAAGCATGAGCAAAATATCACTTATCATACAGAGGGAATATACGACAAGGGTGAGGAAAAGAGCTTTCCTTGTTATTTCTATTTTGGGGCCATTGCTGTTTGCCGGAATTATGTTTGCCCCTATGTTGATTGCTAATAGCAAAAATGAAAACCAGCGGGTGGTGGTAGTGGATGAAACCAAGACTTTATGTAACGTTTTGCAAAGCAACTCTACCGTCCATTTCGATTATAATTATTGTAGTATCGACATCACCGCTGTAAAAAAAATATTTGCTGATTCGGGGCATGTATCGGTGCTTTATATTCCGCGTGTGGAACAAATAATCCAGGTAGAGCTTTATTCGAAAAACGATCCGGGCGATGATGTGGTTTCAGCTATAGAGTACCAATTGAACAATGTGCTTGAACGGGCTAAAATGCAGGCTGAAAACCTTGACCAGTCTACCATTGACAAGGTTAAATCGAACGTCAGGGTGAACGATATTGTAGGCAATAAATTGTCGAATTCAAGCTATAATGCTGTGCTTGGCTATGCCTGCTCTTTTCTCATTTATATTTTTATTCTCCTCTATTCCGTGCAGGTGATGCGTGGTGTGATGGAGGAAAAAACCAGCCGCATTGTGGAAATAATTATATCCTCGGTGCGCCCCTTTCAGCTTATGATGGGTAAGGTGATTGGTGTAGGGCTTGTAGGTTTGACGCAGTTTTTGATATGGGTCATTTTGTGCTTTGGGGCTTTCCAGGTGGGCTCGGCTTATTTTCAAAGCCAGCAAATAAACCCTAAAAATGCAGCCATAGAACAAACTATTAAATCAGGAATGCCGGTACAAAGCAATAATACTGTAACTGCAAAAACTGAACATGCGAGCGCAACTACTGTCGGTGCATTAGATAATATGGATAATATGCTAAGGGCAACTAACTGGATACTTGTTATCGGCGGCTTTTTATTCTATTTTCTCTGCGGGTATATTTTGTATAGTGCATTGTTTGCGGCGGTGGGCTCTGCCGTCGACCAGGACACGGAAACGCAGCAGTTCATGCTCCCCGTAACCGCTCCGCTGATACTTTCTATTATCATTATGCAGAGCATTATCACCAATCCGCATAGTAGTGTGGCTGTGTGGTTTTCTATCATTCCTTTCACCTCGCCCATTGCCATGATGGCGCGTATCCCTTTTGGAGTGCCTGCCTGGCAATTGGGCTTATCAATGGCGGTGCTGGTGGCATCTATTTTTGGCACGGTTTGGCTGGCCGGAAGAATTTACCGCGTAGGGCTGCTTATGTATGGTAAAAAAGTTACCTACAGGGAGCTCGGCAAATGGCTATTCTATAAATAATATAGGTTTTGCGGATATTCGTTTCACCTTTGGACTGGGGCTTAGGCCATGCTGCAAGGTGCATTCCGCTTATCCGGTATTTACTCGAAAAAAAAGCAGAAATTGTCATAGGCGCGGAGGGTGCACATCTCACTTTTTTGAAGGAGTACTTTCCCCATCTTGAATATATTGAGTTTCCGGGGTACCGTATTTCCTACTCTTCTCTTTTTTCTGCCGGAATTAAGGTATTGTCGCAAGTGCCACAACTTGTTTCCGCTATCAAAAATGAGCATGTGTTAGTAGCCCAAATTATTAAAGAGAAAAAAATTGATGCAGTAATTTCAGATAATCGTTATGGCTTGTGGAATAGAAATGTTCCCTGTGTGATAATTACCCACCAATTAAATATACAGGCAGCAGCGGGTAGCAGCTTCCTCAGCTGGATAATCTATAGCTATATTAAGCATTTCCGGGAATGCTGGATTCCGGATTATGAAGGCGAAGAAAATTTATCGGGAGTGCTTTCTCATCCTGTTCCTAAAGGGATAAATGGAAAATATATAGGCCCCCTTTCAAGGTTCGGTTCCCCTAAGGACTACTACAAGAAAGACAAGTACGATTTATTGGTAATTCTTTCGGGCCCTGAACCGCAACGAACCAAACTGGAACAATTAGTTCTAAGCCAATTAAAGGATTTACCACATATTAAAACAGTAATCCTGCAAGGCTTGCTGGGGGCTAAACGCAAAGATACAGGCTTGCCCCATGTGGAGATGATTCCACATGTAAGCGATGAAGAATTCCATGAAAAGGTAATGGGCAGCAATATAGTACTAAGCCGCCCCGGCTACTCTACCCTTATGGATTTGAGCGCCATAGGCTGGAAGAAATCAATTTTAATTCCTACTCCGGGACAAACAGAACAGGAATATTTAGGGAAACTGGTGCAAGAGAAAGGCATAGGTATAAGCTATCCTCAGAAAAATTTTATATTAAATAAAGCAATTCAGCAGGCGGGAAAATTAAAACCTATTCAGGCAATACACGGAAATAGCAATTATAAAAAAGTAGTGGATGATTGGTTAAGCCAAAGCCATTGACTTCTCATTGACCTTTTAAAAGGGCGCTTTACACGAAATTATTTTTGCGGCGGAAGGATAGGGGATAAATTCTCCCTTACAAAAACGTATGCCTACTGCTTCATTTTTCAACGCCATAAAAACACAACTGCAGGTTATTGATGAAACCAATAACACTCCATCGTTTGTGCAGCTATGGAACAACCAATTGGCAAGCCTTAAAGCGGTTGATACGGAAGCAAATATCCTATACTCTTTTTCGCTGCCGGCATTTTTTATAGAATTTCTGAACCTGGAAACCGAGCAACTCGGCAACGGTAACCAGGTATATCCCAATTTAATAGTGCGCATACATATTCTCCACCGCCTGGAGGATGCGGGGAATGGCACTATGGAGCAGGACCTTGCTGTGCTTGAACTTCGCGATGCGGTGCAAACGGCCTTGCAGAATTTCAGGCCTGCAGGTGCTTCCGAATTTACCAGGCAAAAGCAGCAAATGGATTATAGCCATAATAACATTTATCACTATATTATAGAATACGGCTGTGCCTACATTGACACCCTTACTGCCCAGCCTGTAAATGGCATTATTGCTAATCCACCGTTCAACCTGGTGCTCGATAAGAGTTATAATCCTCCTCCCTACATGAAACCGCCTGCCGATTTCAATTCTGAGGATTTTGATGACAACGACTTTTACACAAATTAAAATATATTGAACTAATATAATGAAAATAAATTTTGTAACTTTACTCTTGGCTCTTAGTTCTTCACTCTTCACTCTATGTCACGCCCAAAGCCTTCCCCGTGCAGGATGCGATACCTTAATTGATAACCAGTTGCCGAGCAATACACAATTAAAGATGTCGCAGCTCCGGCATGTTTTACATATACTGGACAGCTCCTACGCAAACAATACTACCGACACCAATAAATTTATAGCGACCCGCCATTATGTGTTGGCAAACAAAGGTGTTGATTCATCTATACTTGTCAATACTCCACTTATTGCCATACGGAGCACTAATAAGGTCAATTTGCAGATGATTCAAAAATATGCGGATTCACTTTGGTGTAATGGTGGCAACACAATTACAACCAATGCAGTTTTTGGAACGCTCAACGATTCTGCCCTGCGCTTTATAACTGACAATACTCCCAGCGGAGTTATAGACCCCAATAATAACAATATCGTTCTGGGCTTTAGCAGTGGAACCCTGGGCGTGCAAAATACCGGTGTCGGGAATTATGTTCTCCGCTTCAACACCGGTTCGCAATGTACAGCCGAGGGATACCTTACATTAAGTGGAAACCAAACTAGTGCATGTTGTGCGTTTGGATTTGAAACCTGTGAGGCCAACACAAATGGGGCTGTTTCTACTGCCTTTGGAACACAGGCATTGCGCTTAAATACTACCGGAAACAGTAATACTGCTATGGGATATAATGCAATGTATAATAATTTGTTTATTATTAGAATTGTTCGATTTTTTGAGTATTTGATATCAATAATCATTATGGGTTATTTAATGTGGTACTTCCAAAGAATAAGAAACTGGCTCAAGGGGCAAAAAGAAAAGAATCGCATTGACTTATTCACAACATTAGGAATAGTCTCATTTATCATAATCGTTGGATTTCTTATTACCCTATCATTAATTGCTCCATTACAAATATCTGATTTTGGTCCCTCTTGGATGCCTAAAATATCTTTTGTTATGAAAACAAGATATTTTTTGATACTAATATTTTTTATTCAAATATTTTTCTTTTTAATAATTGATGATATTTTACGCGGAGCGATAAATAGAAAGTTTGTACTTTATTTCTCAGGGTTACTTTTTGGAACAGCAATTCTTTTTAATATGATTCATTGGTCATATACAAATTATCAGTACTACTCTGGTGATGGAGCAAATTCCTTCTGGCATACAGGCAAATGCCAATTGACTATGCACAGCATTATTGATTCCGATGCAAAAAATAATCTTGGAGAAAATATAGTTCTAACCGCATTTAATTGGAATCTTATAAAGGGGCCACCTTTCTTTTCATGGTCGACTAATTGGACAACAGAATTTGACTCTGTAATCACGACTGGATTACCACATACAAAACCTGTAATAATTTATACTTTTATGCCAGATAACCCTGGGGAAAAAGAAATAAACTTTATTTCAAAATACAATCCAAAAAAGGTTTTGGAATGTAAAGAAGGTGTTTTATATAGAATACACCTACAGTAAAATATCCTCCCCCTGTTCTGCATATTTTCCTTACTTTTGTGTGTAAGTAAAATGCTGAAAACAATTACATTGGTAGGAATTGGCGGTGCTATAGGCAGTATGTTGCGCTATTGGATTTCTACGGGGATACAAGGTAAGTTTTTATCTGCTTTTCCTTTTGGCACTTTATGTGTAAACATTAGCGGTTGTTTTCTAATTGGAGTTATCTATGCTCTTGCTATCCGGAACAACATCAGTCCCGAATGGAGGTTCTTTCTTGCTACTGGAATATGCGGAGGCTATACTACCTTTTCTGCTTTTTCATACGAAAGCCTTGCCCTGCTGAGGGGCGGGGAGTTGTTTTATGCCGCTGCTTATATAGGGGGCAGTGTAGTATTGGGGCTGCTTGCTACTTTTATACCCGTTATAGCCATCGAAAAACTTTAATACCTATGGAAACTATTCAAAATGCTAAACTCTTACGAATTTTTACAGGGGAATTAGATAAAGTGGGCCACCAGCCTTTATATGAAGCTATCATATATAAAGCTAAAGAAACAGGCCTTGCCGGCGCCACTGCCATAAGGGGAATATTTTCGTTCGGTGCCAATAGCCGTGTCCATAGTGTAAAACTATTGGATATAAGCCCCGACCTTCCTATTATTGTGGAAATTGTTGATACCGAAGAAAAAGTGAATGCCTTTATACCCCTTGTTAAGGAACTTTTTGAAAAATCGCATTCCGGGGGGCTTATTACCCTGGAAAAAGCCGAGGTAATTATGTACCGCTCTGTTAAGAAATGATTAAATGTTAGCCCTTCAGTAGTTCTGCAGATGCTTCCACTATGCCTGCCTGATGGGGCTTATTATCTGTTCATTAGGTAGCTTGGATGAGCACCCGGGCATCCCCCCGCTGACTATGCCTTCCGGAAGCGTTTACTAAATTTTGTTACCTTTGCCGCTTCTTGCAAAGGACCCTAAGGTTTTATTACAAACAAAGCGGAATGAAAGAAAAGGAAACTACCGAGCACTGGGATGTGGTTGTGGATGCTGACAAAAACAGAATATCTATAAATATCAGGGAGTTATGGAGGTATAGAGACTTGATAATGCAGTTTGCCAAAAGAGACATTGCCACCGTATATTACCAAACCATTCTCGGCCCCCTTTGGTTTCTTATCCAGCCCTTGCTTACCTCTCTATTATTTATTGTTGTTTTTAGTAATATAGCTGGTATAAAAACTGATGGTATTCCCGGCATACTTTTTTACTTGTCGGGGCTTACCGTTTGGGGATATTTTTTAACTAGCTTCAATGCCACCTCCAATACTTTTGTAACCAACGCAGCCATATTTGGCAAAGTATACTTTCCGCGAATGGTAACACCCATATCAAAAATAATAAGCAGCCTTTTTATTTTCGGTGTACAATTTCTGCTCTTTTTAGGATTCCTGATTTATTTTATGCTGTTCAAGGGCCTTCATATGTCTGTTAATATATATATGTTGCTTATCCCCTACCTGGTATTGGTTATGGGGGGCATAGGGCTTGGGGCAGGTATCATTATATCGTCGCTCACCACCAAGTACCGCGATATTACCTTCCTGGTAACATTCGGGGTACAGCTGCTTTTATATCTTACCCCGGTTATATATCCTATGACCGAAATTGTAGGCAAAAAGAGGATGATTATTCTTGCCAATCCTATTTCATCGGTTGTAGAAGGTTTCCGGTATGCCTTTTTCCCTGTCGGGCAATTTCCTTTTAAGCACCTGGCATATAGCAGTATTGTAATGGTTATTATGCTGTTTGCAGGCATGCTTATGTTCAATAAGATAGAGAAAAACTTTATGGATACGGTATAAGATGAGTGATGTAGTAATACGGGTAGAAAATTTGTACAAGCACTACCGGCTGGGGATGATTGGTACAGGAACCCTGTCGCACGACCTGAACCGTTGGTGGTATGCTATCCGCGGAAAAGAAAATCCCTACCTTAAAATCTCGGAGAAGAATGTACGTGGAGTAAAAGGCAAGTCAGACTATGTGTGGGCATTGGAAGACATAAACTTTGACGTGAAAAGAGGCGCTACGCTGGGAATAATTGGGAAAAACGGCGCCGGCAAATCTACCCTGCTTAAAATATTGTCGAGGGTTACAGGCCCTACCAAAGGAGGCTTTAAAGTAAAGGGACGAATTGCCAGCCTGCTTGAAGTAGGTACAGGCTTTCACCAGGAACTGACGGGGCGCGAAAACATATTTACCAATGGTGCCATTTTAGGCATGACCAAAGCCGAAATAAAAAAGAAGCTCGATGAAATCATTGCTTTTTCAGGAATAGAACGCTATATTGATACTCCTGCCAAACGTTACTCTTCGGGGATGTATGTGCGGCTTGCCTTTGCTGTGGCTGCTCACCTCGATTCGGAAATACTGATTGCCGACGAGGTATTAGCAGTGGGAGACGCCGAATTTCAAAAGAAATGCCTGGGTAAAATGAAAGATGTAGCCGGTTCGGGCCGTACCGTTTTATTTGTAAGCCACAACCTTGTTTCGCTGCGGGCTTTATGCACCACCTCGCTTCTTATGCAACATGGCAAATTAATAGCCTCGGGCGAAACTAACCAGATGATAAGCATGTACCTTGCGGCCAACAAGCAGATAGAAGGCGCAGCCGGTGCAGATATTCCGCAAAGTGAAAGCTCCGTTTTTACAGGAGAAGCCAAGTTTAAGAAATTATATGTACTTGATGAGAACGGAGAACCAAAAAATACCTTCTTTTTTAATGAAACAATTGTTATAGTATTGCATCTTGAAGTATACCAAAAGTTGGAAAATGTAATGAGTAACATATTTGTACTGAACCAATTTGGAGAAAGAATACTGATGGCAACAGCCAATTCCGGGTACAAGCCCTGCACCTATGAAAAAGGGGAACACGAAATAACCATAAAATTTAATGATAACCTGATGCCCGGCGAGTATTCGTTTGGGCTCTCCTTAGCCAACTTTTTTACAGGGGCAAATATTGATTTTGTTGAAAGTTTTGGCAACTTTACCGTAGCCAAAGAAAGCAAATCGGGCGATACAGAATACCCCTGGGCTACGGTGCACGGGTATATACAGCCTGATACCGATTGGAAAGAAAAGAAAATTAATTAAAATCTATATGGACATAAAAGATTCAAGAATACTCGTAATCGGCGGTGCAGGCTTCATCGGGGGCTTTGTAATAGCCGAACTGCTGAAAGAAGACGTAAAAGAAGTTATCATTTACGACAACTTTGCGAGGGGTAAAATGGAAAACATCAGGGAGTCGCTGAAAGACCCGCGCTGCACCATCTATCCTTTCGGGGGCGACGTGCGCGAAACCGACATCCTGAATGATGCTATGAAAGGCGTAGATTATGTCTTTCACCTTGCAGCTATGTGGCTTTTGCATTGCAAAGACTACCCGCGCACGGCTTTTGAAGTGAACATTGCCGGTACATTTAATGTATTGGAAGCTTGTGTTAAAAATAAGATTAAGAAACTGATCTACTCCTCATCGGCATCGGTGTATGGCGATGCTGTAGAAGTACCCATGACCGAAGAACACCCGTTTAACAACAAGAATTTTTACGGGGCAACCAAAATATCAGGCGAAAGCATGTGTACCGCCTTTAATGACCGTTATGGCCTGTCGGTTATCGGGCTGCGCTATATGAATGTATACGGCCCGGGGCAAGACCAGCACGCCGTATATAGCGGGGTTATTCCCATTATGCTTAATAAAATTGATGCCAACGAAGCACCTGTAATCAATGGCGACGGAAGCCAGGCGTATGATTTTATTTATGTGGAAGATGTGGCCCGTTGCAACGTGGCCGCTTTAACTACTGAACAAAAATTCGGCTATTATAATGTGGGTACCGAAGTACAAACCACCATCAAGCAATTGTGCGACACTATTCTCCGCTTAAAAGAATCGCACCTGAAAGTGACATACAAGCCCTATAGTGCCGACGATGCCCGTGCCCTGGTTCAAAACCGCATTGGGTCTATTGCCAAAGCCGAAAAAGAAATCAACTTTAAATATACTTATACATTAGAGCAGGGCCTTACCCGTTTAATTGAGTGGAGAAACTACAGCAAGAAGAAAATTGCATTTATATAATATGGAAAAAAGAAATATCCCCATTGCACTGCCATTTATGGGGCAGGAAGAATGGGAAGCAACAAGAGAACCTATCTTTTCAGGCTGGATAACCCAGGGCCCCAAGGTGGCCGAGTTTGAAAAACTATTTGCACAGCGCCATAAGGTGAAACATGCCTTGGCCGTTTCCAATTGCACCACCGCCCTACACCTGGCTATGGTTGCTTTGGGCATTAAGGAAGGCGACGAAGTGCTGGTACCCGCCTTTACGTGGGTTTCAACAGCCAATGCAGTAATGTATTGCAATGCTACTCCCGTATTTGTAGATGTAGATACCCGCACCTTTAATATAGATGTAAACAGCATCCTTAAAAAGATAAACCCTCGCACCAAAGCTATCATTCCTGTCCATTTATTTGGTTTGTGTGCCAATATAGACGAAGTTAAGCGCATTGCCCCCCACCTTAAAATAGTAGAAGACGGTGCTTGTGCCTCCGGGGCAGGCATTGGCGACAGGCCAGCAGGAAGCCTGGGCGATATCGGGTGCTTTTCTTTTCACCCACGCAAATCAGTAACAACAGGCGAAGGCGGAATGCTTACCACCAATGATGATACGCTGGCCGAACGCATCAATATGTTGCGCAACCACGGTGCCTCTATATCTGAAGAACAGCGACACAAAGGGCCCAAACCCTATATACTTCCCGAATTTGACATGGTGGGCTACAACTACCGCATGACTGACATACAGGGTGCCATAGGAGTGGTACAGTTAAAAAAGCTGGACACCTTTATTGACGAACGCCAAAAATGGGCCGATTACTATACCGAAAAACTATCTGCCGTCCCTTGGCTCAAGACCCCTTACATTCCTGAAACATATAAGCACGGCTGGCAATCGTATGTATCGTATGTAGATGAAACCAAATCTCCTATTAAGCGCAATGACCTAATGGAACACCTGCAGCAAAAAGGCATTAGCACAAGGCCGGGCACCCATGCCGTGCACATGCTGGGTTTTTATGCTAAAAAATTCAATATAAAACCTTCCGATTACCCCGGCGCTTATGCCTGCAACGAATATTCCATGTCTATCCCTTTACATAATAAAATGGTAAAGGAAGATTATGAATACATTGTAGATGCCCTGCTATCTATCAAGTAAACAGAGTACTTTTTAATAATACCCCAAAAACAAAAACCGGATGAATGGCGATTTATTTAAAACGGATGTAAGCATAAAGGATAATTTGATTTTTATAAAATCAAAAGCAGATGAGGCTAACCAGGCACAAACCAACAGTGCCTTCTCCGAAAAATGGGAATATACTGCCGAAAATGCTGCTGAAAAAGACTTAGACATGCTGGCACAAACCATGCACCGCAATTATTTGTCGCAATATGGGTTTGACAGTGAAGAGGCACTGGCAAAATTTTTACAAACCAAAAAAGTAATCCTCGATGCCGGCTGCGGAGGAGGGATAAAGACAGCTTGGTTTGCACAGCTGGCACCCAATTCAACGGTAATAGGCATGGACTTTTCGGAAGGGTGTATGATAGCAGCTAAAAAATATGCCGCCCTCAAAAACCTTTATTTTATCCGGGGCGATATTGCCGATACTCCTTTTAAACCGGGAGTTGTAGACTATGTAAACTGCGACCAGGTAATTCATCATACTGAAAATCCACCGAAAACATTTGCCCACCTTACATCGCTTATAGCACCCAATGGCGAATTTGCCTGCTATGTGTATGCCAAAAAGGCCCTGCCCCGTGAATTGCTCGATGAATATTTCCGCACCCATGTACATAATTCCACCAAAGAGCAGATATGGGAACTCTCCAAGCAAATGACACAATTGGGGAAAATATTGACCGATTTACATATAAATATTACAGTACCCGATATTCCGATGCTGCAAATAAAAGGCGGGGAATACGATTTACAACGCTTCCTTTACTGGAATTTTCTGAAATGCTACTGGAACGCCGAGCTGGGAGAAGAGGTATCGAACATTATCAACTTCGACTGGTGGGCGCCCAGCAATGCCTATCGTTATTCGGAAGAAGAATACAAAAAAATAATTGCCGACAATAACCTGAAAATAATCTTCTTCCATAGTGAAGAAGCCTGTTACTCCGGAAGGTTTGTAAAGTAGGCATATGAATAAATTAATAAGTATGAAGTATTTAAAATAGTATAAAATGAATGCGGTAAATCATTTATTTCAGGACGAGGATGTTGCTATTGAAGAAAACTTGATTCGAGTGTCGAGCAACTCAGCATTCACTAACCAGGAACAAACCAACCAGGTTTTTTCTGAAAAATGGGGCGAGGTTAATAAAGAGGAGGAAGATGTAGAAAAAATGATAGACATGCAGTTAAAATGGTATCTCAAGCTGTATGGTTTTTCTTCCAATGATGATTTAGCTGCATTTCTTTGCCGGCAAAATGTAATATTGGATGCCGGATGTGGCTTAGGCTATAAAGCAGCCTGGTTTGCAACACTGGCACCCGACTCTACAGTTATTGGCATGGACTTTTCGGAGGCTGCTATTTTAGCTGCAAACAGGTATAAGCACATAAAGAATTTATTTTTTGTAAGAGGAGATATTGCCAATACCCCGCTAAAAAAAGGTAGTATCGGTTATGTTTCCTGCGACCAGGTGATTCATCATACAGAGAAACCTGCTGAAACGTTTAAACATTTGGCTTCTCTCCTGGCACCTGGTGGCGAACTTGCCTGCTATGTATATGCTAAAAAAGCCCTGCCACGGGAACTGGTTGACGATTACTTCAGGGAATATTCCAAAAAATTGACCCACCAGCAATTATGGGAATTATCGGAACAGCTTACCGAGCTTGGCAAGAACCTTACTAAATTAAAAGCTTCTTTCCATTGTCCTGATATTCCTGCATTGGGCATAAAAGGAGGAGAATATGATGTACAACGGTTCCTTTACTGGAATTTTCTGAAATGTTTTTGGAGGGAAGACAGTAGCGATAAATTATCTGTAGCTACCAATTTCGATTGGTATGCGCCCAGCAATGCAGCCCGCTACAGTCTGGAAGAATTTAACCAATGGGGCATTGATAATAAACTGGAAAAAGTTTTCTCCCATTCCGAAGAAGCTTGCCACACCGGAAGGTTTAAAAAGAAATAAAAATGTGCGGAATAGCAGGTGTTTTTAATATTGGCGGAGAATCGGTAGCGTTACGCACCATCAAGGCAATGACACAGCGTATTGCCCACAGGGGGCCTGACGGAGATGGTTTCTTTGTGGAGGATAATATAGCATTAGGCCACAAAAGGCTGGCTATTTTGGATGTTTCTGATAAAGGGGCCCAGCCTATGCAATCGAGGGATGGCAAATGGGTAGTTGTTTTTAACGGGTGCATTTATAATTACCTGGAACTAAAAGCAGAACTAAGAGCATTGGGGCACAGTTTTGTCTCTTCTACCGATACGGAAGTTATTACCGAAGGATTATCTGAATTCGGAACGGATTATTTTGAACGCTTTAATGGTATGTTTGCTATTGCTGCCTGGCATAGGCCCAGCAAAACGCTCTATTTAAGCCGCGACCGGTATGGTATTAAGCCACTCTACTATTATCAGAAAGGGAACCTCCTTTTATTCAGTTCCGAAATAAAGGCATTTATGGAGCACCCGGAATTTAAAGTGGAACTGAACCCTTCTGCCCTAAACGAGTATTTTACTTTTCAGAATATATTTACCTATCAAACACTTTTTGGAGGAGTAACCATGCTTCCGCCTGCTAATACGGTAAAAGTTAACATCTCTTCTCCCCTGCGCCACCACTCTTGGTGGGATTATGACTTTTCGGCACCCGATGAAAAGATGACCGTAGGAGAGGCAAAAGAAGAAACCGAGCGCCTGTTTAAACAGGCTGTAATAAGGCAAATGCTTTCCGATGTTCCGGTGGGCTCTTATTTATCGGGGGGCATGGATTCCGGTTCCATAACAGCTATTGCCAGCAAGCATGTACGAAGGCTTGCTACATTTACGGCTGGTTTCGAGCTTTCGGAAGTGGATGGGGTGGAAGCCGGCTACGATGAACGGATTGATGCCGAGTTGATGGCTAACCACTTTAAAACCGAGCACTATGAACAGGTAATAAATGCAGGCGATTTGAGCTGGTCGCTTCCAAGGGTTGTATGGCATTTGGAAGACCTGCGTGTAGGGATGAGTTACCCCAATTATTATATCAGCAGGCTGGCATCGAAGTTTGTAAAAGTGTGCCTGCAGGGCACCGGAGGTGATGAACTTTATGGAGGTTATCCCTGGAGGTACTATAGGGTATTCCAGTCGCTTGACCAGAATTCATTTTTTAACAACTATTATGGTTTTTGGCAGAGACTGGTGCCGGATGAGCAAAAAAAAGAAGCCTTTTCGTCCGGAATATATAGCCATATGGACCTGGGCGAGCCCCGAACAGTATTTGAACGGGTATTTACCTTTAATAAAAAACTGAAATACGACACTCCTGAACAGCATATTCAAAACAGCCTATACTTTGAAATAAAAACTTTTTTACCAGGTTTGTTATTGGTGGGCGATAAGCTTTCCATGGCAAACGGGCTGGAAGAACGCTTCCCTTTTCTCGATAATGATTTGGTTAATTTTGCACAAAAAATACCCGTAAGATATAAATTGGGGAACCTGGAGCAAATGAAAAAAATTGATGAAAATACAGTAGGGAATAAAAAACATGCTTACCAGCAGTTTGATGATGGTAAAAACGTATTACGCAAGGCCATGGCAGACTTTCTTCCCGAAAAAATCATCAACCGTAAGAAGCAGGGCTTCTCTGCCCCTGACGAGTCATGGTACAGGGGCGGAAATGCAGCCTATATAAAAGAACTCTTATTAAACAAAAAAACCATATCCTCCGAGTTTATCAATCCGGCTTATATACAAAAAATTGTAGACGAGCATGTCAATAAGCGCATCAACCACCGCCTGCTTATATGGTCGTTTATGAACTTTGAGTGGTGGTGCCGGATATTTTTAAATAATGAGAAAATTGGAGACTGATGGAGCCGGCAGGAACAGAAAGGGTCAAGAAAATAATTGAACAGGTTATCTCAACTCTTCAAATTGATTTATCCGGTTTAACTGTATTAACCGAAGCAGGCAGCGGCCTTTTCGTATATACCCCTCTTATTGCCGCCCGGGCAGGAGCAACGCAGGTATTTGTCTGGACCCGCGACTCGTCCTATGGCAAAGCCTCCGATATTATTGAACGCTGTAAGCAGCTTGCCCATAGCTTTGGCGTACCTGATGTAATGGTGTTTGCCGAAAACAACCGCCCTACAGAGCATATTGAAAAAGCAGACATTATAACCAACCTGGGATTTGTGCGTCCGCTTAACGAAGAGTTTCTTAAAAAGGTGAAGCATGGAACTGTTATACCCGCCATGTGCGAAGCATGGGAGGTGAGAGAAAAAGATATTGACGTTACATATTGCAAAAAGAAAAATATACCTCTTGCCGGAACCTGGGAAAATTTTCCTGCTATTGAGGTTTTTAATTATAGCGGCCCCCTCGCTGTAAAACTCGCACATGAAGGCGGCTTCGAGGTGTTTAAAAACAATATCGTAGTATGGTCAGACGATCATTTTGGGCAGGTTATATCGGAAACATTTAAGAGATTTGGAGCAAAAAATGTGATTATGACCACCTCGGTCGAGCAGTTGTATGAAAACAGCTCCGGCTTGGATTTTGTGTTTTTATGCGATTACAGCGAACAAGCTACCCTGCTGGGAAAAGACGGAATAATAGACATTGCCAAAATAAAAGAATGGAACCCCTCCTGCGGCTTCATACACCTGTATGGAAAAGTGGATAGCGCTTTTTTGCGGGAAAACAATATTTCTTTTTACCCCCAAAAAGATGGATATGCTTCCGTTATGTCGCACACGCTTGCATACTTGGGGCCTGCTCCTGTTATCAATCTTCATGCTGCCGGCTTGAAGGTGGGTGAATGCCTGAAAAAAAACGTGGAACACGAGTTGGTCCAGAAAATGTAATATGCCATGATTACCGAAAAAAATATTACAGAACTTCTGGGAACATACAAAGGGCCTTCTTTCAACTGTTCTATTCCGGGCATGGCCAATTCTATAACCCCGGACACTATTTCGTTTTTGGATACTGAAACATTTTTGCCCCAGCTTAACCGGAACGAAAATATTACCGTTGTTTTCACTACGCCTGAATTTGCCACCCGGTTAAGGCAAGGACTTATTTCAATAGTAGTAGATGACCCCCGGTACTATTTTTATTTGCTAATAAACCGGAACCTGGAGGCTACCTATATAAAGACTCCTTCCGTTATTGCACCCACAGCCAATATACACCCCCGTGCTTTTGTATCGGAATACAATGTAATCATTGGGGAAAATGTACTTATTGAGCCTAATGCAACCATCCTGCCCGATGTGGAAATTGGGGATGATTCAGTGATAAGGGCAGGAACCGTAATAGGCTGTGAAGGATATGAACATAAAAAAACATCGAAGGGGCTATTATCCGTCAAGCATGATGGAAAAGTGATTATTGGCAAAAAGGTTGTAATTGGTTCCAATACCTCAATATGCAAAGGCTTTTCATTCCGGCAAACCATTATTGGCGATGACACCCGGATAGATAACCTGGTGAACATTTCACATGGGGTTCAAATAGGAAAAGAATGTTTCATTGTTGGCTGCACAATGCTGTCAGGTTCCTGCACCATTGGAAACAATGTTTGGCTGGGCCCCAATTGCAGTATTATTGCCCAAGTAGTTATAGAAGATAATGCATTCATTACGGTAGGCTCCGTGGTAGTGAAGAATGTGAAGAAAGGTGAATGGGTTACCGGTAATTTTGCTGTA